>MHGT01000042.1:11621-24690 GCA_001805695.1 Omnitrophica WOR_2 bacterium RIFCSPHIGHO2_02_FULL_67_20 | reverse complement strand
GCCACTCCGCGGGACCCTGGAGGTCCCGAGCGAGGAGCTGCTGGAGGGCCTCCTTCCGAATGCCCCCGATGACCGACATGACGTTGAAGCGGTTGTTGACCTGGTGGGACATGGAGCTGGCCATCGTGCCGAGGGAGGCAAGGCTGGCGGAGTGGAAGAGCGCGGCCTGACGCTCCTTTTCGCTCTGGTAGAAGCGGGCGTTCTCGATGGCGAGGGCCGCCTGGTTGGCCAGGGTGGCGAAGACGCTCAAATCCTCGGTCGTGAAGATCCTGGTGGAGCGCTTCTCCCCGAGCACGAGAAAGCCGATGAGGCTCTCTTGGGCGAAGCTGGGGACCAGCACACTGGCGTGCTGGCTCTCCATCCAGGCTAGGGCCCGCGCCGTCTTCCGGCTCACTGCATCCTTCGCGTCCGTCTCGCCTAGCTGGGCCTTCAGCTCCGCCAGCACGACTGGTTTCCGGACCTGGCGCAGGAGCTCCGCGACTGGGTCGTTCTTGGACAGCCGAGCGCCGTCCGGTGGACCGTAGCGGCGCGCCGCCAGCACGAACACTTCCTCCTTCGGCTCGTAGAGGAAGATCGCCGCGTGGCGTAAGCCGACGGCCTTGGTGATCACGTGGACGATGAGCCGACAGAGGCGCGCGAGGTCCCGGATCTGCGTCATTCCGCTGGAAGCCGAGAGGAGTGTTTGCTGGTAGCGCCGCTGGTCCCGGAGGAGCCGCTGCTCCACCTTCCGTTGGAAGTAGAGGTAGAGGAACGGCCCCGCAAAGGCCGCGACGGTATACAGCACTAGCGGTGCCACCCACCACCGGGCCCCGAAGAGGTCGATCAGCGCCGACCTGAAACTGAGGCCCAGCAATAGTGGACCACCGACGACAAGTGTATACACCCCCAGCAGGATCCCTGTCCTCGTAATCGCCAGGGTGATGTCCATCAGGCGGTACCGCACGATCGCATACGCAGTCGCCAAGACGTACAGCGGCACTGCATATGTCCCGAACGGATTCCAGGGAACGATCTCTAGATCGAAGACAAGAAAGAAGTTCGCCGCACCGCCCAGATAGCCAAGCAGAGACGACCAGCAGAGGTACTTCAGCTGGTTCCTGAGCGCCCCCGAAGCCTTCGTATAGGCCTGAAACAACTTGATCAGGCCGTACACGGTGCACAGGCCGAAGAACGCCACCGAAAAGGGGTAGAAGAAACCTGGCTCAATGAAATACTTCAGGGAGAACTTCGGCGTGACACCGGCGATGTAGAGCGGCGTGCCATTCACTACTGCGAAGAGAACACTCAGGGCATAACAGGGAATCAGGACCCGACGTTTTCGCCCGGCCGAAAACCCAAGGAAGGAGAGAACGAAATGGACAAAGAACGTCGGAATAAATGCAACGCCGTAGTGGCTGAGATACGCCCACCAGAGCGACTGCGGGACATCCGGCGCGACGCTGTGGAGGGCCTGACCAGCGCTCCACGTGGCGATACTCCACGAATAGAGTCCGAAGATGCGGTTGAGCGGTCTCCGGGGACTGCGAACGATGACGAAGGCCCCCAAGAGAAAGGTGGCGAGCGAGGTGGTCAGGAGAGCAACAAGATAGTTGATCGCCATGTCTACCCGCGAACGTTATCGGCGTTACAGCTTGAGTTCCTCAATTGCCACGCCATTATCGAGCCGCACTTTGGTGCTCCGGCTTTTCAAGATAGTAAAGCAACCTCAGTTGTTCGATGTCATTCAAGTATGTCCTCCCGGCTTCCAACACCTGCCGGGGGATTGGGATGAGGCTCCCCGAAGGACTCGCGAAGGCGATGGTCTGCTTCCCTGTCGCGATTTCTTCCCCGTTGGTCTTGAGGTAGGAAAACAGCAGATCGACACTGGTGTGCCGGGTGTTCGTCGGCTGTACTCGGATCACCACTTCATCGAAGAGGCGTAATTCATGGCGGAAGTGAATTGCTGCATCAACCGTGATGAGTCGGAGTTGGCCGCTGGTAAATACAGCAACCGACTCCCCCAACAACTGCCTAAAAAACGCCTCCCGGGCCATCCCCTGCCAGTCAAAATACCGAGCAAAATAGACGTTCCCTTCTGCGTTCGTGTCTTTCAGGAACACCGTCATGTTGATGGAAAAGCGGTCTCGCTTGATCCACTTGGCTAACTCCAAGACCTTCGATAGCTCAGCCGCTAACGGACCAGGGATGCTGGAAAACTCCAGCCCGACTTGGTGTGAATCCGGGGAGACCCAGATGTTTCGAGCTGGATATTCGTGATTGATCTCAGGGTTCAAAATTGACCCGAGCCTGACTACGCACTCGGCGTCATGAGGGATGGAGTTTCCGCAAACAACGGCGCAGCCCTTCAGGCTGAGGTTAACAGTCTGGGCTTTGACCTCTCGGCTCGGCTTCGTGGAAGAATTGGTCGAAAGGACTGCGGGAAGGTCTAGAGCAACCCGGGTTTCTCTGCGGCGATCCTCTGTTTGCTGCATCGCTAGCGCCTCCCAGTCTTTCAGGTTCCAACAGACGAAACAGGTACCTGCTCCGGTGGTGCGTGACCGTAGCTCAACACCGCTTCAGGCAACGATGCCGGCGAGAACGCCTTTCTCTTCAGTGCGTACAGAGCGGCGCACGCATAAAGGACGACGGCATAGAGTCCGAACGGATACAACGGGAAGATTTTGATATCCCACATGATGGCAAAGTTATCCATCCCTCCTACGCACGCTAAGAGATGGAAAGCAAGGAAGGTGCCAAAGGCGCCTTTCCGCTCCGGACGCGCTGAATGGAGATGCCTGAACAATAGGGTCGTACCCCACAGGACAAAGGCGATGAAACAGACGAAAAAAACGAGGTAGAGCCGGGCAGGGATCGGATACGCGTAGCCCTCCCGATAGGCGACGCCGTGAGTGAAGAGCGTGGTGAAGGAGTTGAGCGCGAGAAAAGCCAAGGTCAAGCCATACGCGCTGAACAGGGCTGTTCGATGTTTCGTCAGACGTTGCGTTAGGATCAGCGAGAAGTGGAAGAACGTCGTTGGAACGAACAGGACTCCCGCATGGAGCAACCACCCCCACAGGATCTCAGGCATCAGATGCAAAAACACAGCCTGGAGGCCGACGAAGAAACTCCAGAACGCGATGCTGAACCAATACAAGGCGAACAAACGCTTCACCACCCCCGCGCTGCCATCCCGCTGGGCTAGCGCATAGAGAGACACGGCGAGAGAAGCGGCTGACGTAAGCAAGGCTGACGCCGTAAAGTGGTTCATCCTTCTTCTACCGCTACCCGCCCTCGCCGCACAGACAAAAACGCCAGCACTACGTGGTGCTGGCTCCGCAAGAGACCCAAGCGCCTGCTCAGCCGGCTAGGGGATACCTCGCCTTCGCCACATCCCTTGTCGACAGTCATTGGGCCCTCCTGCGGTCCGGGAGACCCCCACCCCACCAATACGCATAAGTATACTCGATAACGCCTTCCCGCTGCGACCCTTAGGGCCGTTCGGGCGGGTAATCAGCTTCCCGAATCAATCTCAGCAACCGGTGATCCGCGATCAAACAGCCGGACCGCCTCCTTCAGCTCGGCGATGGCCCGCCGGAGCGTCTCGGGCGGCACGGGCTTGCCCGCCTCGAGCTGGCTGAGTACCGTCAGCGGCAGGCTCAGCTTGTTCGCGAGCACGTGGCGCCAGGCTTGTTCCTGGTGCACCTTCTCAACTTGGGCTGTTGGCATCGGCTGCTCCTCACAAGGGGGCCATTATACTGCCCGCCCCACCCCCAGGCAAGCACAGATTGGATTCGGCACGATCAAGACTCAGGCGGTATAATTCTCCTGCCCCATGCCCTCGCCTGAAACCTCGGCCCAACCGGCGAAACCTGAGCTCGAGACGGTCCCCTGCTGCTCGTGCGGGGCGACCGGGAACTTTCAGCCGTTCTTGGCCGCTCCGAACTGGAACCGGGAGTGCGGCCCGGCGGTGTCGTTCCAGATCGTCGCCTGCCGCAGCTGCGGCCTGCTGTTCACCAACCCCCGGCCGACTCCGGCGTACCTGGCCGCCTTCTACCCGCAGGCCTACTACGCCTACCAGCCGAAGCCTCCCAAGCAGCTCTCCGGATGGAAGGCGCTGGGCGCGCGCCTCGAGTGGTGGTCGAAGCTTGGCATGCGCCAGGCGTTCTGGGGCTATCCGGTGTCCGGGGGTGCTTGGCGCCGGTGGCTTCTCCGCCTCCTCTTGTGGCCGCTGGCGCTGCGGCTGCGCCTGCTCGGCAAAGACCTGAAGATCATCCCCTACCGCGGGCAGGGGCGCTTCCTCGACGTGGGCTGCGGCAGCGGGGGCGACCTGGTCTACCAGCGCCAGTGCGGCCTGCGCGTGGCGGGGGTGGAGATGAACGCCGCTGCGGCCGAGCAGGCCCGGACCGTCCACGGGCTGGACGTGCGGGCGGGCACGCTGGAAACCTCCGGCTTGCCTGACGGCTCGTTCGACGTCATCCACATGTCCCACGTGTTCGAACACGTGCCCAATCCCGCCGCCGCGCTGGACGCGATGCGCCGCCTGCTCGATGCGGACGGCCTGGTGATTCTCAAGGTGCCCAACGCCGCCGGCCGCTCCGCCAAGCGGTACGGGCGGTGCTGGCTCGGCTTCGACCTGCCGAGGCACCTGTGCCACTTCACCCCTGACTCCATCAGCCGCCTGCTAAAGCGGCATGGCTTTTCCGTCATCGCGATCCGCCAGGACCTCGGCGCCTGGGGCATGTGGCGCGAGAGCGAGCGGTTTGAGCGGCGCAGCCAAGGCCGGCCCGAGCCTGGCGACTCGAAGTGGCGCGGGCTCCTCCACCAAGCGGCCGAATGGTGGTCATGCCTGTTCGGACGCGGCAGCACCATCGCCGTGTACGCCCGCAAAGTCTCTGCGTAACCGTCCGCCCTCCGACAGCCTGACGATTCTCCGCATCACAAAATAGGGACGCTTCTATTATTCCGCGGCTGAGGCCGAACAATAGAAGCGTCCCGTTGTAACATATCCCCGTCCACTTTCCGTTTGCCCCCGCCCGTTTCTCGCCGAATGTAACAACAGAAACGTCCCCATTTCGGGGTTGGCACGCCTGCTGCTTCCCTGCTCCTGGTGTATGCACACAAGGAGGCAACATGAGGCGTGTAGCGGGTGCGTGTGTTGGTCTGATCCTCGCATGGCCTGTGACTGGGTGGGCCGCAACTCCGGCGCCGACCGGAGCGCTGGTGGACGTCGGCCGGGGCGAAACCGGGTTGATTGCCGTGGCGGTCATGCCCGGGCGCGTCTACGCCGCCAGTCAGGCAGCGGTGTACGAATCGGCGGATGGCGGCAAGAGCTGGGAGGAGCGGTTCCGTCCGCCGCAGCAGGTCCAACTGCGCGCGCTGGCCGTGCAGGGCCTCGAGCGGCCGACGGTGTTGGCGGCGACCAGCCGGGGACTGTTCGGATCCTTCGACGGGGGCCTGACCTGGTCGAAGGTGTTCGGCGCGCCCGGCGAGGAGGCGTCCGACTGCACGGTGGTTGGCTTTCATCCCGCCGACCCGCACCGAGCCGTGCTGGGCACCCGCCGCGGCGTGTTCGTCAGCGCGGACGGCGGGCGCACGTGGCAGGAGGCGGACGTCCCGCGCTCGGCCCGCGACGTGGTGCACGCCGCCTTTCACCCGCGCGAGCCGGCGCGGCTGTACGTCGTCACCGCCGATGGGCTGTGGGAGGGCGACCTGGTGAGCGGCAGCTGGCACCAGCGCCGCATCCGGATCCATGCTGAGGACACGGAGGTGGAGCAGCCGGCATCTGTCGCACCACCCGAGACGGATGAGGAGGACGGCTCGCTCCACCGCCTCAGCGCCGTCGCGGTCGACCCGGAGCAGCCCGGGGCGCTCTACCTCGCCACCTCGCGGGGGGTTGAAGTGAGCGTTGACGACGGCCTCACCTGGCGCCGCCTGAGCCGCAGCGGCCTGGAGTCGGCCGACGTCACCGACATCGTGCTCCAGCGCCGCTCACCGTCTGCCCTGTACGCAGCGACGGCGCGCGGGGTCGCGCGGTACGAGCCGGCGCACGAGCGCTGGGTCGCGCTGGCGCAGGGGCGCTCGGCTACGCGCGTGCATGACCTGGCGGTGGGAGGTGGCCAGCTGTGGGGCGCCACCGATGAGGGGTTGTTCCGGTTTGAAACGGCTCCGGAGGAGCTGAGCCCGGGCGAGCCGCCCTCGCCCCAGGAGCTGCTCTCAAACTTCTCGTATGAGCCGACCATCGCGCAGGTGCGGGAGGTCGCCATCCGCTACGCCGAGGTGCACCCGCACAAGATCCAGGCCTGGCGCATGCAGGCCCGATTGCGGGCGCTCGTGCCAAAGTTCAGCTTCTCAGGCGACACCAACCTGACCGATTTCCGCCACTGGGACGCGGGCGCGAATCCCGACGCGCTGCAGAGGGGCGAGCGCGACATCGATTGGAGCGCCGGCGTCTCGTGGGAGCCGGCCGACTTCATCTGGAGCGATGACCAGACCTCGATTGACGTGCGTTCGAAGCTGATGGTCGAGCTGCGGGACGACATCGTAGACGAGGTCACGCGGACGTACTTCGAGCGCCGGAGGCTTCAGGTGGCGCTCCTCACGGAGCCGCCGAAGGACCAGAAGACCGCGCTCGATAAGGCGCTGCGCATCCAGGAGCTGACGGCGCTCATCGATGGGCTGACGGGCGGGTACTTTTCGGCGCAGGTGAGGGTGGGTGACACGCAACCATAGGAGGGAGCGGGAATGGCGAAGGAAGCAGCCACAGGGGCCTTTTTGGTGCAGCGGCTGATCAAGTTCGACGGCGAAGGCACGCTGAGGGCGTTTTGTGATCTGGTGGTGGGGGATTTCGTCGTGATCAAGGGCCTGCGCGTGGTCAACGGCCGGAAGGGGCTGTTCGTGTCCATGCCGAGACAGCAAGGCAAAGACACCAAGTGGTACGACGTGGTCGAGCCGCTGACCAAGGAGGTCAAGCAGGAGGTCGACCAGCTCGTCCTTTCCGCCTACGAGCAGACCACCCAAGACTGATCGCGCCGGATCACCGCTTCCTGGGTAACGTTTACCTGGGAAGCGGTTATCACCCAGGAAGCAGAGCACGAGACAGCAGGATGCCACAATTCCGGTACCAGGTACCTGGAGTACCTGGTACCGGAGGGAGAGGCTGGCACGAGAGACCAACATGCCACGTCCGCCGAGAGCATTAGTCGATAACGGCTGCTACCACGTCATGGCGCGCGGGAACAACCGCCAATCCTTGTTCCAGGATCAGGCGGCGTTTCAGTACTTCCTCGACCGCCTTGCCAGCATGAAGGAGCTCTATCCGACCAAGATCTTCCATTACTGCCTCATGTCGAACCACATCCACCTCCTGGTTCAGGCGATCGAGGGGCCGAATCTTTCCAAGTTCATGCATGGGTTGCTATGGGGATTTGCGCGATGGTTCCAGCGACGCAGTTCCTACATCGGGCACGTGTGGCAGGGCCGGTACAAGAACCCGTTCATCGCAGATGAACTCTACTTCATGGAGGTCGGCAGGTACATTGAGCGCAATCCGCTGCGCGCCGGGTTGGTCACGCAGCTTGAACAGTATCCGTGGTCCAGCTACGGCTACTACGCCCACGGCGCCAAAGATCCACTCGTTGATGAGGATCCTTACTACGAACACGTGGGCTCCACTTCCGCAAGACGGCAGTCCGCGTATCGAGAGTTCATCAGCCTCGCCGGAGCCCACGATGAGAAACTTGATCAGGATTTGTTTGGGGGCCGCCTCCGCTGAGGTACCAGGTACCTGGAGTACCTGGTACCGAGGGGTGTGGTACCGAGGGGTGCGCGGGTGACGGTTACCCGAGAAGACGGCTCAGGGGGTTGACGAAGGCGAGGGGGAGAGCGTAGGATGGCGGCGATGCGCGTGAGACGGACGGCGTCGCTCATCCTCAGCGCGGCCCTGGCGGCCGGATGCGCCACGACCCCGCCGCCCAGCCCGTCCCCGCCAGCCCCTGAGCCGCATTTGCCCTTGACAAAGTGTACGGGATACACTATATTTGCTTAGTGTAGTCTGTACACTTAATGCCAACCTCCTCGAACGGCCAGTTCCGTGGGCACGCCATCGCGGTCGATGTCGTGCTCTTCACCATTCAGGGCGGCACCCTCAAGGCACTGCTGGTCAAACGCCGGCAGCCGCCCCACCGGGGGGCTTGGGCCCTGCCCGGGGGCATCGTGGGAACGGATGAGTCGGTGGACGACGCGGCCCTGCGCGAGCTCCAGGAGGAGACGAACATCGGCAACATCTACCTGGAGCAGCTCTACACCTTCGGCGAGCCGGCGCGCGACCCGCGCGGCCGCGTGATCACCGTCGCCTACTACGCGCTGGTCAACTGGCAGCAGTTCCAGCTCAAGGCGCGCCAGCGGGTGACGGAGGCGGACTGGTTCCCCGTGAAGCGGCTGCCGCCGCTGGCCTTCGACCACCGGCGCATCGTGGACTACGCGCTGGAGCGGCTGCAGCACAAGATCAACTACACGACGGTGGCGTTCCAGCTCCTGCCACGCCAGTTCACGCTGACCGAGCTGCAGGGCTCCTATGAGGTCATCCTCAGCCAGCGGCTGGACAAGCGGAACTTCCGGCGGAAGATGCTGCAGCTGGGGATCCTGAAGGGCACGCGGGAGTTCAAGGCGCACGGCCGGCAGCGGCCGGCGCGGCTCTACACGTTCACCGAGCCGAAAGTCGTGAAGCTGCAGGAAAAGGGGATCATTGTTCCATTCTGAAAGAACGGATGGTTTTGTGCTGATGAACACGAACGGCAACGGCCACGGCACCAACGGCGACGGGTTCACCCTGACCGTCCAGGGCCGGCAGACCGTGGAGCCGCCTCACTACGCCCTGCTCAAGGAGAAGATCGCGGTTCTGAAGCAGGAGCGCCGGGCGGTCATCCTGGCCCACAATTATCAAGAGGGGGCGATCCAGGACGTGGCCGATTTCGTGGGCGACTCACTGGGCCTGGCGCGCCAGGCCCAGCAGACCGACGCGAAGGTGATCCTCTTCTGCGGCGTGCACTTCATGGCCGAGACCGCGGCGATGCTCTGCCCCGACAAGACGGTGCTGGTACCCGACCTGGCCGCGGGCTGCTCGCTCGCCGATATGATCGTGCCGGGGCAGGTCCGGGCCTGGCGCGCGAAGCACCCGGAGGGCGTCGTGGTCTGCTACGTCAACACCTCGGCCGCGGTGAAGGCGGAATGCGACTACTGCGTGACGTCAACGAACGGTGTTGCGGTCCTCGAGCACATTCCGGCTGAAAAAGAGATCCTCTTCGTGCCCGACTACTACCTCGGCAGCTACCTGCAAGCGAAGACCAAGCGGAAGATCCACCTCTGGAAGGGCTACTGCCCGGCCCACGCGGCGATCCTGCCGGAGAAGGTGGACGAGCTGCGGGACGAGCACCCAGAGGCCGAGTTCCTGATGCACCCGGAGTGCGGCTGCACGACGAAGCAGATGCACCTGGCCGACGAGGTCCTCTCGACGGAGGGGATGGTCCAGCACATCAACCGCTCGCCGACAAGCGAGTTCATCATCGCCACCGAGAACGGCCTGCTCCACCGGCTGCGGACCCAGCACCCGGAGAAGCGCTTCTACCCCGCCAGCGAGCACGCCACTTGCCACCACATGCAGCGCAACACGCTCGAGAAAGCGTTCATGTCGCTGGTGCGGATGCAGCACGTGGTGACGGTGGACCCGGCCATCGCCGAGCGGGCGGTCAAGCCGATCAAGCGGATGCTAGAAATTGTGTGAAAAGCTGGCGGGGATTACGCGGATTTGAAAAGCAGATTACACGGATCAGAACGGTTCTATCCGCGTAATCAGCTTTTAATAATCTGTGTAATCACCGTTGATAGTTTCTCGAAATCGCTCGGCTCGTCGATCGCCATCCCCTTCACCGAGCCGTCAATCTTCCGCAGCATGCCCGTCAGCATCCGCGAGGGCGGGAACTCCACCATCGCCGTCGCCCCCGCCTGGATGAGCGCGCGCATCGATGGCTCCCACAGCACCGGGCTGACGATCTGCTTGACGAGCAGCTCGCGGATCTGCGCTGGGTCCTGCGAGGGCTTGGCGGTGGCGTTGCTGATGACCGGAAAGGCGGGTGCTTTCAGCTCGACCTTCGCGAGCGCTGCCTTGAACGCGTCGGCCGCCGGCTGCATGAGCGGGCTGTGAAAGGCACCCGCGACCTCCAGGCGGATGGCGCGCTTCACCCCCCGCGCCTTCGCGAGCCCCTCGGCCCTCTCGATCGCCTCAACGGTGCCTGAGAGCACCACCTGCTCCTGCGTGTTGTAGTTCGCCCCCCAGGCGCCCGATTCCCGGCACACCGCCTCCACCCCGTCGGCCGGCAGGCCGATGAGTGCGAGCATCGCCCCCTTCGACTGGACGGCGCAGGCAGCCATCGCCTCGCCGCGCGCCTTGATGAGATAGAAGCCGTCCTCCAGGCTGAACGCCCTGGCCGCGGCCAGCGCCGTCAGCTCCCCGAGGCTCAACCCGGCGGCCCCCACCGGCTGGAGCGAGGAGGGTGCATGGCGCAGGAAGGCTGCGTAGGCGGCGAGGGAGGTCGTAAAGAGGGCGGGCTGGCACTTCTCGGTCTTGGTCAGCTCCTCGGGCGGCCCCTCGAAGCAGAGCGCCGTCACGTCGAAGCCGAGCCGGGCGTTGGCCTTCCGGTAGATGTCCTTCGCCTCGTCGGAGACGTCGTAGAAGGCCTTGCCCATGCCAACGGCCTGCGCACCCTGGCCTGGAAAAAGGTATGCGATGCCGCGCGTCATCTGGCCTACCGCGGCTTCCAGGGGCCAGGCGAGGGCGCAGGAAAGACGAGGAGGCGTCGGCCCGCGAAGTTGAGCGCGAGGCCCACCGCGGTCGCGGCGAGCTTCGCCGCCACGGGCGCCCAGCCGGACTGCACCAGCGCGCGCGTGGTCATCACATCGACGGTCCCGACCGCCGCCACAACCAGTAGAAACATCAGGGTTTCCCCGCCCGCGCTCCACCGGACCTTATGCCGGAAGATGACCGAGATGCACAGCATGTAGTTCACGAGCGCCGCCGCGAGGAAGGCCGCGGCGGCCGCCTGTCCCACCGGCAGGCCGGCCCGCATCAACCCGGCGAAGGCGAGCACGTTGATCAGCGCCGCCAACCCGCCGACGCACAGGTAGACCGCGAACTGCAGCAGCCACGGCGCGTGGTGGGCATTGTAGCGGAGAACGCAGTAGAGCGCCCACAGGCCGTCCCGCGCGCCGATCTTCTTGCCCTCGGCGTACGTGCGGCCGTGGTAGGAGATGCCCGCCTCGTAGATGCGCACCCGCAGGGCCGCGACCTTGGCGACCAGCTCCGGCTCGATGCCGAACCCGTCCTCCTGCAGGTTCAGTTGGTCGGTGACGTCGCGGCGGAACACCTTGTACCCGGTTTCGATGTCGGTGAGGTTCAAGTCCGTGAACATGTTGGACAGGAGCGTGAGGAAGCCGTTGGCCATGGAGTGCCAGAAGTACAGTACGCGGTGCGGACCGCCCGAGAGGAACCTCGACCCGAACACCACATCCGCCTGGCCCTGCCGGAGGATTTCGACCAGCCCGATGAGGTCGCGCGGATCGTACTCCAGGTCGGCGTCCTGCACCGCCACGTACCGGCCGCGCGCGTGCTCGAAGCCGGTGCGCAGTGCGGCCCCTTTGCCGCGGTTGCGGGCGTGCCTGACGGCGCGCACCCCGGCATCGGTCCGGGACAGCGACTCAATCACGGCGGCGCTGCCATCGGTCGAACCGTCATCGATGATCAGGATCTCCGTCGCGTACTGCGCGCCCACCGTCCTGCGGAGCCGCTCCACGCACGCCCCAAGCGTGCGCTCCTCGTTGAAGCACGGGACGATGACGCTCAGTTCAGGATCGCGCGAAGCCGTCATGGGTCCTCCTCCCCCTAGAACACCGGCCGCCAGACGGCCGGCCACACGCCCGATGGGCCGCCGACCGTCCCGCCGCCGGCGAGCATCCTGGAAAAGATCCGGCTCATCTGCGCGGGAGAGATCTGGATCGTGTCACGTGTAAGGTGTCACGTGTCACGTGAAGGCCGGACCGGAGAGAAAGCACGGTTGTCGTATTCACGTGACACGTAACACGTTGAACGTGACACGAGAGGATGGTCACCACTGCAGCAGTATAGAGCCCCAGGTGAGGCCGGCGCCGAAAGCAACCATGACGGCGTGGTCGCCGCGCTTGATGCGGCCGGTCTTGACCGCCTCGTAGAGCGCGATCAAATTGGACGCGGCGGAGGTGTTGCCGTAGCGCTGGAGGTTCATGAACACCTTCTCGGGCGGCAGGTTCGCCCGCTTGACCACCGCCTCGATGATGCGGACGTTGGCCTGGTGCGGGATGAAGCAGGCCACCCGCTCCGGCTTGATCTTCCCTGTGGTGATGACCCGCTGGGCGGACTCGGCCATGCGGCGCACGGCGAGCTTGAAGATCTCGGTGCCGTTCATCCGGAGGAAGTGGAGCCGCTGGTCGACGGACTGGTGCGAGGGCGGGTGCTTCGAGCCGCCGCCCGGCATATAGAGGAGGTCGGCCGCGCGGCCGTCCGAGCCCATGTCCGTGGCGAGGATGCCGCCGCGCTTCACCGGCTGCAGGACGCACGCCCCCGCCCCGTCTCCGAACAGGATACAGGTCGAGCGGTCGGTCCAGTCGATGAAGCTGGAGAGCACTTCGGCCCCGATGACGAGCGCGTTGCGGTAGCGCCCGTTGAGGAGGTACTGCTGGGCGGTGATCATGGCGAAGACCGAGCCCGAGCAGGCCGCCGAGAGGTCGAAGCACACCGCCTGGGTCGCGCCGAGCCGCTGCTGCACCAGGCACGAGGTGGACGGGAAGAGCATGTCGGGCGTCGTCGTCGCGACGATGATGAGCTCGATGTCCTGCGGTTTCAGGCGGGCCTGTTTGAGCGCCTGCTGGGCCGCTGCGAAGGCCAGGTCGCTGGTCGTCGTCCCCGGTGGGGCGATGCGGCGCTCTTCGATGCCGGTGCGCGTGCGGATCCAGTCATCCGAGGTGTCCACCATCTTCTCGAGGTCGCGGTTGGTGAGCACCTTGG
>MHGT01000042.1:0-11560 GCA_001805695.1 Omnitrophica WOR_2 bacterium RIFCSPHIGHO2_02_FULL_67_20 | reverse complement strand
TTACGCGCTCTTGACGTGCTGGGAGTGGAGCTGGATGGCGTCCACCATGTTCTTGTTCAGCTCATGGCGGACCGATTCGTAGGCGACGCGGAGGGCGTTCTTGATGGCCTTCGCGCTGGACGCCCCGTGGGCGATGATGGAGATGCCGTCCACGCCGAGGAGGGGTGCCCCGCCGTGCTCGGCGTAGTCGATCTCCTTGCGCAGCTGGAGGAACGCGTCCCTGGCCAGCCACGCGCCCAGGCGCGTGATGGGGCTCATCGCGAGCGAGCGTCGCAGGAGGGCCTTGATGGCGTGCGCGAGGCTCTCGGCGGTTTTCAGCGCCACGTTGCCGGCGAAGCCGTCGCAGACGATCACGCTGTACTCGCCGGTGAAGATGTCGTGCCCCTCCACGTTGCCGACGAAGTTGACGCCCGAGCCTTCAAGCAGGCCGTAGGTCTCCTTCATGAAGTCGGTGCCCTTCGACTCCTCGGCCCCGACGTTGAGCAGCCCGACCGTCGGCCGGCTCGTGCCGAGGACGCACCGCGCGTAGGCTTCGCCCATGAGCGCGTACTGGAGGAGGTGGATGGGGCGGGGGTCGATGTTGGCGCCGACGTCGATGAGGAGGGTGTCGCCCTTGACGCCGGGCAGGAGGATCGCGATGCCGGGCCGTTCGATGCCGGAGAGGAGCCCGACGAGCAGCATGCTCGCCGACATGACCGCACCGGTGTTGCCCGCGGAGACGAATGCGTCGACCTGCTTCTCTTTCAAGAGCCCCAGGCCGACGTTGATGGAGGAGTCGCGCTTCTTGCGGATGCTCGCGACGGGCGACTCGTCCATGCCGATGACCTCCGTCGCGTGGACGAGGGAGAGGTTCTTGGGGCGCTTGGGGTAGCTGGCGAGGGAGCGCTCAATCGCGTCCCGCCGGCCGACGAGGACGACTTCGACGGGCAGCTCGCGCGCCGCCCGCACCGCTCCGGCCACCGTCGTCTCCGGCGCCGTGTCGCCTCCCATGGCATCGAGGGCAATCTTCATCCCACCACCTGTTTGGCGTCCCGCCTCGGCGGGACGCGGGTCGCCCGACGTCGGGTAAACGGATGCTGACAAGTCGGGCGACCGGCCTCCGGCCAACAAACAGGTGGTGGGATCATCGCCCCGCTCCTGCCGGCGGCGTCAGCTCTGCGACGCGCCCTTTTTCGGCTTCTTCTCAGCCACGACGACCACCTGCCGGCCGCGGTAGGTGCCGCAGCCCGAGCAGGCGCGGTGGGGCAGGATCTGTTTCGCGCACTGGGGACAGGTCGTCAGCGACTTCGTCGCCAGCTTCCAGTGGGTGCGGCTCTTGTCCCGCCGGGACTTGGAGTGTTTGCGCTTGGGCAGCGCCATCGTGTCACTCTCCCTGATGGCTGCAGGCGGCGATGTTGAGGTTCTGCCCGCAGACGCGGCACAGCCCCCGGCAGTCGGGGCGGCAGATGGGGATCGCGGGATAGCCCAGGATGATCTCCTGCCGAATGTCATCGGTGATGTCGACGACGTCGGCCGGCCGGACCTGGTAGTTGAAGATCGCGTTGGCCTGCACGGCCGAGGCAAACTCCTCCAGGCAGCGGGCGCACGAGAGCCGCAGCGGGCAGCGGATGTCCGCGGCGACCACCAGCTCCTCGTCTATCTTCGTGACGAACGCGTCCACCTCGAAGGGCTCCGCGAGATGGATGTCGTCGCGGTCCATGTCCAGCGCCGCCGGGTCGTAGGTGGCGCGCTCCCGCCGCCCCTCCTCCGGCACTCGGCTGACCTGAATTTTCATCCGGTGCTCCTCCCTCGGGAAAGCGGGCGGCGCCTCACGCACATCGATGCCTCTGTCGCCATTCATCCGCGGAGCTTCCGGCGGAGCGCCGCCGCCACGAAGGGCGGCACGAACGCCGAGAGGTCCGCGCCGAACGCTCCGGCCTCCTTCAGGAGGCGGGCGGAGACATACGCGTAGGACTCGGAGGGCATCATGAAGATGGTTTCAATATCGTCTGAGAGTTTGCGGTTCGTCAGCGCCATCTGAAACTCGTACTCGAAGTCCGAGAGCATGCGCAGGCCGCGGAGCATGACGCGGCTGCCGCGGCGGCGCACGTAGTCCACGGCGAGCGAATCGAAGTGGTCGATGACGACGCCCCGCATGGACCGGGTCGCCCGCCGGAGGAACTGGACCCGCTCCTCCACCGTGAAGAGCGGCCCCTTGCCGGAGTTGTGGGCCACCGCCACGACCACCCGATCGAAAATCGTGCGCGCGCGGCGGATGAGATCGATATGGCCGTAGGTGACGGGGTCGAACGTGCCCGGGTAGACGGCGGTCGCTTTCATGGCACCCGATAAAAAGAGAGCACCGTATCCCCGTACCGGTGCTGTTTCCACTGGTGGAGCGTGCCCACCGATGCCGGCAGCTCGGTCCGGCGGTGATGTTCGATCGCGACGATGCCAGCGGGTGCGAGGATAGCATACTCGCCGAGGGCGTTCAAGGCTTTTCTTCCGTCGTCGGAGCGGTACGGCGGGTCGAAGCAGATCAGGTCGAACGGTAGCTCGGCCGCCGAGAGCTGGCGCAGGCCCCGCTCGAGCTCCAGGTGGAGAATCCGCCAGGCGCCGCGGGGCAGGTCCTGCCCCAGCCGGTCCAGGTTCTGCCGGATGCACAGGACCGCCTCCGTGTCGGCCTCCACGAACGCCGCGAAGGCGGCCCCCCGCGAGAGCGCTTCGAGGCCCAGCGCCCCGCTGCCGGCGAAGCCGTCGAGCACGCGCGCGCCCTCGATGGCCTGGCCGAGAATGTTGAAGAGCGCCTGCCGCACCTTCGCCTCGGTGGCGCGCAGCGTCCTCGGAGCGGCCAGCACCAGCCCTTTCCACACCCCGCCCGTAATCCGAAGCATGCCCTCAGGCGCTCTCGCGCCGGAACCGCGCCAACCGCTCCCGCAGGGCGGCCAAAGCGGAGTCGTTGAGCGCAGGGTTGCGGGCGATGAGGGCTCCCGCCTCTCGGCGGGCGGATTCGAGCAGCTCCCGGTCGCGCGCCAGATTGGCAAGCCGGAAGCGCAGCCAGCCGTGTTGGCGGCGGCCGAGCAGCTCGCCCGGGCCGCGCTGTTCGAGATCGCGCTCCGCCAGCTCGAAACCGTCCGCGGTCTCGACGAACGCCGTCAGCCGTTCCCGCAGCGACGCCTCCGCGGCGTCGGCGATGACCGCGCAGACGGCTGGATGCGCCCCCCGGCCGATGCGTCCGCGCAGTTGGTGGAGCTGGGCCAGGCCGAACCGTTCCGGGTGCTCGACGACCATGACCGTGGCGTTGGGCACGTCCAGACCGACCTCGACGATGGCGGTGGAGACGAGCAGGTGGAGCTCGCCCCGGGCGAAGGCGCGCATCGTCTGCTCCTTGAGTGTGGGCCGCATCCGGCCGTGGAGGAGCCCGACGCGGAACTCCGGGAAGACCTCAGCCTGCAGGTGCTTCGCCATCTGGGCCGCCGCCCGGAGGTCCTTGGCGGAGGAGGCGTCGATGAAGGGGTAGACGACGTAGCCCTGCCGGCCCAGCACCAGCTCCCGGCGGACCATCGCGTAGAGCTCGTCGCGCTGGGCTTCGCGCAGCCAGCGCGTCACGATGGGGCGTCGGCCGGCGGGCAGCTCGGTGATGGTGGCGGCGTCCAGGTCGCCGTAGATGGTGAGCGCCAGGGTGCGCGGGATGGGGGTCGCGGTCACCACCAGGACGTCGGGAGCCTCCGCCTTCGTCGCCAGGCGCGAGCGCTGGACGACGCCGAACTTGTGCTGTTCATCGATGATCACGAGCGAGAGGCGCTTGAAGACGACGCCGCTCTGGATGATCGCGTGGGTGCCGACGACGACGGCCGGTTCACCCGCGGCGAGCCGCGCGGCGAGCCGCTTGCGGTCGGCCGCCGCCACGCCCTGCGAGAGCAGTCCCACCGGCACGCCGAGCGGCTCGAGATAGGCGCCGAGGACGCGCCGGTGCTGCTCCGCGAGGAGCTCGGTGGGCGCCATCAGCGCCGCCTGCCAGCCGCTCTGGACCGCCGCCGCAATGAGGAACGCCATGACGATGGTTTTTCCGCAGCCGACGTCGCCCTGCAGGAGACGGCGCATGGGATGCGGCCGTCCCAGGTCGGCGAGGAGCTCGGCGAGCACCCGCTCCTGGCTCCCGGTCAGCGTGAAGGTTAGCTGCCCGCGCAACCCCTGCGTGAGCGGCCCGTCGAGCCGGTAGCGCTGGGGCTTCTCGACCGCCGCGGTCCTGGCGCGGCGCTGGGCGAGGGCCAGCTGGAAGAGGAAGAGCTCCTCGAACGCCAGCCGCCGCTGGGCGGACTTCAACGCGTCCCACGAGCCCGGGAAGTGCAGGTCGCGGACCGCCCGCGCGATACCCGGCCAGCCGTGCTGTTCGCGCAGGGCGTCGGGGAGCAGCTCCTCCAGCTCATCGGCGTCGCGCTCCAGCGCCGTCGCGACCATCTGCCGGAACCACCGCTGGGTGAGCCCGCTCACCAGCGGGTACACCGGCACGATGCGGCCCATGTGGATGGAGGACTCGTCCCCGGGCTCCACTTGCTCCAGCTCCGGATGGACCATCTGAAGCCGCGGGCGCCGTTCAGCCTCGCCATAGAGGAAATACTCATCACCCACGCGGAGCTGCTGGGCGAGGTAGGGCTGGTTGAACCAGAGCGCGCGCAGGACGCCGGACGCGTCCCCCACGGTCGCCTCGACAATGGTCCGCCCGCCGCGGATGCGGCGCAGGCTCCTCGACATGATGGCGCCACGCACGGTGACCGGTGTTCCCGGCGTCACGTCGCGGATCGCCGCCAGATGGGTGCGGTCTTCGTAGCGGCGCGGCGGGGCGTAGCAGGCCTCCTCCACCGTGCGGATGCCAAGCTCCTCGAGGGCGGCCAGGCGGTTGGGTCCGACCCCTTTGACGTATCGGATGGAGCGGCGCGATGCGGGAGCTTGTGCAATCGGCATCGGATGGGTATAATACGGCGACTCAGATCACGTGACGATTCGACGACGGAGTCCGACCATGCGACACTGCGCCATCTGCGGGAAACGTCCGGTCATCGGCCACAAGATCACCCATCGCGGGATGTTGAAGGTGAAAGGCGGGGTGGGCCGCAAGACCGTCCGGGTCAACCGCCGGCGCTTCCTTCCCAACCTCCAGCGCGCGACGATCCTGCTGAACGGCGCCGTCAGGCGGGTGCGCGTCTGTACGTCGTGCCGGAAGTCCGGACGGGTGCTGGTGGCGCCTCGGAGACTCGCGCCTCGCCCAGCGTAAGCACCAGCTCTCCCGACGCGAGGGCGGGGCTGGCCACGACGTCGTAGGCTCCCTCCGGATCCACCACAGGCACCCGGCCTCTGACCGCCACACGGACCGCGCCATCCGACACCGTGCCGGTGCGCGCAGAGAGGCCCCGCATCGCCACCCGGCGCAGCAGAACCGTCGGACGGGGATTGCCCTGCCCGAACGGCGAGAGCCGCGCGACCTCGCTGACCCAGACGGTTTGGATTTCGCCAAGTGAGAGCTCCAGGTCCACGGTGCGCGTGTTGAGGAGCGTCGAGCGCTCCTGGAACACCACCCGGGCCCGCTGGTTGAGCAACTCGCGAAACCGCTCCAGGTCCTTCCGGTGCACCGTCAGCCCGCAGGCCTGCGCATGCCCGCCGAAGCGCACGAGCAGGTCCTGGCAGCCCCGCAGCGCCTCGAACAGGTTGAAGAGCCCCACCGACCGCCCCGAGCCGGTTCCCTGCTCGTCGTCCATCGCCAGCGCGATCGCCGGCCGGCCGTAGCGCTGGGCCAGCTGCGAGGCCAACGGTCCCATCAGGCCCCGGTGCCATCCCGCCCGGCTCACCACCATCACGTACTGATCCCGGAAATGCAGCCGGCTCACCTGCTCCTGCGCCTGCGCGAGAATCTGACGGTGCAGCTGCCGAGTCGTGTCGTGGGCCGCCCCCACCGCCGCCAGATCCTCCTCCAGCCGTTCGCCGCAGACCTCGAGCAGGAGCCGCCAGACCGCCGAGACCTCACCGAGCCGGCCGCTGGCGTTGAGCTTCGGCACGAGCTTTCTGATGACCGCGTCCGGCTCCGCGCTGGAGAGCCCGGCCGCTTTGCAGAGCCGCCGCAGTCCCGGCCGCCGGGTGCGGACGACCCGCTCAAGACCCAGCGACACGATGAGGCGGTTCTCCCCCACGAGCGGCGCGCAGTCGGCGAGCGTGCCGATCGCCGCCAGGTCGAGCCAGCCCGCCAGCCGTTCGTCGTTCTTCCCCGCCAGCGCCTGTGCCGTCTTGAACGCCAAGCCGGCGCTGCACATGCCCCGGCCCGTCCCGCCGCTGCAGTACGGGTTGATCAGCGCCTGCGGCTCGGCCGAGCGCTCCAACGGCGCATGGTGGTCGACGATGACGACATCAATGCCGCGCTCGGCCAGCAGGCGAACGTCCTCCGGCTGATTGGTGCCGCAGTCGACGAGGACGACGAGGCGCGTCGAGGCGCGGGCCAGCTGCTCCACGAGGGCGCGGGGCAGCCCGTAGCCGTCAACGATGCGGTTGGACGCTCGCGCGCGCACCGGGATGCCCAGCGCGCGGAGCGCTTCATACAGGATGACGCTTGCGGTCAGGCCGTCGGTGTCGGAGTCGCTGAAGATGAGGACGGGCTCATGAGACGCGGCGGCCTGCCTGAATCGCGCCACCGCCTGCGCCATGCCGGAGAGCTCGAAGGGGTCGGCCAGATCACCGAACGAGGGGTTCAGGAACCGCTCGGCCTGGCGCTCGTCCGCGACGCCGCGATTGAGGAGGAGCTGGGCGGTGAGCGGATGAAAACCCAGCGACCCGGCCAGCGCGCGGGCCCGGTGCGGATCCTGCGGATGGACGCGCCACACAGACGACATGGTTACGGGTGTCTCACGCGCCGGCCTCTATGCGCGTTTCGGCTGAAACATCCGCCGCCACGTCACGACCAGGGCGGAGGCGATATAGACGGTCGAGTAGACGCCGGAGATGAAGCCGAACAGGAGGCAGAGCGAGAAGTCCCGCAGCACCTCGCCGCCGAACAGGTAGAGCGCCAGCACCTCGAAGATGACGGTCAGCGAGGTCAGCAGGGTGCGGCCCAGCATCTCGTTGACGCTCAGGTTGATCACCTCCGGCAGGCTGAGCTTGCGGTGGAGGCGCAGGTTCTCCCGCACCCGGTCGTAGATGACGATGGTGTCGTTGATGGAAAAACCGGCGATCGTCATCAGCGCCGCGACGACGATGAAGTCGATCTGCCGCCCCAGCAGGCACAGCATCCCGACTCCGACCACGACATCATGGATGAGCGCGATGACGCCGGCGGCGGCGAAGTCGAAGTGCTTGAAACGAACCGCGACGTAGAGCAGGATGCCGAGCATCGACCAGGCGATGGCCAGCCACGCCTTCTCCTTGAGGATCTTGCCTACGACGGGGCCGACGCGCTCCAAGCGCCCCAGCTCAGGGTGGGCGGCGTCGTAGTCCGAACGGAGCGCTTCCCGCGTCAGCGACGTGACCCGCTCAATCTCCGCCTCCGTGCCCGCCGGCGTCCGGATGAGCCACTCCGTCGGCGCGCCGAACTGCTGGATGACGGCGTCGCCCAAGCCGACCTTCGAGAGGGTCCCACGCAGGGCGTCCGCATCCACCGGCTGCGAGAAGCGGTACTCCTGGAGCAGGCCGCCGGTGAAGTCGATGCCATAACGCCCCTCGCCCCGCGCCGCGAAGCCGGCCACGCCCACCCCAACGATGACCGCGGAGAGGACGTAGCAGACTTTCCGCTTCGCGATGAAGTCGATGGTCGTCTGGCGGATGAACTGCATCATGGAGAGCCGTGTGAGGCGTCCGGAGCCCAGCAGGAGGTCGAAGACGATGCGGGTCACGAAAATGGCCGTGAACATGCTGGCGATGATGCCGATGCTCAGCGTCGTCGCAAACCCCCGGATGGGCCCGGTGCCGAACCAGTAGAGGAAGAGCGCCGCGATGACGGTGGTGAGATTGGAATCGAAGATGGCGGAGAACGCCTTGTCGTAGCCCGCGCCGACGGCCAGGCTCAGGGGCCTCCCCGCCCGCAGCTCCTCCCGCATCCGCTCATAGATGAGGACGTTGGCGTCCACCGCCATCCCCAGCGTGAGAATCATGCCGGCGATGCCCGGCAGGGTCAGCGTCGCCTGGAAGTAGCCCAGCCCTCCCAGGATGAGCAGCACGTTCAGCGTCAGGGCGCCCACCGCCACCACCCCGGCCAGCCGGTAATAGACCAGCATGAACAGGACAACCAGCACACCGCCGAAGGAGATCGCCAATAGGCCGGCGTGGATCGAATCCTTGCCGAGCGAGGGCCCGACCGTCCGCTCTTCTTCGATGACGATGGGCGCGGGCAGCGCCCCCGCCCGCAGGACGATGGCGAGGTCGTTGGCTTCCTCCCGCGTGAACCGGCCGGAAATCTGCCCCGCGTCGGTGATGCGGCTCTGGATGGTGGGTGCTGACTGCACCGTGCCGTCGAGCACGATGGCCAGCCGCTTGCCGATGTTGGCGCCGGTCAGCCGCCCGAACGCCTTAGCACCCTCCTTGTTCATCCGGAAGCTCACCACCGGCAGGCCGAGTTCCCCCGCGTCCACCCAGGCGTCCGAGAGGATCGAGCCGGTGAGCGTGCCCTCGGCGTCGAGCAGGAGCGGTGTTCCGGTCTCATCCTCGGCCAGCTTGAACCCGCTGGGCGCGCTGTCGTCCAGCGCCTGCTGGATCAGGCGCGAGTTCTCCGAGACCAGCTGGAACTCCAGCATCGCCGTCTGGCCGAGCAGCTTCAGCGCCCGATCGCGGTCGGTGACGCCGGGCAGCTGCACGACGATGTGGTCGGCCCCCTGGCGTTGGATGAGCGGCTCGCGCACGCCGAACTGGTCGATGCGGTTGCGGACCACCTCCAGCGCGATGCCGGTCACGTCCTGGTTGCGCGCCTCGGCGGACACCTTGGCGGTGTCCACCTTCAGGACGAGATGCATCCCGCCCTGCAGGTCGAGCCCCAGGCTGATGCGCTTCGAGAGCGGGAACGTGAACCAGCAGGCCGCCGCGATAACGAGCAGCGCTGCGGGAATGCGCCACCGCAAGCTCGACGCCATCAACTTTTCGCCTCCGCCAGTTGGGCGTCCGACGCTTTGGCCTTCTGCTTCACGAGCCGCGCGATGGCGGCGGGCTCGACTTCGATGCGGACGTTCTCGTCCACCCGCAGCGTGATGGACTCCGGCCGCACGTTGACGACCGTGCCGAACATGCCGCCGGTCGTGACGACTTCATCGTGCTTCTTGAGGTTCTTGACCATCCGCTCATGCTCCTGGCGCGCCTTGGTCTGCGGGCGGAAGACAAGCATGTAGAAGATCAAGAACATCATCGCGAACGGAACCAGCATGGCCAGCGGTCCCGGCGAACCGGTCGATGCTCCAGGCATTAGTTGGGCAACCCTCCTTTGATCACTTCGACAGGCCGGGCGGCGAGCTCGCGCACGGTGGCCAGCTCCGTCCCCGGGTAGTAGTATGACAGGATTTCGGCGGCGGAAAACCCCCGCCGCGCCAGCTCCGCGGCTCCCCACTGGCACATCCCGACGCCGTGGCCCCAGCCGCGGCCGTCGAGCAGAAACGAGTCGCCCGCCGGCGTCACGGAAAAGGACGGGCTCCGGAGCCGGTCGAAGCCGAAGAGCGAGCGGAACTCGAAGCCGGTTAGCCGCACCGTCTGCTTCGCGCCCACGATGGTGATCTCCTGCGCCCGGCCGGTCTGGCTCCGCCTCGTCACCTGCAGGGCGCTGACCGGCCCGATCGAGCCGCGCGGGCTTTTCGACAGCGCCCAGCTGATGTCGGCTTTCGTGAAGCGGCGCCGCCACCGGTAGAACGGCGACGCCGAACAGAAATTGCACACGATCCCGCCCCGCAGCGGCTCCAGGTCGAAATCGCCCATGGCCCGGGCGTGCTCGGTGACGCCGCCGCAGGTCGAGTGGTAGAACGTCGGGAACAGCCGCCCGCGGCTCAACAGGACGATGCCCGCACTCGCCTTCACCGCGCGCGTCGTGGCGGCCTTCTCCTCGCTTTTGCCACCGTAGTCCTGCGAGAGGACGTCGCCCGTCACATCGTACTCCACGCTCTCCTTCGTGTAGCGCTGGTAGATCGCATAGGTCCGCGCGGCGATCGCGACCGTCTTAAGCGCCTCCGGCGGCCAGTAGTCCGGCGCCTCCTTGCTGAGCACGCCCTGCAGGTAGTCTTCAAGCGCGATGTGGTTGATGACGAGGAGCGTCTGGTCCTTCTGCTTCACGATCTCGAGCGTGCCGCGCAGCCGCCGGCCGTTGAGGCTGATGGCCGCCTCGCCGCCGGACGCAACCCGGATGCCCGAGACCGGCAGGATGTCGGCGCCGAACGCGATGCCCGCCGGCACGGCGCGCACTGAGACCGCCGCCAGGCGGGTCCCCTCCTGGATCGGCTGGCCGCTCTGCCGGCCGACGACCGTGAACGGGCCGTGGATCTGCAGCGACACTTCGGGGTCTGAGCGCACGACGGCGACGCGGATCCATTCAGGATTGGGCTGTGCAAGCACAGGAGAACAACCAACGAATAGGACGTGCAGGAGACAGTAAGCAGTAGGCAGTAGGCAGAACACCTCGGGCGAACGCGTCCTGCTTTCTGCCTTCTGCCTTCTGCTTTCTGCTTTCTGGACGTTCATGGTCTGAAGCGCCCCGCCAGCCAGAGCACGAGGCTCAGAACGAGGCTCGCGAGCAGGCAGCTCGCCAGCGGGAGGTAGAAGGAGAACCGCTCCCGCCGGATGAAGATGTCTCCCGGCAGGCGGCCCAGCCATGGCAGCTTCGGGCTGAGGAGGAGTACTAGCCCGAACCCGGCGACGAGGGCGCCGAACAGGAGCAGGGTCCGCCCCAGCGGCTGCAGCTCAGGCAGCGGCATCGCGGCTCGAGGCGGCGAAGAGCTCCGACGGCGAGTCCTTCAGGCGGCCGGCGTGCTGGTAGGCCAGGCGCGTGGCCTTGCGGCCGCGCGCGGTCCGCTTGAGCAGCCCCGCGGAGAGCAGATACGGCTCGACGACGTCCACGATCGTGTCGCGCTCCTCGTTGAGCGCCGCGGCCAGCGCCTCGATGCCGACCGGCCCGCCGCCGTAGAACTCGATAATCGTCTTGAGCACCTTACGGTCGAGGCCGTCCAGGCCGAAATCGTCCACACCCTGCGCCGCCAGCGCGGCGAGCGCCACGCCCTTCGTGATCGCCCCACTCGCCTTGATCTGCGCGTAGTCGCGCACCCGGCGCAGGAGCCGGTTGGCGATGCGGGGGGTGCCCCGCGAGCGCTCGGCGATCGCCTGAAACGCCTCCGGCTCAACGCTGATACCCAGGATCTTCGCCGAGCGGGTGAGGACCTTCACGAGGTCCTCCGGCCGGTAGAACTCGAGGTGGTACACCATGCCGAAGCGGCTCCGCATGGGGTTGGACAGCAGCCCGGAGCGGGTGGTGGCGCCGATCAGCGTGAAGCGCTTGAGGTGGAACTTGATCGTCTTGGCGTACGGCCCCTTGTCGATGACGAAGTCGATCTCGTAGTTCTCCATCGCCGGGTACAGG
>MHGT01000041.1:24384-27048 GCA_001805695.1 Omnitrophica WOR_2 bacterium RIFCSPHIGHO2_02_FULL_67_20 | reverse complement strand
GGACGGCAACGGCCGGTGGGCCGCGGCCCGCGGCTTGCCGCGGGTGTTGGGCCACCGCGCGGGTGCCGCAGCCGTCCGGCGCGTCGTCGAGTCGTGCTGCGAGCTGGGCGTGAAGGCGCTGACGCTGTACGCCTTCTCCTGGGAGAACCGCGACCGGCCTACCGACGAAATCCAGGAGCTGATGTGGCTTCTGGATGAATTCCTCCGGCGGGAAACCCCGACCCTCCTCGCCAACGAGGTCCGTCTGCGGGCGATCGGCCGGCTCGACGAGCTCCCCGCCAACGTCCTCGCCCGCCTGCGCCAAGTGAGCGACCGCACCGCGTCCTTTCAGCGGATGACGCTCACCCTCGCCTTGAGCTACGGCGGGCGCCAGGAGATCGTGGATGCGGCGCGCCGGCTCGCCGACCAGGTGCGGCGCGGAGCGCTCGAACCCAGCCAGATCAATGAGGCCCGCTTCGCCGCAGCGCTCTATGCGCCCGACCTGCCCGACCCCGATCTGCTCATCCGCACCTCCGGCGAGCAGCGGCTCTCCAACTTCCTGCTGTGGCAGTCCTCCTACACGGAGCTGTACGTGACGCCCAAGCTCTGGCCCGACTTCTCCAAGGAGGATCTCGTGGAGGCGATCGCCGAGTTCGAGCGGCGCGAGCGCCGCTTCGGACGGGTTGCCCCGGAGACCGCATTGGCCGCGCGGGCTCGGGCGCAGGCGCAGGTGGCGGGATGATCCCACCACCTGTGTGTTGGCCGGAGGCCGGTCGCCAGGCGGCTGGCTGTTCGCTCGGTGGCCTGGCGACCCACGTCGCCTTCGGCGACGTCACGCAGGTGGTGGGATGATGCAGAACCTCGGCTTCCGTCTTGTCAGCTCAGCCGCGCTCATCGGCCTGGTGCTGGCCACGCTCTTCTGGCTGCCCCTGTGGGTCTTCGCGCTCGTCATCGCCTCGTTCGTCGCGGCCGGGCTCTATGAGTTCTTCACGATGGTGCGCCACCGGGGCATCCTCGTGCACCGGCCGCTCAACATCGGCCTGGGCGTCGTGTTTACGGGCCTGGTGGCGTGGCGCTCGATGGTGGAGCCGGGCCTCGTCCCGACGCTGGTCGTCGGGCCGGGTGCGACCATGATCAGCTGGATGTGGGACGTGTTCTGGCCCGCGACCATCGTCATCATTTTCATCCGCCAGTTCCTGCGCGAGAACACCTTTGAGGCGCTGGGGGGGCTGGCCACGACGCTCTTCGGCCTCGCGTACGTGGCCGCGCTCTTCAGCTACTTCTTCTACATCCGCACATCGGACCCGGAGCGGGGTGCCTCACTCGTCCTCTTCCTCATCCTCGTGACGAAGATGGCGGACGTCGGCGCCTACGTCGTCGGCAACCTCATGGGGCGGCACACGCTCGTGCCGCGCATCAGTCCCCGCAAGACGCTGGAGGGGGCCATGGGTGCCACCATCTTCGGCGCCGTCTCGGCGGTGCTGGCCCAGCCGCTCCTCGCCGGGCAGACGATTTTCGGCCAGAGCCCGACCCCCGTCCTCGCGGCGATCCTCGGGCTCATCCTTGGCATCGTGGGGCAGCTCGGCGACCTGGCGGAGTCGCTCCTGAAGCGCGATTGCCAGGTGAAGGACACCGGGACCATCCTGCCCGGCCTCGGCGGAGTCTTGGACGTCATCGACAGCCTCCTGTTCACGGCCCCGCTGTTCTACGGCATCCTCATCTATGGCTAACCCGTTAGGCCGGTTTAGCCCGTTAGCCCGTTGGCCCGTTCAACCGGCTAACCGGCAAACGGGCAAACCGGCCCAACCGCTCTCATGAGACGCGTCGTCGTCCTCGGCTCCACCGGCTCCATCGGCCGCAGCACCCTCGAGGTCATCGCGAGCCACCCGGACAAACTCCAGCTCCTCGGCGTAGCGTCGCGCTCGCGCGTCGAGCTCCTCGAGCGCCAGCTGGCCCAGTTCGAACCGCGCCTCGTGTCCGTATGGGACGAGGCCGCGGCGCGCGAGCTGGAGCGGCGCACGGGCCGTCCGGAGGTCTGGATGGGCGCCGAAGGGCTCATCCGCCTGGCGACGCACCCGGATGCGGACGTCGTCGTGGTGGCGACGTCGGGACGCGAGGCACTCCTCCCGCTCGTGCGGGCGATTCAGGCCGGCAAGCGCATCGCGCTGGCGTCGAAAGAGCTCCTCGTGATGGCTGGCTCCCTCATCATGCGGCTCGTCCGGGAGCACGGCGCGAGCCTCGTCCCCATTGACAGCGAGCACGCCGCCCTCTTCCAGTGCCTGCAGGGCGTCGAGCGCTCCCACATCGCGAAGCTGGTGGTGACCGGCAGCGGCGGCCCGCTCTGGGGCTTAAGCGCCGCCGAGCGGCGCTCGGCCGCGCGCGAGACCGTGCTCGCCCATCCCAAGTGGCGGATGGGCCCGAAGATCACCGTGGACTCGGCCACGCTGATGAACAAGGGGCTGGAGGTCATCGAGGCGCAGTGGCTCTTCGATCTGGAGCTGTCGCGGTTCCAGGTGGTCATCCATCCGGAAGCCGCCATCCACGCGGTGGTTGAGCTGGTCGACGGCACATGCCTGGCGCAGCTGAGTGTGTGCGACATGCGCCTGCCCATCCAGTACGCGCTGAGCTACCCGGAGCGCTGGACGAGCCCGGTGCCCCGCCTGAGCCTGACCGGGCTGGGCGGCC
>MHGT01000041.1:23777-24364 GCA_001805695.1 Omnitrophica WOR_2 bacterium RIFCSPHIGHO2_02_FULL_67_20 | reverse complement strand
ATGGAGCAGTTCCCCTGCCTGCGCCTCGCACTGGACGCCGCGGCCGCGGGCGGGACGATGTGTGCCGCGCTCAACGGCGCCAACGACGCCGCCGTCCACGCCTACCTCGAGGGCCAGATGGAGTTCGCGGACATTCCCCGCGTCATCGCCGAGACCCTGGAGCAGCACCGCCCGGTCGCGCACCCGACGCTCGAGGAGGTGCTCGACGCCGACGCGTGGGCGCGCCGTGCTGCCGCCGAACGGATCCTGCAATGTTCCCCGCGCTGATCTCGCTGCTCGTGCTCGGGGTGCTGGTCATCATCCATGAGGCGGGCCACCTCGTCGTCGCCCGGTGGGCGGGGGTGCGCATCCTCCGGTTCTCCATCGGGTTCGGGCCGCGCCTCATGACGTTCACGCGGGGCCACACCGAGTACGCGATCAGCGCCATCCCGCTGGGCGGCTACGTGAAGATGTCCGGCGAGCAGCACACGGAGCACCACGTGCCGAAGCCGTGGGACTACCTGGCCAAGCCGCCCGGCACGCGGGCCGCCATCATCTTCGCCGGGCCCTTCGTGAACTACCTCGTCGCCTTCCTGAGCCTGTGGACG
>MHGT01000041.1:0-23765 GCA_001805695.1 Omnitrophica WOR_2 bacterium RIFCSPHIGHO2_02_FULL_67_20 | reverse complement strand
AGCGCGATCGACGGCCGGCCGATCCGCATCTGGGACGAGCTCACGACGGCGGTCTACGCCTCGCCCGGCCGGCCGCTCAGCCTGCGCGTGGAGTCCCGCGGGGCCGCGCGGACGGTGACGGTGACGCCGGCGCCGAAGCAGGTCACCGACCCCATCGGCCGCGAGAAGACCGTGGGGCTCATCGGTGTGGCCCCCAGCGGCGTGTTCGAGCCGTACCGGCTGTCCCCGGTGCCGGCGCTCGGCCGGGCGTTCCGCCAGCAGATCCAGTGGACCGAGGAGACGCTGGCGGCGATGGGTTCGCTGCTGACCGGCAAGCTGGCCCTGCGCGACTCCGTGACCGGGCCGATCGGCCTCGTCTACCTGACCTCAGACGCCGTCAAGCTGGGGATCGCCCCGGTGCTCTTTCTCGCGAGCCTCTTCAGCCTGAGCCTGGGGATCTTCAACCTCTTTCCGATCCCGATCCTCGACGGCGGGCACCTCTTCTTCCTCCTCATCGAGAAGCTGCGCGGCAAGGCGGTCAGCGTGAAGATCCAGGAGCGGGCGGCACAGGTGAGCTTCGTGCTCCTGATGACGCTGGTCCTCGTGATTTCGTTCAACGACCTCCATCGCTTCGGACTGCTGGAGCGGCTGGGCAAGCTGGTCGGCCGATAGATGGTTCAGGGCTGGGGGTTCGGGGTGGGGGGCGAACCGGTTCGCCCCGAACCCAGAACCCTGACCCCCGAACCTGAGACAATGAGCTTGAAGAACGGATGATAAAACGGCGCAAGACACGCCCTATTCGGGTGGGGCCGATCACGATCGGTGGCGGCTCGCCGGTCTCGATCCAGTCGATGACGAAGACCGACACCGCCGACGTCGCCGCAACGGTCCGGCAGATCCGCGCGCTGGCCACGGCGGGCTGCGAGATCGTCCGCGTCGCGGTGCCGACCATCGAGGCGGCCAAGGCGCTCGCCGCGATCCGGCGGGAGGCGAACCAGGTGCCGCTCGTCGCCGACATCCACTTCCACCCGCAGTTCGCGCTCGCCGCCATCGAGGCGGGGTTCGACAAGATCCGCTGGAACCCCGGCAACATCCGCGACACGGAACGCGTCCGCGAGGTGGTGGGGCGGGCCAAGCAGCACCGCATCCCCATCCGCATTGGCGTCAACGTCGGCTCGCTCGACCCTGACTGCGAAGCCGCGCACCGGAACGACCTCGTCGAAGCCATCGTGCAGAGCGCCCTGAAGTCGGTGCGCCTGCTCGAAGGCTTCGACTTCCACGACATTGTGATCTCGCTGAAATCGTCCGACGTCCTGCAGATGCTCGCCGCCTACCGCCGGATGGCCGAGTTGTGCGACTACCCCTTTCACCTGGGCGTGACCGAGGCCGGCCTGCTCGCGGCCTCCACCGTGAAGTCGTCCATCGGTATCGGCGCCCTCCTGGCCGAGGGCATCGGCGATACCATCCGGGTCTCCATCACCGGCGATCCGATCGACGAGGTGAAGGTGGCCCAGCGGATCCTCTCCGCGCTTTCGCTGCGGCGCTTCGAGACGAACGTCATCGCCTGCCCCTCCTGCGGCCGCTGCGAGATCGACGTCGTCGGCATCGCCAAGCAGGTCGAACAGCGGCTCAAGCAGCTGGCCGCCACAGAGCCGCGGTGCCTCGAGCTGACGGTCGCGGTGATGGGCTGTGTTGTGAACGGCCCGGGCGAGTCGGAGCACGCGGACGTCGGCCTGGCCGGCGGCGGCGGCGTCGGCGTGATCTACCGGAAAGGCCAGCAGGTCCGCCGCGTCGCGGAAGCGCAGATGGTCGACGCGTTAATAGAAGAAGTGAAACACATCCTCGGTGAAGGTTCGGGGTTCGGGGTTCGGGGTTCGGGGCAAGAGCCGCAGCCGGTTCACGCGGCCTGAGCATGCCATTTGGATTCAACCGCCTGCTTGGGGCGGGCCTGCTCTTCATTTCGGCTCCTGTCGCATGGCGGCTCCTCGCGTTACCGCCGAACGCTGCGCCGACCCAGCTCGGGCTTTCGCGGACGGACGCGTTCGCCGTCTGGCTGACCTTTCTGCTCGGCCTTTCCCTCGCCGCGGCTCCTCTCGAGAACCTTCGAACGCATTCCGCCAGAACGCTGGCGATCGTGACTGCTGGATTGTTCATGCTGGGAATGGGCAGTGTCCAGGTGATCCGGGCTTGGTCGGCGGAGGGCGGGCCGGACCTCATGTGGTTGGCGTTGGGCGCTTTGGCCGCTGCCGCCGGCATCGCGCATCTCGTGTTCAGCCCGATAGCTCGGGTGCTCAGCCTGGCGTATGGCTGGCTCTTCGTCATCGGCATGATGGTCGGGCTGTTCGCGGGGAATATGCTGCTGGCCGCCATCGCGTCCATCGCGGTCGCCAACCCGTTCGGCGTTCCGTCCGGCCAAGCAACACAAGTGAGCATCGACACGCCTCCGCCGCAGTCGGTGGATGCCCTGGCGTTGTGTTCGATGCTGCTCATTCCAGCCACGGTCATCTGGTTTTACAACCGTTCCTGGATCCGTGAAGAGCTTGGAGATGCGTAACCATTCCGGGATCCCGACTCGAGCAAGTCCGTGATCCAGGAAATGCTGGTCGACTAGAGGAGTTTCTACTGTCCCCGAACCCCGAACCCCGAACCCCGAACGCCCTTTCAGCGCGTTGGTCCCACTACTTCCTCCCGACGCTCCGCGAAGACCCAAAGGACTCCGACTCCGTCAGCTACAAGCTGATGGTGCGCGCCGGGCTCATCCGGCGGCTGGGTGCCGGCGCCTACTCGTACCTGCCGCTCGGCCTGCGCGTGCTCCACAAGGCGGCCGCCATCGTCCGGGAGGAGATGAACCGGGTGGGCGCCCAGGAGCTGCTCCTGCCGGCGCTCCAGCCGGTCGAGCTCTGGAAGGCGACCGGCCGCTACGATGTGCTGGGTGAGGTGCTGATCCGCTTCAAGGACCGCACCGGCAAAGAGGTGGCGCTCGGCCCGACCCATGAAGAAGTGGTGACCGACCTCGTGAAGGAAGTGCGCTCCCACCGGCAGCTTCCGATGACCGTCTACCAGATCCAGACGAAATTCCGCGACGAGCCGCGGGCGCGCGCCGGCGTCATCCGCTCGAAAGAGTTCCTCATGAAGGACGCCTACAGCTTCGACGCCGACTACGAGGGGCTGAACCGCAGCTACCAGGCGATGTACGAGGCGTACCAGCGCATTTTCAAACGGTGTGGCCTGAACGTCATCGCCTGCGAGGCGGACCCGGGCATGATGGGCGGGGATCTCTCGCACGAGTTCATGGCGCCCTCTGAGAGCGGCGAGGACCGCATGGTGCGCTGCGAGGCCTGCGGCTATGCCGCGAACCTGGACGCGGCGAAGTGCCCCGAACCCCGAACCCCGAACCCCGAACCGTCTGAGAAACCCAAGCCGATGGAGACGGTGAAGACGCCCGGGAAGCATTCGGTCAAGGACGTCAGCGCCTTCCTGAACGTCTCCCCGTCCAAGCTCATCAAGACGATGCTCTACGACGTGGGGAAGGACGACCATCTCGCGGTGCTCGTGCGGGGCGACCATGACGTCAATGAGGTCAAGCTCTCACGCGCGCTGGGCATCCCGCACGTGAAGCTCTCCAGCGCCCAAACGATTGAGCGCCTCAGCGGCGCACCGGTCGGGTTCGCCGGCCCGGTGAAGCTCTCCGGCGTGCGCCTCGTCGCCGACCATGCGGTGATGCGGGTGGTCAACGGTGTGGCCGGCGCCAACCAGGCCGAGGCGCACCTCATCAACGTGAACCCGGGTCGGGATTTTCGCCCGGAGACCGTGGCCGACGTCCGGATCGTGACCCCCGACGACCCCTGCCCCTCCTGCGGCAAGCCGCTGGCCTTCATGACGGCGATCGAGGCGGGCCATGTGTTCAAGCTCGGCGTGAAGTACAGCCAGGCGCTGGGTGCGGTGATCCAGGACGCGGCGGGCGCCTTGACGCCGATGGTCATGGGCTGCTACGGCATCGGCATCAACCGCATCGTCGCGGTGGCGGTCGAGCAGCGCCACGATGCCGGCGGCATCGTCTGGCCGCCGGCGCTGGCCCCATTCCAGGTGATCGTCAGCGTGCTGGAGGCGGACCAGCCGGAGCCGGCCGCCGCAGGGCAGGCAGCCTACGACGCGCTCTCCAAGGCCGGGCTGGAGGTCCTGCTGGACGACCGGGAGCAGTCGCCGGGCAGCAAGCTGAAGGACGCCGATCTGGTCGGGATCCCGGTCCAGGTGGTGGTGGGGAGGGCCTGGAAGAGCGACCGGAAATATGAAATCTGCCTCCGCGCGACCAAGGAACGGACCCAGGTGCCGGCCGAGGCGCTCGTCGAGGCCGTTTCGAAACTGCTAAAAGAAGCGACGTGATTTCGCAGATTGCGAATTGATTTCGCCGATTGTGGTCTATCTGCGAAATCATCTCAAAATCTGTGTAATCATCCTAACTTAAGCCCTGAACACCAAACAGCTTGACAAGGCCTCGACGCTGTAGTACCATTCTCCAAGCTTAGACGACCCGACAACGTGGGCCAAACCCACGTTTTTTGTTCTCCGGCGCAGATGGCACAGGCACCGCTTCTGGCAGGCATTCAGGCGATCGCAGAGCCGATACTGGCCGACCGGTCGCTGGAGTTGGTGGAGCTGACCTGCCGGCTACAGGGGCGGCAGCAGATCATCCGGCTCCTCGTCGACAGGGTGGGCGGGGTGACCACCCAGCACTGCGCCCAGGTCAACCAGCTCATCAGCAACGCGCTGGAGGCGGCGAACGTGATTGAAGGCAGCTACACGGTGGAGGTGTCCTCGCCCGGCCTCGACCGGCCGCTCGTCACCAAGCGTGATTTTGAGCGGGCGCTTGGAGAGGAGCTGCGGATGGGGGCGGCCCAGGCGGACGGGCGGGTCAGGGAGCTGGGCGGCATGCTCCTGGCGGTCCAGCACGAGGCGATCGTGCTGAAGACGCCATCGGGCAACGTCACGATCCCGTTCGGGGACATCCGCGGCGCGAAGAAGGCGATCCGCTGGTAATTCCGTTAGGCCGGTTAAGCCCGTTGAGCCGGTTAGGCCCGTTATGCCTGTTGCGGAGCCAGCCGACCAACGGTCCTAACGGGCTCAACGGGCAAAACGGGCCCAACGGGCCAACGAACCATGAACGGCGAACTTCTCTCAATTCTCAGCGCCATTGAGCGCGACAAGGGCATCGACCGGGACATCCTCATCCAGGCGATCGAGGCGGCCGTGGCTAGCGCTGCCAAGAAGAGCGAAGGGGTGAGCGAAGAAACGGAGGCGACGGCGACCCTGGACCGCAAGACCGGCCGCATCGTTGCGGTCGTGGCCGGCCACGAAGTGGACTCGGCCCGCCTGACCCGGATCGCCGCCCAGACCGCCAAGCAGGTCATCATCCAGAAGATCCGCGAAGCGGAGCGCGACGTCATCTTCACCGAGTTCCAGAGCCGGGTCGGCGACATCGTGAGCGGCTCGGTCCACCGGTTCGAGCGCGGCGACGTCATCGTCGAGCTCGGCCGGGCGGAAGCGGTCCTGCCGAAGTCCGAGCGCATCCCGCACGAGGAATATCACCAGGGCGACGTGGTCCAGGGCTACGTCGTCGAGGTCCGCAAGAGCGTCAAGGGCCCGGCCATCGTGCTCTCGCGCACCCACGAAGGGTTCATCCGCGGCCTCTTCATGCTCGAGGTGCCGGAGATCGCCGAGGGCATCGTCGAGGTCAAGGGGATCGCGCGGGAGGCGGGCGACCGCACCAAGATCGCCGTGGCGTCCACGGACGAGAAGGTGGACTGCGTGGGCGCCTGCGTGGGAATGCGCGGCACCCGCGTGAAGAACATCGTGCGCGAGCTGCACGGCGAGAAGGTCGACATCATCCGCTGGCACGAGCCCGTCGCCGACTTCATCGCGGCCGCCCTGTCCCCCGCGAAAATCGCGGAGATCCGCCCCGACCCGGCGACCAAGCAGGCGCTCGTCCTGGTCGACGACGACCAGCTCTCGCTGGCCATTGGCAAGAAGGGGCAGAACGTGCGGCTGGCCTCCAAGCTCACCGGCTGGCAGCTCGAGATCAAGACCCGGGTCCAGCTCGAGGGGTCGGACCTGTCGCTCCGCCGCCTGCCCGGTGTCGGGCCGGCGATGGAGAAGAAGCTGATCGACGCCGGCGCAGCTGACGTGACGCGACTTTCAGGCATGACGGTCGAGCAGCTCACCGCGGTCGAGGGCGTCGGCGAGAAGACCGCCCAGAAGCTGCTGGAGGCGGCTGTGGCGATGCTCGCGCTTGCCCGCCAAAAGCCGCAGGCCGAGGAGGGCGGCGACGCAAGCGCCCAGAGCCGGCCGGCCGAGGCGCAGGGCGGGGAGCCAGCGGAGAGATCTGACCAGACCGACAAGACCGAAGGGATCGGCTGAGCCATGCGCGTCAGTGAGCTGGCCAAGGCGCTTGAGTTGAGCTCGAAGGAGCTCCTGGTCAAGCTTAAGACGCTGCGCATTGCGGCCAAGTCCGCCTCCAGCGTCCTCGATGCCGACGCGGTGAACCGCGCACGGAAGGCGCTCGCCAAGCCCAAGAAGCCCGCCCCGACCGCCAAGCCCGCAGTCAGGACCGCGTTAGCGGCGACGCTCAAGAAGCCGGCCGCCATCGCCACTGCGCCGTCCGCCAAGACCGCCGCCAAGGCCGCCACCGCGGTGGCCGGGCCGCCGAAGCCCTCAGCCCCGCCGCGCCCCGCCGCGGTTCCGGCCCGTCCGGCCGCGGCTGGCGTGGGCAGTACTCCGGCGGCGGCTCCGCCGCGCCCCGCCGCCAAGCCCCAGCCGAAGCCCCAGGCGCCGCCGGAAAAACCGAAACCCGCCCCGGCCGCGCAGACCGCCGCTCCTCCACAGCCCGCGGCCGCTCAGGCTCCCGCCGCTCCTCCGGCCGCCGAGCCCGCCGGAGCGTCGCGTCGGCTCGAGCTGACGTTCCCCATCAGCGTCAAGGATCTGGCGGCGAGGATGGACGTGAAGGCAAGCGACGTCATCAAGCACCTCCTGCAGCAAAAAATATTCGCCTCCATTGTCCAGCTGCTGGATGAGGCGACGGCGGTAAAGGCGGCCGCGGCGTTCAACGTCGAGATCGTCCCGGCGCCGACGCTGGAGGAGCAGCTGCTGAAGTCGGTCGAGCCGGATCCCAAGCGGATGGCGCCGCGCGCGCCGGTCGTCACCCTCATGGGCCACGTGGACCACGGCAAGACCAGCCTGCTCGACGCCATCCGGGAGGCCAAGGTCGCCGAGGGCGAAGCCGGCGGCATCACCCAGCACATCGGCGCCTACGCGGTGCCGCTTGCGAAAGGGCGCGTGACGTTCCTCGACACGCCGGGCCACGAGGCGTTCTCCGCCCTGCGCGCGCGGGGCGCTAACGTGACGGACATCGTCGTGCTCGTCGTCGCGGCGGACGACGGGGTCATGCCGCAGACCGTCGAGGCGATCGACCACGCCAAGGCGGCCGGGGTTCACATCGTCGTGGCGATCAACAAGATGGACAAGCCGGAAGCCAACCCGCAGAAGGTCAAGCAGCAGCTCAGCCAGTACGAGCTCATCGGCGAGGACTGGGGCGGCAAGACCATCATGGTGCCGGTCTCGGCCCGCACGCGGGACGGCATCGATCACCTGCTCGAGATGCTGCTCCTCGAGGCCGAGCTCCTCGAGCTGAAAGCCGACCCCGAGACGCCGGCGCAGGGGACGGTCATCGAGGCCAAGCAGACGAAGGACCGCGGCCCGGTCGCCACCGTCCTGATCCAGCAGGGCACGCTGCGCATCGGCGAGACGGTGGTCGTCGGCGCCCTCAGCGGGCGCGTGCGGGCGATGGTCGACGACCGCGGCCACCGGATCAAAGAGGCCGGGCCGGCCAAACCGGTCGAGATCCTCGGGTTGCCGGACGTGCCGCAGGCCGGCGACAAGCTCCTCGTCCTCAGCGACGAGAAGCTCGCCCGGCAGCTCGCCGAGCGGCGCCGGGAACAGCGCTCCCGGCAGGCGGTGGTCCATCCCAAGCGGATCACGCTGGAGGAGCTCCATCAGCGGATCACGGAAGGGAAGCTGAAGGATCTGCGGCTCATCGTCAAGGCGGACGTGCAAGGCTCGCTTGAGGCGATCGTCTCGAGCCTGGAGAAGCTGGACACCGAGAAGGAGGAGGTCCAGTTCAAGACGCTCCACGTCGGGGTCGGCGACATCAACGAGTCCGACGTCATCCTGGCCGCGGCCTCGGACGCCATCATCGTGGGCTTCCACGTCGGCATCGAGCCGAAGGTCCAGGTCCTCGCGGCGAACGAGGGCGTCGATGTCCACATCTACCAGATCATCTACGAGCTCGTGAACGCGATCAAGGCGGCCATCGAGGGGCTGCTGGAGCCCACCATCGAAGAGACCTTCATCGGCCGCGCCGAAATCCTCAAGCTGTTCCAGGTCTCCAGGGCCGGCATGGTCGCCGGCTGCAGGGTCGTCAAGGGATCCATCCGACGCGACTGCACGATGCGCGTCATCCGCGGCAAGGAGCGCGTCGGCGAGACGCCGATTGCGAGCCTCAAGCGCGTGAAGGATGACGTGCGCGAAGTCCAGGAAGGCCTGGAGTGCGGCATCCTGCTCGGGGGCAAGGCCGATGTCCAAGTGGGCGACCTGCTTGAAGCGTGGGAGCTCAAGAAGGTCGCCCGGAAGCTCGCATAAGAAGGCTGATGAAGCCTCGCGTTCTTAGCGGCATGCGTCCCACCGGGCAGCTCCACCTGGGCCACCTGGTCGGCGCCCTGACGAACTGGAAATCGCTCCAGGACGACTACGACTGCTTCTTCATGGTCGCGGACTACCACGCGCTCATGAGCGAGTACGCGCACCCCGAGCGCATCCGCGAGTGGTCCATTGATAACGTGATCGACTGGCTCGCCGCCGGCATCGACCCCTCCCGGAGCGTCATCTTCCGGCAGTCGGACATCCCCCAGCACGCCGAGCTCTTCACGATGCTCGCCATCGTGACGCCGCTGGGCTGGCTCGAGCGGGTGCCGACCTACAAGGAGCAGCTGCGCGAGATCGCGGGCCGCGACCTGGCCACCTACGGGTTCCTGGGCTATCCCGTGCTGCAGGCGGCCGACATCCTGCTCTACAAGGCGCACGCCGTCCCTGTCGGGGAGGACCAGCTGCCGCACCTCGAGCTGGCGCGGGAGCTAGTCCGGCGGATCCATTCGCTGCTGAAGACGGAGCTCTTCCCAGAGCCCAAGCCGCTCTTGACCGAGGCGCCGAAGCTCTCGGGCACCGACGGGCGGAAGATGTCCAAGAGCTACGGCAATACCGTGGCCTTGGCGGAGTCGCCCGACGCGATCCGTGCCACGGTGCAGAAGATGTTCACCGACCCGCAGCGGATCAAGATGACCGACGCCGGCCACCCGGAGACCTGCAACGCGTGCGGCTACTGGAAGGTGTTCTCGCCGGAGGGCTACGCGCGGCTGTGGGAGGAGTGCCGCACCGCGGCGCGCGGCTGCGTCCAGAACAAGCGGGAACTAGCCGAGTCGCTGATCGCGCTCACCGAACCCTTCCGCGCCGCGCGCTCACGCTACAGCGCCGATGCCGTGGAACGGATCCTGCAGGAGGGGGCGAAGAAGGCCCGGTTGGTTGCGCAACAAACGATCGCTGAGGTCAAACACGCGTTTGGTTTAGCCGGTTAAGCCCGTTATGCCCGTTGTGCCCGTTGGCCCGTTCACCCCGTACCACGGTGGACGCCCCGCCCGTCAGGGCGGGGAGGAATGGCGTGGTCGTCCCGAAGGGTCGTTCCAGAGGCCACGGCCGTTAGGCCGTGGTACGGGGTTCACCCGAACGGACAAAACGGGCTAAACCGGCCTAACGGGCAAAACGGGCTCCACGGGCCAACGGGCTAACGGAATGCGATACGACGTCGAAGCCGACTTGTACGAAGGACCGCTTCCGCTCCTCGTGGAGCTGGCGAGGCTCAATCTGGTGGACATCTTCCTCGTCAAGCTCTTCGAGCTGACGCAGTCGTACCTCCAGCAGGTGAAGGCCGCCCCGCTGGCGAGGGGGGAGGCGCAGGCGGGCGCCGACCTCAATCAGCTGTCGGAGCCGCTGCCGCTCTTGGGCAACCTCGTCGCCCTCAAGGCGCGCGGCCTGCTGCCGCGCCCGGCGGCACCCGAGGAGGACGAGGAAGTGCCGATCAGCCTGGAAGAGCTGGAGCGCCGCCTCAAGGAGTACGAACAGTTCAAGACCGTCGCCCAGCTGCTCGCCCAGCTCCACGCGCTCCAGCACGAGCACTTCACGCGCGCCCCGGGCGAGGTAGTGCTGGAGGGCGCGGAGGCGGCCTCCGCCGGCGAGCCCGTCGAGGTCGGCATCACCGACCTCATGAGCGCCTTCGCGAAGGTGCTCGAGCGGGCCACTGCCTCGGTCTACGAGGTCCAGGTCGAGCCGTGGACCGTCGAAGCCAAACTCCAGGAACTGAAAATGGTGCTGACGGTGAAGCGCCAGGTGCGGTTCCTCGATCTCTTCACGCCGCAGCAGGACAAACTGGAGCTGGTCGTGACGTTCCTGGCGCTCCTGGAGCTGATGCGCCAGCGCCTGGCCCGCGCGATCCAGGAGTGGGAGTTCGGCGATATTTTTATCGTGAGCCATCGCGATGGATGACCAACAAGCGAAACGGATTATTGAAGCGCTTCTGTTTGTCTTCGGCCAGCCGCTCCCGCTGAAGCGGATCACCGAGGTCGTGCCGGACCTGGAGCCGGTCAAAGTCCGCGCGCTGGTCCAGACGCTCAACGGCGAGTATGAAGCGGGCGGCCGGGCCTTCCGCATCCAGGAGATCGCCGGCGGCTACCAGATCGTCACCGACCAGCAGCTTGCCCCGTGGGTGAAGCGCGCGCTCCAGAGCCCGAAGCCCGATGCCGTCAGCGCCGCGGCGCTGGAGACGCTCGCCATCATCGCCTACCGCCAGCCCGTCACGAAGGCGGAGGTCGAAGCGGTCCGCGGGGTGGACGTCACCGCCTCGCTCGACACGCTCGTCGAGCGGCGGTTCGTTCGCATCGCCGGCCGCAAGGACAGCCCCGGCCGGCCGTTCCTCTACGGCACGACGGCCGAATTTCTGCGCCATTTCGGGCTCAAGTCGCTGGAAGCCCTCCCCCCGATGGCGTTGCCGTCGATCCAGGAGCCGGTGGCCGCGCCCGCCGAGTCCGCCGGCCCGCAGGAGCCCGCGTCTCCGGCTGAGCCAGGAGCGTCGCAGGCAGCATCGGTCGGGTTCCATGAGCAATAACCGCAGACTCGCCGCTGTTCGCCGCCGCATCGACCGGCTCGACGAGCAGTTGCTGCGGCTCCTCAATGCGCGGGCCCGCCTGGCTCTTGAGATCGGCCGCATCAAGCGTCGAAAGAAATGGCCGGTCTTCGACCCGCGCCGCGAGATGTTTGTCCTGCGCCACGTCGCCTCGGCCAACGGCGGGCCGCTCTCCGCGCGTGCGGTCCGCAAAATCTTCCAGACGATCCTGACCCAGTGCCGCCGCCGCGAGCGCGACGGGAAGCGCCGGAAGACCAGGCGGCAGTAGGCAGTAGGCAGAAGGCAGTCGGCAGTAAGCTCTTCAAGAAGTGCCTGGTACTTTTTGAAGCAGGAAAAGTGCCTGGCACCGTCCCCACAGAGGAATCAATGCTGACAATTGCGTACCTTGGTCCTGAGCACACCAACACCCACGCCGCCGCGCAAAAGCGGTTCGGGCAGCGGTGCAAATATGTCCATGCACCGACCATTGAAGACGTGTTTCACTCCGTGGAGCGCAGAAAGGTTGATTATGGAGTTGTCCCGATTGAAAATTCGCTGGAAGGTGCGGTGACCCATACCTTGGATCGGTTCATTGACTTCGTGGATACACCAGTGAAGATTCACGGGGAACGCGAGCAGCAAATTCATCACTGTCTCATTGTGCATCGGGGCGTCAAGACAACTGACGTACGCCGAGTTTACTCGCACCCCCAAGCTCTTGCTCAGTGTCGCGAGTGGCTGGATAGACATGTTCCACGGGCGCCGCGGTTGGAAACCAACTCAACCGCTGAAGCGGTCGGTCGTTTATTCTCCAAGAATATGAGTGGGTCAATTGGCTCTATCATGATGAAAGATTATGCGGCGATCGGAAGGGAAGAGCTGGCTCTCCAGTATCGGCTTAAGGCGGTTCCTATTCCTGATCGGCGCGAAAATAAGACCCGCTTCCTCATCATTGGATTGGGAAACCCGAAAAGAGGCCCGAGCAATAAGACTTCCATTCTTTTCGGCGTGAAGGATAAGCCCGGGGCGCTTCACGAGGCACTGCTGGCGTTCAAGCGGGAACGCATCAACATGACGAAGATCGAGTCGCGGCCGTCCAAGCGCAAGGCCTGGGAGTACCTCTTCTTCGTGGACATCGAAGGCCACGAGTCCGAGCCGCGGGTCAGGCGGGCGCTGGTCGCGCTACGGCGCTCGACCTCGCTGCTGCGCGTGCTGGGTTCCTATCCCGTCGCTCGTTAAAGCGTATGAGCGAGAAGCACGGCGCGCGAGCGAGCCGGATCTCCACGGGCGGCGCGGTGGGTGACGCGCCCGCCCCGGCCAACTGCGCTGTGGTGGGCGGGCCGGGGGAGCCGGGCCCCATGTTTGCCCGGACCCGCCAACGTTCTTTGGCGGGGAGGACAAACATGGGTGGCGCAGCGGCAGGACCCGCGACCGGCATCCGCAGTATCCGGACCACGGCCATGCTGGACACGTGATCGAACATGGCACTGATTGACTCGCGGGCGCGGACGGTGATCCGCGGCCTGACAACCTACACGCCAGGCAAGCCCATCGAGGAGGTGCAGCGGCAGTTCAAGCTCTCCTCGGTGATCAAGCTGGCGTCCAACGAGAACGCGCTCGGCCCCTCGCCCAAGGCGCTGGCAGCACTCCGCCGCGCGGCGTCCGGCCTGCACCGGTATCCGGACTCCACCTGCCGAGACCTGCGCGCGCGTTTGGCGAAGGCGCTGACGGTGGAGCCGGACTCGCTCGTCTTCGGCAACGGGTCGGACGAGCTCATCGTGCTCGCCCTGCGGGCGTTCGTCGACCCGGGGGACGCGGTCGTGGTCGCCTCGCCGACCTTCCTCATCTACGAGCAGCAGGCGCGCGCCTGCGGCGCCGCTGTGACGGTGGTGCCGCTCAAAGACTACCGCTACGACCTGCCGGCGATGGCTGCTGCGGCAAGCCCGCACACCAAGCTCATCTTCATCGCCAACCCGGACAACCCCACGGGGACCTACGTGACGAAGCGCGAGCTGGGCGCGTTCCTGCGGGGTCTGGGGCCGGAGACGGTCGTCTTCCTGGACGAGGCGTATTACGAGTTCGTGGACGCGGCCGACTATCCGCAGACGCTGCCGTATGTGAAGGACCGGCCCATCATCGTCACCCGGACCTTCTCCAAGGCGTACGGACTGGCGGGGCTGCGCATCGGCTACGGCGTGGCCCAGCCCGCGCTGGCCGCCGCGATGAACGCGGTGCGCGAGCCCTTCAACGTGAACAGCCTCGCGCAGGCGGCCGCGGCCGCGGCGCTGACGGACACAGCGTTCCTGGCGCGGACGCGCCGGCTCGTGCGGGAGGGCCGGCGGGACCTCGTGAAAGAGCTCGACGCCCTGAAGCTGCGCCACGTGCCGAGTGTTACGAACTTCATCCTGATCCAGCTCGGGCCGCGCTCGTCCGAGGTGGCCGCAGCCCTCCTGTCGCGTGGGGTCATCGTGCGCGAAATGAGCGCGTGGAAGCTCTCCGGTTGCATTCGAGTGACGGTGGGCACGATGGCGGAGAACAAGCGCTTCGTCCAAGAGTTGAAGAGATGTTTAGCCCGTTGAGCCCGTTAAGCCCGTTGAGCCCGTTGCCAGTCAACGGGATCAGCCGGCCAGACGGACAAAACGGGCCAAACCGGCTCAACCGGCCTAACGGGCTAAACGGAGGTTGCGGATGATCATCGTACTCAAACCAAATGCCACCAAGAAGCAGCTCGACCACCTGCTGGAGCGGATCAAGGCGCTCGGCCTGAAGCCCATGGTGTCCAAGGGCACCGAACGGACCATCATCGGCGTCATCGGCTCTGAGGACGTGCTGCGCCTTCAGCCGCTCGAGGTCATCCCCGGCGTCGAGAAGGTCATACCGGTGCTCAAGCCGTACAAACTGGTCTCGCGTGAATTCAAGCCTGAGCCCAGCGTGATCGACCTGGGCGGCGGGGTCGCGATCGGCGGCAAGGAGTTGGTCGTCATGGCCGGCCCCTGCTCAGTGGAGAACCGGGAGATGCTCTTTGAGATTGCCCGGGCGGTCAAGCAGGCCGGAGCGGCGGTCCTGCGGGGCGGGGCGTTCAAGCCGCGCACGTCCCCCTACTCCTTCCAGGGGATGGGCGAGGAGGGGTTGAAGCTGCTGCGGGAAGCGGCCCGGGCGACGGGGATGCGGGTCGTGACGGAACTGCTCGATACCCGCGACATCCAAGAGGTCGAGCAGTACGCCGACATCATCCAGATCGGCGCGCGCAACATGCAGAACTTCGAGCTGTTGAAGGAAGTCGGGCAGTCGAAGAAGCCGGTGCTCCTCAAGCGGGGGTTCTCGGCGACGATCGCCGAGTTTCTGCTGGCGGCGGAGTACATCCTCAGCCAGGGCAACTTCAACGTCATCCTCTGCGAGCGTGGCATCCGCACCTTCGAAACCGCGACGCGCTTCACGCTCGACCTCAACGCGGTGCCGGTCATCAAGAAGCTCTCCCATCTTCCGATCGTCGTGGATCCCAGCCACGCGACCGGCGAGTGGGACTACGTGGCCCCGATGGCGAAGGCGGCCGTAGCCGCCGGAGCGGACGGCCTCATCGTGGAGGTGCATCCGAACCCGGAAGTCGCCCTGTCCGACGGGCCGCAGTCGCTCCTGCCGAAGAAGTTCGCCGCGCTGATCAAGGACCTCCGCAAAGTGGCGCGCGCCGTCGGCCGGTCCGTGTGAGAAAGCGTTCAGGGTTGGGGGTTCGGGGTTCAGGGCAAGAGCAAAAAGCGTGATGAGAAACCTGACAGACACCGCTATGTGGTGCGTTTTGGTCCCCGATCCCCGATCCCTGATCCCCGAACCGACGGTATGAAGCCACTCTTTCGTCAGGTCACCATTGTCGGACTCGGCCTCATCGGCGGCTCGGTCGGACTGGCGGCCCGCCGCCGCCGCCTCGCGCGGCAGGTCGTCGGCCTCAGCCGCCGCGAGGCGACGATCCGCCGCGCCAGCAGCCGAGGCGCCATCGACTGGGGCACGACCGACCCGGCGCGCGCGGTCCGGGACGCGGACCTCGTCGTGCTCGCTACCCCGGTGGACACGATCGTCCCCCAAGCGCTCCGCCTGGCCCGCTTCATGCGCCCCGGCGGCCTGCTCACCGATACGGGCAGCGCCAAGGCCGCCGTCGTCGGAGCGCTCGACCGGCGGCTGCCCGGCCGCGTCGCGTTCGTCGGCGCGCACCCGGTCGCCGGCTCCGAGCAGCGGGGGCTCGATGCGGTCGATCCCCGGCTCTTCGAGGGCTCGCTCTGCGTGGTGACGCTGACCGCCCGCACGGACCGGCGGGCGCTGGCGGCGGTGTCGCGCTTCTGGGCCGGGCTGGGGATGCGGGTCGTGACGATGAGCCCGGCCCGGCACGACCGGCTGCTCGCCGGCGGCAGCCATCTGCCGCACCTCATCGCCTACGCGCTCGCCGGCTCGGTGTCGCCCGGGCTGCCGCGCTCCCCCCGCAGCTTCACCGACGCGACCCGCATCGCCCGCAGCGAACCGGAGTTGTGGGACGATATCTTCCTCAGCAACCGCAGGCCGCTCCTGGCCGCACTCGTTGCATTCACGCGGGAGCTGGAGCGGCTCGGGCGCGCCGTGGCGACGGGCGACCGGGTCTCATTGCGCCGCCGGCTTGCCCGCGCGAAGCGTCGACGAGATGCCCTCAGGACCTAGGAAAAGCGCTCGAGGCTCGAGGCTCGAGGCTCGAGGCTCGACGAAAAAACACCATGCTCAGGGCGTCCGTTCCGAGCCCCGAGCCCCGAGCCCCCAGCCGTTTATTGTGACAATCGACGGCCCGGCCGGCGTAGGGAAGAGCACGGTCGCCAAACTGCTGGCGCAGCGCCTGGGCGTGATGTACCTCGACACCGGTGCGACCTACCGCTCGCTCGCCTTCGCCGCCGTCCGGGACGATCTGAACCCCATCACCGACCGGTCCCGCCTGGCACTGCTCGCCCACCGCCTGAGGCTCGTCCTCCAGCCCACGCCCGAGGGCGGGCTGCGGGTGCGGCTCGACGGCATCGACATCACCACCCACATCCGGACCGAGGAGGTGTCGGAGGCCGCGGCCCAGGTGTCGCAGTACCCGGAGATCCGCGCCGCGATGGTGGCCCTCCAGCGCCGGCTCGCCCGCCGTCCCTGGACCGACCCGCGCAACGGCTCCAGCCGCCGGGGCGTGATCGTCGAAGGGCGCGACACCGGCTCCGTCGTGTTCCCCCAAGCGCGCTACAAGTTTTTCCTCGATGCGGACCCGGATGTGCGCGCGCGACGCCGCCAGCAGGAGCTGGAGCGGCTCTACGGCTCGCGGCCGCCGCTGGAGCAGGTACGCGAGCAGCTGCACTTCCGGGACGGCCTGGACCGCCACCGCCGGGTGGGGCCGCTGGTCAGGCCGGCGGGGGCGATCGCGCTCAATACGACCCACCGCAGTGCCGCGCAGGTCGTCCGGCTGATGCTCGCGCACATCGCCCGCTGAGCCGCCGTCTCCATGGTCCAGCTCTGCTACGCTTTCTCCAAGCTCGTCCTGTGGCTCATCTTCCGCATCCGATACGGCCTTCAGGTGCGCGGCCAGGAGCATGTGCCCGCGCGCGGTCCCTTCATCGTCGCCTCCAACCACATCAGCTTCCTCGACCCGCCGCTGCTTGGCGTCGCCTGCCCGCGCCGGCTCCGGTTCCTCGCCCGGGCCGACCTCTTCCACAGGCCGCTCCTCGGCTGCTACCTGCGCAGCATCGGGGTCATGCCGATCAAGCGCGGCGAGGCCGACCTGGCGGCGGTGCGGGCCGCACTCCTCCGGCTGGAGCGGGGCGAGGGGGTGGCGATCTTTCCCGAGGGGAACCGCCAGCTCACGGGCCGGCTGGGGACGGCCAAGCGGGGGGTCGGCCTGCTCGCCATTACGGCCCGCGTCCCCGTCGTTCCCGTGCTGGTCCAGGGCACCTTCGAGGCGCTGCCCCCACGGGCGAGTCGGCTTCAGCCGTCGAAAATTCGGGTTGCGTTCGGCCCCCCGATTGCCTATACTAACACCTCTGTGCCCGCCAGCCTTTCCGACGACGAGCCGCCGGCGGAAGGCCGGGGAAGCGGGCGCGCGCGCCACGAACAGCTCGCCGAGGCGGTGACGCAGTCGTGGCGGCGTTTGGAGGAGCAGCTGCGGACGTAACAGCGCGCTGCCAACCGCGGCACCCCACAAGGAGTCCCACACCGCATCCATGTCCACCGTCGAAGAAACAACCTCCTCTTCTTCTTCGCTGTCCGACCTGTACGCGCAGAGCCTCCGGGTCATCACGGAAGGCCAGATCGTGAAGGGCCGCATCATTGATATCACCTCCCAGGACGTGGTCGTCGACATCGGCTTCAAGTCGGAAGGCTCGATCTCCAAGGCGGAGTTCAGCGACATCCAGACCCTGGCCGTCGGCGACGAGGTGGAGGTGTACGTCGAGAACGTCGAGGATGAGCAGGGCATGGTCATCCTCTCGAAGCACAAGGCGGACCGCCAGAAGGGCTGGGAGTGCATCATCAACAACCATAAGGAAGGCGACATCATCGACGGCCGCCCCGTCCGGAAGGTGAAGGGCGGGTTGATGGTGGACATCGGCATCGAGGCGTTCATGCCGGCGTCGCTGGCTTCCTACAAGGGCTACGCCAACCTCGACAGCCTCGTCGGCCAGTCGCTGAAGTTCCTCATCCTGAAGATCAGCCGGGCCCGCAAGAACATCGTCGTCTCCCACCGCGACTACCTGCTCCGCGAGAAGGACGCCATCCGGCAGACGCTCATTGCGTCGCTCACCGTCGGCGAACGGCGCAGCGGCACGGTGAAGAACCTCACCGACTTCGGCGCCTTCATCGACCTGGGCGGCGTGGACGGCCTGCTCCACATCGGCGACATCTCCTGGGGCCGCATCGGCCATCCGTCGGACATCCTCGCCGTCGGGCAGCAGCTCGACGTCGTCGTCCTCTCCGTGGACCGCCAGTCCAACAAGATCTCGCTGGGCTTGAAGCAGCTCCTCCCCAGCCCGTGGCAGCACGCGGAGGAGCGCTACCCCGTGGGCAACAAGATCAAGGGCAAGGTCGTCAACCTCGTGCCGTACGGCGCCTTCGTCGAGGTCGAGCCGGGCATCGAGGGGCTCGTCCACATCTCGGAGCTCTCCTGGTCGAAGCGCGTGGCGCACCCCTCGGAGCTGCTCCAGGTGAGCCAGGAGATCGAGGCGGTCGTCCTCGCGGTGGACCCGAAGAACCAGCGGCTCTCGCTCGGCATGCGGCAGGCGAGCGGCGACCCCTGGGCGAGCGCCAAGGACAAGTACCAGGCCGGTGCGAAGGTCGTCGGCCGGGTGCGGCAGCTGACCGACTACGGCGCCTTCATCGAGCTGGAGGACGGCCTCGAGGGCATGCTGCACAACGCGGACATCTCGTGGACCCGCAAGATCAACCACCCCTCCGAAGTCCTGAAGAAGGGCCGGATGGTGGACGTGGTCGTCCTCACCTGCGAGCCGGACAACCACCGCATCACGCTGGGCATGAAGCAGCTGATGGAGGATCCCTGGCCGCAGCTCGTCCAGCAGTTCTCGCTCCATTCGATCGTCGAGGGGACGGTGACGAAGGTGGCCGGCTTCGGGCTCTTCGTCGAGATCGCCAAGGACGTCGAGGGGCTCATGCACCTGTCGGAGCTTGAGCTGGGGCCGAACGAGAAGCTGGACGAGCGCTACCGGGTGGGCTCCAAGCTCCGCGCGCAGGTCATCAAGCTGGACGAGCTGGAGCGGAAGATCGGGCTCAGCAACAAGAACCTGCCGCCCGAGGCGGCGCCGACGGGGTCTTGAGCGGCGCGCCGGTTCCTCATCCCGTTTCCTCTCCGCTGGAACGCCTCCGGCGGGGCGCCGTCGAGGTCATCACCGACGAGGACCTCCGCAAGAAGCTCGCCCTGAACCGCCCCCTCGTCATCAAGGCCGGCTTCGACCCCACCGCCCCCGACCTGCATCTGGGCCACACCGTTCTCCTGCGCAAGCTGCGCCAGTTCCAGGATCTCGGCCACCAGGTGATCTTCCTCATCGGCGACGCCACCGCGCTTGTGGGCGACCCCTCCGGGCAGTCCAAGATGCGCAAGCTCATGACCCCTGAAGAGATTGAAGCCAATGCCGGAACCTATCGGACCCAAGCACAGAAAATTCTAACGTCCGGGTACCGTACGCAATTCAACAGCGAATGGTTTGGTGGGGGGCGCGGTGGCCACAATAAGATGCCGTTTGGCCTGAAAGAGCTGGTGGAGCTGACCTCCCGCTATACCGTCGCGCGCCTCATCGAGCGGGACGACTTCCAGAAGCGCATGAAGGCGGGACAGGAAGTGAGCATGCTGGAGCTGTTCTATCCGCTCATGCAGGGCTACGACTCGGTCATGCTCAAGGCCGACGTCGAGCTGGGCGGGACCGACCAGAAGTTCAATCTGCTCGTCGGCCGCGACCTCCAGCGCGCCTACGGCCAGGAGCCGCAGGTCGTCATCACCATGCCGCTCCTGGAAGGGACCGACGGGGTGCAGAAGATGTCGAAGTCGCTGGGCAACCACATCGCCATCAACGAGCCGCCGGGCGAGATGTTCGGCAAGCTCATGTCCATCCCCGACACGCTCATCGTCAAGTACTTCACGCTCCTAACCGACGCGGACGCCGCCTCGCTGGCGGCGCTGGAGCGCCGCCTGGCGGGCCGCGCCGTCAACCCGCGGGACGCCAAGGCGGATCTGGCTGAAACGGTGACGACCATCTACCACGGGCCGGCACCCGCCCGCCTGGCCCGGGAGGAGTTCGCCCGAGTCTTCTCGAGGCGGCAGATGCCCGCTGAGATGCCTGAAATCGCCCTCCGAGCCGGGCCGGAGGGGACGGTGGATCTGGTCAGCCTGCTCGTCGAGGAGGGGCTGGCGAAGACCAAAAACGAAGCCCGCCGGCTCATCGGGCAGGGAGGCGTCAAGCTCAATGGCGTCCCCCTCAAGCGGCCCGCCCTGCCCGGGGCGGAGGCCGCCGGCATCCTCCAGGTGGGTTCCCGCCATTTCCGCAAATTGGTGCGCAGGTCCTGACTGAAGCTTGCCGTTGTCCCGGTGGTGTCTTAAGTTGAGGTGATTTCGCAGATTGTGAGATGATTCCGCCGATAGATCTATCTGCGAAATCTGTTCAAAATCTGTGAAATCAAATTGACCCCATTACCCAGTGGGATTGACAACCCCCTCGGACTTGCTATACTAGCTTCCACACCTGGGAACATCCTGGAAGACAATCCCTGAGGGAGGTGAGTGGTAATGAAGTCCAGTATTGCAACATGCGGTTTCGCGTTGACGGCGGCGCTCGCCCTGTCAGTCTCGGCGGCCATGGCCGCGGAGACAGAGGCCAAGGCTCTGCCGACCCTGCTGATTAAAGGGGAGGTCGTTTCGCTCGACACCAGCGACCAGACCGGGACGCTCCTGAAAGTCAAGGACCGGTACGGGTTTGAAACGCCGATCTTCGTTACGGCGGACACCAAGGTCACTCAAGGCGATACGGCGACCGCCCTCTCCAACGTGACCGCGGGCTCGCCCGTGGAAGTGGAGTACAACTTCGACGTCAACACGGCGAAGCGGCACGCGGTGTCGGTGAAGCTGGCCGCGGCCACGGCCGCACCGGCGGCTCCGGCTCCGACCGCGTCGGCTCCCGCTCCAGCAGCGGCTCCGGCCCCTGCGGCTCCGGCAGCGGACGCCGCGCAGGCGGCGACACCCGACGCCGGGTCCCAACCCGGCGCACAACCTGCCGTTCCAACCCCGGCTCCGGCCGAGGCGCCGGCAGCGCCAGCCCAGCAGGACACGGCTCCGGACGTCCAGTAAGGTAAGCCGGTCAAGAAGTTTTGGGGATTACGCGGATTTAAAAAGCGGATTTCGCGGATGTTGTTACGGTACGTGGAATGCCATCCGCGGAATCTGTTTTTTAAATCCGCGTAATCATTGACATGGAACGCCAGCAGCCCTCCTACGCCGTGATGCCCGCCCCATACCGTGACCGCAAGCCCGTCAGAGGATCGCCCGTCTGGTGGCTGCGGTTCCTGGGCATCGTTGCATTTGTCATCGTCTTGCTGCGCCTGCCCCAGGCGCAGAACGTCCAGCTCTCCCGTATCGACTTGCGCTGGCTCGGCTTCTGCATGCTCCTGACCATCGGCCAGCTGCTGCTCGAGGCTTTCGCCTGGCACTGGCTGCTGCGGATCCAGCGGATCCGCCACTCGTATCCCAAAACAATCCTCGCCTACCTCGCGAGCCAGTACCTGGGCCTGGTGACGCCGGGCCACGTGGGCGAGTTTCTCGCAGCGGGCTACATCTCCATGGACACGGGGATCACGTTCGGCTACGCCCTCTCGAGCGTGGTCATGAAAAAGGCGCTCTCGTGGGCGGTAGTCGTCAGCTTCGGAGTCTGGGGATTGCAGCTGCTCGCTCACGTCCCGCTGCTGCAGGGGGTGCGGTGGGTGGTGCTGGCGAGCGTCCTCGTGCTGGTAGCACTCTCCGGGGGCATCGCGCTGTGGGTGGTCTCCCTGCGGCGCCTCGCGCGCCGGTGGGAGAAGCTCTCCCCCTGGCAGGTGGACATGACGGAGTTCTGGTCCGGGATCCGGCACTTGTGCTCGGCGCGGCTGGTGGTGTCCGCCGCAGCACTGGCGCTCGGCTTCAGCCTGCTCTTCCTCCAGCTCGACGCGGTGCTGCGAGCACTCGGGGTGGCGCTGCCGCTCGTGCTGGTGGCGAAGATCATGGCCTTCAGCCGCATCGTCGCCCGCGCGGTTCCGATCTCGGTGGTGGGCTTCGGCTCCAAGGACGCGGCGCTGATCGGCATGCTGGCCCAGCACGGCCTCGACCCGGCCGTGGGGCTGGCGGTGACCCTGCTGCTGCTGGTGTGTTCCTACCTCGTTACGCTGCTCCTGAGCGGCCTGTGCTGGTGGATCAAGCCGCTGGTGGTCCGTCGCGCCGCACCACCCAGCTCATAAGGTAGCGGCTCGCCGGCATCTGCAGGACCCACGGGTGGTCCGCCGCCTGCATGGTCACCGCCAGGACCCGCAGCCGCGTGCTCCGTTGCGCCGCCGCAATCCGCAAGATCTCCTCCGCCAGGCCCAGCAGGTGGTAGGTGCACAGGCTGAGGACCAGCGTCCCCTGGTCGGCGAGGAGGGCCAGCGCGTTGATGAGGAGGTGGTGGAGCGCCTGGCGGCCCTTGAGGACGTCGGCCTTGCTCTTCGCCAGCGACGGCGGGTCGAGGAGCACCCAGTCGAACCGCTCTCCCTGTGAGGCTTTCGCCTCCAGCCAGTAGAACGCGTCGGCCGCCACCCGCTCGACCCGGTCCGCCACGCCGTTGAGCATGGCGTTCTCGCGTAAGAGCTCCAGCAGCGGCTCCTGCTGCTCGACGCACACCACGCGCGCGCCGCGGCTGGCGGCACCGATTCCGAACGCGCCGGTGTAGGCGCACACGTCCGCCACGCGCTGCTCCGGCTGGATGAGCTCGCGCACGAGCCGCCGCGTGTCGCGCTGGTCCAGGTAGAAGCCGGTCTTCTGGCCGCGGTGCGGGTCCACCCAGAACTGGAGGCCGCACTCTTCGATGCGGATTCGCTCCGGCACGCGGCCCTCGAGAAGCTGGGTTACCGTCGGCAGCCCCTCCTCCTCGCGGAACTCCTTGTCGCTGCGCTCGAGGATGCCGGCGGGCCGCGCGAGCGAGCGGAGGGCGTCCACCGCGGCGTCCTTCCAGCGCTCCATGCCCGCGGTGCGGACCTGCAGGACGAGTATCTCGGCGTACTGGTCCACGATGAGCCCCGGCAGCCCGTCGGACTCGCTGTACACGAGCCGCTTGGCGTTGGTGTCCCGGATCGCCTCGCGGCGCTTCAGCGCTGCGGCGAGGCGCCGGCGGATGAGCTCGCGGTCGACGGGCTGCGCGCGGTCCGTGCTGACGACCCGTGCTGCGATGTGCGAGGTGCCGCTGTAGAAGGCGTAGGCGAGGAACCGGCCGTGGCGGTCGGCCAGCTCCACCACGTCGCCGTTCGGGATGGAGTCGGGGGATGGTTCGAGCTCGTCCCGGAACACCCAGCAGTCGTGGTTGCGGACGCGCTTGGCGGCGGCGTCGGAGACGCTTACAATAGGGCAGGGCATGGCGGTAGTATACGGCAAAAGTCAAAACGCAAAAGGCAAAACTACAAGGTAAAATTCAAAAGTGTCATTCAACAGCGTGGTTGGCCCGTTAGCCGGTTATGCCCGTTTGCCGGTTCTGAGGTCCCGATGGAGATCCCGAACCGGCCAACGGGCGAACGGGCCAACCGGCCAACCAGCGGAGAGCTTTTCGACGGAGCAACTTTTACCTTTCACCTTTCCACGTTGATGGATTGATCATGGCGCACGATCTCTATATCAAACAGCTTGAATTGGGGCCGATGCAGAACTTCGTCTATCTCATCGGCGACGCCGCCACCCGCGAGGCGGCGGTCGTCGACCCGGGCTGGGAGGTGCCCAAGATCCTGGCGGCGGCAGCGCGGGACGGCTACCGGCTGACCGCGGCGTTCGTCA
>MHGT01000040.1 GCA_001805695.1 Omnitrophica WOR_2 bacterium RIFCSPHIGHO2_02_FULL_67_20 | reverse complement strand
CAAGCCCCACGTCAACATCGGGACGATCGGCCACGTCGACCACGGCAAGACGACCCTCACCGCCGCGATCACGAAGGTCCTCGCGGCCAAGGGCCTGGCCCAGGCCCGGTCCTACGAGGAGATCGACAACGCCCCGGAGGAGAAGGAGCGCGGGGTGACCATCAACGTCCACCACGCCGAGTACGAGACGGAACAGCGCCACTACGCCCACGTCGACTGCCCGGGCCACGCCGACTACATCAAGAACATGATCACCGGGGCGGCCCAGATGGACGGGGGCATCCTCGTCGTCTCCGCGGTGGACGGGCCCATGCCCCAGACCCGCGAGCACATCCTCCTCGGCCGCCAGGTCGGCCTGCCCACCATCGTCGTCTTCCTCAACAAGGTCGACGCGGTCGAGGACAAGGAGCTGCTGGACCTAGTCGAGCTGGAGGTCCGGGAGCTCTTAACCAAGTACGGCTTCCCCGGGGACAAGACCCCGATCATCCGCGGCTCGGCCCTCCTGGCCGCCCAGGGCGACACGGGCGAGCTGGGGGCGCAGGCGATCCTGAAGCTCCTGGCGGCCGTCGATACGTACATCCCCACCCCCACCCGCGCGGTCGAGAAGCCCTTCCTCATGTCCATCGAAGACGTCTTCTCCATCACCGGCCGCGGCACGGTGGGCACGGGGCGCGTCGAGCGCGGCAAGATCACGGTGGGGGCGACGGTCGACATCGTCGGCCTGAAGCCGACCCGCCAGTCCGTCGTCACCGGCATCGAGATGTTCCGCAAGCTCCTGGATGAGGGGGTCGCCGGGGACAACCTGGGCGTGCTCCTGCGCGGCATCGAGAAGGACGACCTCCAGCGGGGCATGGTCCTGGCCGCCCCGGGCACGATCACCCCGCACACGACCTTCACGGCCTCCGTCTACTGCCTCACGAAGGAGGAGGGCGGCCGCCACACGCCGTTCTTCAAGGGCTACCGGCCGCAGTTCTACTTCCGGACCACCGACGTGACCGGCGACGTGGCGCTCCCGGCGGGCACCGAGATGGTCATGCCGGGGGACAACGTGCACGTCACGGTCGAGCTCCTCCAGCCGGTGGCCCTGGAGCCGGAGCAGCGCTTCGCGATCCGGGAGGGGGGCAAGACGGTGGGCGCGGGCGTGATCACGGCGATCGTCAAGTAAGACGCATGGGAAAGCCGGTAACCAGTGACCTGAAACCGGAAGAGACGACTGGTTACCGGTGACTGGTTTCTGGTCACCCCTCCGCTGCTGACTGAGAACACATGCCGCAAGAACAAGCCACGTTGGCCTGCGCCGACTGCCAGCGCCGCAACTACCACACGAGCAAGAACAAGAAGAACGTCCCCGACCGGCTGGAGCTGAGACGGTACTGCAAGTGGTGCCGCCGGCACACGACGCACAAGGAAACGAAGTGAGCTCTAGTGCCGTTCCAAAAAAGGTTGTGTCACTTTTGCTCCAGCGGTCACTTCAGCTACACCGTGCCTGGCGATGATGAGTGCCGGGATCGAAATGTGCGACAACCTTTTTGGAAACGGCACTAGCAACTACGTTTCAGGAAACCTGCCAACCGCGGCTCGCGGTGGCGAGCCGCGGTTGATGCCGAGCCCCGCCGAAATCAGTGAGGCGGGGCGAGGCACTAAACCGGAGGAGCGTCGGTTAATGGTAAACCACCGGTCTCCAAAACCGGAACTGCAGGTTCGATTCCTGCCGCTCCTGCCAACGCTCGCGCGCGTTGGCGCGCGAGCGTTGATGCCGAGCCGGCCCGGAATCAATCAGGGCCGGCGAGGCACCAACAAGTCGGTGGCCGCCGGTATCAAACAGGCGGGACGAGGCACCATCCGGCTCCGCGTTGGCGAGCCAATGATGATGCCGAGTGCGGCCGGTATCGGGAAGGCCGCACGAGGCACCAACCCAGCTCGCGTTGGCGCGCGAGCGTTGATGCCGAGTCCCGCCGAAATCAGTGAGGCGGCCGGTGCCTCCGCCGGCCTTTCTGATCCCGGCCGGCGTCGGCATCACGTCCCATCCGCCAACGCGGCTGGGACGTGGCGAGGCACCATGCGGTAATGCCGAACATCATTTCCCGCGTCACCAGCTTTACCACCGAGGTCCGTGAAGAACTCAAACAGGTGTCCTGGCCGACCCGGGACGAGTTGATCGGCTCGGCGCTCGTGGTCTTCGTTGGTGTGCTGCTGCTCGCCAGCTTCATCAGCGTGTGCGACTTCATCCTGTCACAAGCCGCCCGGCTGCTTTTGCGGTGAGTCGTCCGCGTTCCCGAATGACGCATTCTCTGTGGATCTTCTGTCAATTCCTGTCGCTGAGGGGGCCGCGGTCGTGAGCGACCAGCCCGTCCAGCAGCAGGCCGGCCAGAAGCGCTGGTACATCATCCACACGCAGACCGGCCAGGAAATGAAAGTGAAGGCGGCCCTGGAAGGGAAGATCCAGCAGGGGCTTGCCGGCGATAAGATCAGCAGCGTCCTCGTCCCCACGGAGCGGGTCACGGAGGTCCGCGGCGGCAAGAAGCGGATCTCGGAGCGGAAGTTTTTCCCGGGCTACCTGCTTGTCGAAATGGAGATGACGGACGAGAGCTGGCACCTCGTGCGGACCACGCAGGGGGTCACCGGCTTCATCGGCGCGGGGCGCCGGCCGGTGTCGCTCTCGGAGGACGAGGTGGCAGAAATCCTCCGTCAGACGGAGGAGCGCAAGGACAAGCCCACGCCGCGCGTGACCTTCCAGAAAGGCGAAGGGGTGCGCGTGATCGAGGGCCCGTTCACGAACTTCAGCGGGGTCATCGAAGAGGTCAACACCGCCCGCGGCAAGCTGAAGGTGCTGGTGTCCATCTTCGGGCGGCAGACCCCTGTTGAGCTGGAATTCTGGCAAGTGGAGCGCCTGTAGTGTGGACGCAGATATCCGCTGATCGAAGAGCGCAGATGTCCGCAGATATCAGCGGTCATCTGTACCGCCATCTGCGGTCATCTGCGTCCTCCAGGATGCATGAAACCAGTTGTAGGCACTCATGGCTGTGAAGAAAGTCAAGACGACGTTGAAGCTCTACTGTCCGGCGGGCGCGGCCAACCCGGCCCCGCCGGTCGGACCCGCCCTCGGCCAGCACGGCGTCAACATCATGGAGTTCTGCAAGAAGTTCAACGAGGAAACCAAGGGCAGGGAAGGGCTCGTGCTGCCGGCGGTCATCACCGTCTATGAGGACCGCTCATTCACCTTCATCGTCAAGAGCCCGCCGGTGTCGGTCCTGCTCAAGCAGGCGGCCGGGATCGCCAAGGCGTCGGGCACCCCACCCCGCGCCAAGGTGGGCCAGGTGACGAAGGCACAGGTCGCGGACATCGTGAAGCAGAAGGTGCAGGACTTGAACTCCCACGACCTTGAGGCGGCGACTCGGATGGTGGAAGGCACGGCCCGCAGCATGGGCATCGATGTCGTATAAACGAGTTTGCCCGTTAGCGAGTGTGCGCGTTGGCGCGTTGGCGAACGCGCAAACCCGCAAACCCGCAAACCCGCTAACGAGCGAACGGTAAATGTCCAGCAAACGCTTCACGCAGGCCGCATCGAAAGTCGACCGGAAAACGCCCTACGCCATGGAGGCGGCGGTGTCGCTGCTGAAGGAGCTCCCGCCCGCGAAGTTCAACGAAGCGGTGCAGCTGTCGGTCTCGCTCAACATCGACCCGAAGAAAACCGACCAGATCCTCCGGGGCACGGTCACGCTCCCCCACGGGACGGGCAAGACCCGCCGGGTCGTCGTGTTCTGCAAAGGGGAACAGGAGCTGCAGGCCAAGGAGGCGGGCGCCGACCTCGTCGGGGGCCCGGAGCTGATTCAGAAGATTCAGGACGGCTGGCTGGACTTCGACGTCGCCGTCGCCACGCCGGACCTCATGCGGGATGTGTCCCGCCTGGGGAAGGTCCTCGGCCCGCGCGGGTTGATGCCCAGCCCGAAAGCGGGCACCGTGACGGATGACGTCGCAAAGGCGGTCAAGGAGGTCAAGCTGGGCAAGGTGGAGTTTAAGATGGACAAGCTCTCCAACATCCACTTCGTCATCGGCCGGATCTCCTTCCAGCCGCAGCAGCTCCTCGAGAACGGCCGGGCGGCGCTGGACGCCATCGTCCGGGCGCGCCCCTCCTCGGTCAAGGGCCGCATGATCACGCGCCTGGTCCTCTCGAGCACCATGAGCCCGGGCATTCCGCTCAAGACGGACGGGCTCGAAGCCGACATGGGGCAGGAGTCGTAAGCCATGGCGAAAGTCGGCCGCATGGTCAAGGAAGGCAGCATCCGGGAGATCGCCACCCAGCTTTCCGGGCGGCCGAACTTCTTCATTACAACCATCAATCATCTGAGTGCGCCGAATGCCGATACGCTGCGGCGCCAGCTCTTCGGCTCCCACGCGCACCTGCTCGTGGTGAAGCGCAAGCTCGGCCAGCGCTCGGTCAGCGGCCTGAACGTCGCCGGCCTTGCCGAGCTGCTCGCCGGCTCCGTCGGCATCGTGCTCGCTGACGCGGACGTGCCCGCCACGGCCAAGCTGCTCTTCGAGTTCCGCAAAACGCACGAGGAGCAGCTCGCGGTCCGCGGCGCCGTCGTGGACGGCCAGCTCCTGGACGCGAGCCGGGTGGAACAGCTCTCACAGCTGCCGCCGAAGCCGGTCCTGCTCGCGCAGGTGGTGGCCACCATCGAATCGCCCATGGCGGACGTCATCTTCACCTTGGAACGGCTGATCGGAGACATCGCCTGGCTGGCGGAGCAGGCCGCGTCCCAGAAATCCCCGCCTGCGACCGAGCCGAAGGCGGAGGGACCGTCAACTGAGACGCCACCAACACCACAGGAGGGAACGCCATCATGACCGAGCAACTGACGAAGCGGGTCGAGGACGCGCTGAAGCTCACGGAAGCGATGACCGCGATTGAGCTGGCCAACTACGCCAAGGCGATGCGCGACAAGTTCGGCATCACCGCCGCCCCGGTGGCGGTGGCCGCAGGTCCGGCCGCTGGCGGTCCTGCGGGCGGTAGCGCGGCGGCGGAAGAGCCGACCATCTTCGATGTCATCCTGGCCAGCGTCGGCGCGAACAAGATCCAGGTCATCAAGGAAATCCGCACCGTCACCAGCCTGGGCCTGAAGGAGGCCAAGGACCTGGTCGAGTCGGCGCCCAAGCCGGTCAAGACCGGCGTCAAGAAGGAAGAGGCGGAGGAGATCAAGAAGAAACTTGAGGCGGCGGGAGCCAAGGTCGAGCTGAAGTAACCCGCGGGCCGAGGGAAGAGTCCATGTCAAAAGTCGTCAGCTTTGCCAAACTCACCGAGGGGCTTGCCGCCCCGGACCTCGTCGAGGTCCAGAAGCGGTCCTACTGGGACTTTCTCCAGCTGGAGACCCAGAAGCAGAAGCGGCAGAACGTGGGGCTGCAGGCGGCGTTCCTGGAAACGTTCCCCATCGAGAGCCCGGACAAGACCTACCGGTTGGACTACCTCCACTACACCTTGGGCAAGACCAAGTACACGGTCAACGAGTGCCTCCGCAACGGGCTCTCCTACGCCGCACCCCTCAAAGTGAAGCTCCGGCTCGCCGGCCCCAAAGAGACGAAAGAGCAGGAGGTCTACTTCGGCGAGATCCCGCTCATGACCGACGTCGGGACGTTCGTGATCAACGGCGACGAGCGGGTGGTCGTGAGCCAGCTCCACCGTTCCCCGGGCGTCACCTTCGAAGTCACCGTGCACCCGACGGGCAAGCGGCTCTTCTCCGCCCGCATCATCCCGTACCGCGGCGCGTGGGTGGAGCTGGAGTTCGACACGGCGGATGTCCTCCACGTCTCCATTGACCGCCGGCGCAAGATGGCCGGCACCATCCTCCTGCGCGCCTTGGGCCTGTCGACCGATGAAGACGTCCTCAACGCCTTCGGGAAAACCGAAACGGTGAGCTTCAGCAAGGCCGAGGACCTCAAGCCGCTCGTCGGCAGCTTCCTGGGGGAGCGGATCGCGGACGGTTCGACGGGCCGCGTCGTCCTCCGGGCGGGGACCAAGATCACCGATGAATGGCTCGACACCATTTGGCACAGCGGCAAGCGGGAGCTCAAGCTGGTCAGCGAGGCACCCGCCGAAATCCTCAAGACGCTCGAAAAGGACCACACGACGAGCCGCTCCGAAGCGCTCCTCGACATCTTCCGGCGGCTGCGTCCGGGCGACCTCGTGAACCTGCCCTCGGCTGAAACGCTGATCCAGCGCCTCTTTCTCGACCCGCGCCGCTACGACCTGGGCAGCGTCGGCCGCTTCGTCCTGAACCGCAAGCTCGGGATGCGCGAACCGCTCGACTCCCGCCTCTTGAGCGGGCAGACGGTGGTGGAGGTCATCCGCTATCTCCTCGGGCTGCGCCGCGGCGAGGGGGAGACCGACGACATCGACCATCTCGGCAACCGGCGGGTGCGCTCGGTCGGCGAGCTGGTGTACCACCAGTTCCGCGTCGGACTGGAGCGGTTGGAGCGGACCATCCGGGAGCGCATGGCGGTCTACGACCTCGAGAAGGTCATGCCGCATACCCTCGTCAACTTCAAGCTGGTCGCCTCCGTCGTGCGGGACTTCTTCGCGCGCTCGCAGCTGTCCCAGTTCATGGACCAGACGAACCCGCTCGCGGAGCTCACGCATAAGCGCCGACTGAGTGCGTTGGGCCCCGGCGGGCTCTCGAGAGAGCGCGCCGGCTTCGAAGTCCGCGACGTCCATCCCTCCCACTACGGCCGCATCTGCCCCATCGAGACCCCTGAAGGCCCCAACATCGGCCTCATTTCCAGCCTGACCGTGTTCGCCCGCATCAACGAGCACGGCTTCATCGAGACGCCCTACCGGAAAGTCGTGGGCAGTATTGTCACGAACCACGTCGACTACCTCACCGCCGACATCGAGGACCGGCACGCCATCGCCCAGGCGAGCAGCCCCCTCACCAAGGCCAACCGCTTCGCGGAAGAGTCCATCAGCTGCCGCCACCACGGCAACATCGTGCGGCTGTCCCCGTCCCAGGTCGAATACATGGACGTCTCGCCCAACCAGACGGTCAGCATTGCGGCCGCGCTCATCCCGTTCCTCGAGCACGACGACGCCAACCGCGCGCTCATGGGCTCCAACATGCAGCGCCAGGCGGTGCCGCTCATGGCGACCTGCGTGCCGCTGGTCCGGACCGGCATCGAGCACCGCGTGGCGGTGGACTCCGGGGCGTGCATCGTGGCCAAGGAAGACGGGCTCGTGGCCCATGCCGACGCCCAGCGCATCGTCATCGGCCGCCACACCTATGAGCTAAAAAAGTTCCAGCGCTCCAACGCCAATACCTGCCTCAACCAGCAGCCGATCGTGGAGCCGGGGCAGAAAGTGAAGGCGGGCCAGACGATCGCCGACGGCCCGGCGACGAGCCAAGGGGAACTCGCGCTGGGCCGCGACGTCCTGGTCGCCTTCATGCCGTGGCGCGGTTACAACTTCGAAGACGCCATCCTCATCAGCGAGAAGCTCGTGAAGGAAGACACCTTTACCTCGATCCACATCGAGGAGTTTGAGGTGGAGGCCCGCGAGACGCGCCTCGGCAACGAGGAGATCACGCGGGACATCCCGAACATCGGCGAGGAGGCGCTCAAGGACCTTGATGAGCAGGGCATCGTGCGCATCGGCGCCGAGGTCGGCCCGCGCGGCGTCCTCGTGGGCAAGGTCACCCCGAAGAGCGAAACCGAGCTCACGCCCGAGGAGAAGCTCCTGCGCGCCATCTTCGGCGAGAAGGCGGAGGACGTCCGGGATACGAGTCTGCGCGTCCCCGCCGGCGTCGAGGGCATCGTCATTGACGTCAAAATCCTCACCCGCAAGGGCGCCCGGCCCAAGACGAAGGCCGAGCAGCAGCAGGAACAGGAGCAGATCGAGGCGATCCGCAAGACGTACAGCGGCCAGATCAGCAAGCTGGTGGAGGAGCGGCTCGAAAAGCTCGTGAAGCTGATGGAGGGCAAGAAGCTCGCGGCCCCGCTCTCGGGGCTCGATACGGGCGATACGCTCATCGATGCCGGCCGCACCATCAAGATGAGCGACGCGAAGCGGCTCACCCGCTGCGACTTCTCCGACGTCAAGCTCCATGACGAACCCGGCCTGGAGGCGGAGATCCGCCGGGTCGCCGATTTCTTCGACGAGTCCATCCGCGAGCTGCGCTCCGAAGAGGATCTCGAGATCGACAAGATCAAGCGCGGGGATGAGCTGCCACCCGGCGTCCTGAAGCGCGTGATCGTCCAGGTCGCCTCCAAGCGCAAGGTCCAGGTCGGCGACAAGGTGGCCGGGCGCCACGGCAACAAGGGCGTCATCGCCAAGATTCTCCCCGAGTCCGACCTGCCGTTCCTCCCGGACGGGACCCCGGTAGAAGTGGTCCTGAACCCGCTGGGGGTGCCCTCCCGCATGAACGTCGGCCAGCTGTTGGAAACGCACCTCGCGTGGGCGGCCAGGATCCTCGGGTTCCATGCCGTCAGCCCGGTCTTCAACGGCGCCACCGAAGAGGAGATCTTCGACCAGCTGAAGAAGGCGAAGCTGCCGACCAGTGGCAAGATCCGGCTGCGCGACGGCTTCACCGGCGTGCCGTTCGACCAGGACTCGGTCGTCGGCTACCTCCACATGATCAAGCTCGTCCACCTGGTGGATGACAAGATCCACGCCCGCTCCATCGGGCCCTACTCGCTGGTCACGCAGCAGCCGCTGGGCGGCAAGGCGCAGTTCGGCGGCCAGCGCTTCGGCGAGATGGAGGTGTGGGCGCTGGAGGCCTACGGCGCCGCCTACACGCTGCAGGAGTTGCTCACCGTGAAGAGCGATGACGTGGTCGGCCGTACCCGGGTGTACGAAGCGATCGTCAAGGGCGAGCATGCCCTGGCGCCGTCCGTGCCGGAATCGTTCAACGTCCTCGTGAAAGAGCTCCAGGGGCTTTCCCTGGACGTCCGGCTCGAGCGCAAGGAGCACATCGTCAGCGGCGAGGAGCTCTTCGAGAAGCTCGTCAAGCGCGAGCTGGAAAACCCCGCCATGGCGCTCGGGATGTCGGCCGCCGATGCGCTCGACGGCGGGGAAAAGCCAGCGAAGGAACCGGTGAAGAGCAAACGATGATCCCACCACCTGTCTGTCCCGCCACAGGCGGGGCAGGTTCCACCCAACACAACAAAGGATTCGACATGCCGTGTGAAAACCTGCGGGCTGCCTACGGCAGCCCCAGACAGGTGGTGGGATGAGCACCCCCGCGCCGACCCTCATGTTCGACGACGTCAACGTGTTCGACGCCATCACCATCCGGGTGGCGTCGCCCGAGATCATCCGCAGCTGGTCGAAGGGCGAGGTGAAGAAGCCCGAGACGATCAACTACCGCACCCTCAAGCCGGAAAAGGACGGCCTCTTCTGCGAGCGCATCTTCGGCCCGACCAAGGACTTCGAGTGCAACTGCGGCAAGTACCGCAAGATCAAGCACAAGGGTATTACGTGCGACCGCTGCGGCGTGGAGGTGACCCACTCGAAGGTCCGCCGCGAGCGGATGGGGCACATCGAGCTCGCCGCCCCGGTCTCCCACATCTGGTTCTTCAAGAGCGTGCCCTCCCGCGTGGGCGCGCTCCTGGATATGACCATGCGGGAGCTGGAGCGGGTGCTGTACTACGAGGCGTTCGTGGTCACCGACCCCGGCAGCACCACCCCCCTGAAACTGCGCGAGATCCTCACCGAGGACCGCTACCAGGAGGCGCTGAAGACCTACGGCAAGACCTTCACCGCCAAGATGGGCGCCGAGGCGGTTCACGACCTGCTCGCGACCATCGACCTGGGCCACATGGCGCGCCTCCTGCATAAGGAGCTCCAGAAGCAAAAGGTCGAGCAGACGCAGAAGCGCATCGCGAGGAACCTCCGCATCATCGAGGCGTTCCGCAAGAGCGGCAACCGGCCGGAGTGGATGATCCTCAAGACCATCCCCGTCATCCCGCCCGACCTGCGCCCGCTCGTCCCGCTCGACGGCGGCCGCTTTGCCACGTCGGACCTCAACGATCTCTACCGGCGGGTCATCAACCGCAACAACCGCCTCAAGAAGCTCATCGAGCTCAAGGCGCCAGAGATCATCATCCGCAACGAGAAGCGGATGCTCCAGGAAGCCGTGGACGCGCTCTTCGACAACGGCCGCCACGGCCGGCCCGTCCTCGGTCCCATGAACCGGCCGCTGAAGTCGCTCGCCGATATGCTCAAGGGCAAGCAGGGACGGTTCCGCCAGAACCTCCTCGGCAAGCGCGTGGACTACTCCGGCCGTTCCGTCATCGTCATCGGGCCGGAGCTGAAGCTGCACCAGTGCGGCCTGCCGAAGAAGATGGCGCTCGAGCTCTTCGAGCCCTTCATCATCCGGAAGTTCCGCGAGCAGGGCTTCGCGCAGACCATCAAGACCGCCAAGCGGATGGTCGAGAAAGAGCGCACCGAGGTGTGGGACATCCTCGATGAGGTCATCAAGGACCACCCCGTGCTGCTCAACCGCGCGCCCACGCTGCACCGGCTCGGCATCCAGGCGTTCCAGCCGCAGCTCATCGAAGGGAAGGCCATCCGCGTCCATCCGCTGGTCTGCACCGCGTTCAACGCCGACTTCGACGGCGACCAGATGGCGGTCCACGTGCCGCTCTCCATCGAGGCACAGCTCGAAGCGCGCATCCTGATGCTGGCCTCCAACAACCTCTTCTCGCCGGCCAGCGGCAAGCCGATCGTGACCCCGACGCAGGACATCATTCTCGGCTGCTACTACCTCACGAAGTCGCGCGAGGGCCTCAAGGGCCAGGGACTGATCTTCAGCGACCTGGAGGAGGCGGTGCTGGCCTATCAGGACGAGCAGGCGGCCCTGCACGCGAAGATCAAGCTCCGCTGGGAGGGGCAGATCATTGAGACGACGCCGGGACGGGTGCTCTTCAACCTGGTGCTGCCGGAGGAGGTCCGGTTCGTCAACGAGCTCATCGACAAGGGGCGGCTGAGCAACCTCATCAGCAAGGTCTACCGGGTCTGCGGCCACGCCCGCACGGTCCATTTGCTCGATGCGCTCAAGACGCTGGGGTTCGAGTGGGCCACCCTCGCCGGCATGTCGATCGGCATCATCGACCTCGTCATCCCGCCGGACAAGGACAAGATCCTCGCGCGGGCCGACAAGGAAGTGGAGCAGGTGGAGGGCCAGTACCGCCGCGGGCTCATCACGGAAGGCGAGCGCTCCAACAAGATCATCGACATCTGGATGCGCACAACGGAGGAGGTCTCCGACCACGTGATGGAGAACTTCGACGCCTTCAACCCGCTCTTCATGATGGCCGATTCGGGCGCCCGCGGGTCGGAGCAGCAGGTCCGGCAGCTGGCCGGCATGCGCGGCCTCATGGCCAAGCCCTCCGGCGACATCATTGAAAGCCCCATCAAGGCGAATTTCCGGGAGGGCCTCACCGTCCACGAATATTTCATCTCGACCCACGGCGCGCGCAAGGGGTTGGCGGACACGGCGCTCAAGACCGCCGACTCCGGCTACCTCACGCGCCGGCTGGTGGACGTCGCGCAGGAGGTCATCATCACCCAGGTCGACTGCGGCACCCTCAACGGCATTCTCATGACGCCCATCCGCGAAGGGGACGAGGACATCGTCGCGCTCAAGGAACGCATCATCGGCCGCGTCGCCCTCGACAATATCGTGGACGTGGTGAGCGACGAGGTGCTCGTCAGGGCGGGCGAGGAGATCACCGAGGACGTCGCCGAGCGCATCGAGCAGGCGGGCATCGAGAAGATCCGCATCCGCAGCGTCCTCACCTGCGAGGCCGAACGGGGCACGTGCGCCAAGTGCTACGGCCGAAATCTGGCGACCGGCTGGGTCGCGGAGCTGGGCGAGGCGGTCGGCGTCATCGCCGCCCAGTCCATCGGCGAGCCGGGCACCCAGCTGACCATGCGGACCTTCCACATCGGCGGCACCGCCCACCGCGTGGTCGAACAGTCGCAGATCAAAACCAAGCACAAGGGCACCGTGAAGTTCCATAACCTCAAGACCGTGAAGACCAAGCCCGAGGAGCTGCTCGTGCTCAACCGCAACGGCGAGCTCTCGCTCGTCGACCCGGAGGGCCGAGAGCTCGAGCGGCACCGCATCTCGCAGGGTGCGGTCCTCGCGAAGGGCGACGGGGAGCCGGTCGCCAAGGACGAGCTCCTCGTCCGGTGGGATCCCTACACCACGCCGATTCTCACGGAGTACGGTGGGATCGTCCGCTTCGAGGACGTCCGGTCCGGCATCACGATGCGGGAGGAGATGGACGAGGCCACCGGCCTCACCAATCGCATCATCGTCGAGCACAAAGGCGACTTCCACCCGCAGGTCGTCATGGAAACGGAGAAGGGCGAGATGCTCGCGGCCTACGGCCTGCCGATCGGCGCCCACGTCCTGGTCAAGGAAGGCCAGACGCTGAAAACCGGCGACATGGTCGCCAAGACCGCGCGGAAGATCAGCCAGACGAAAGACATCACCGGGGGGCTTCCGCGCATCGCGGAGCTCTTCGAGGCGCGCCGCCCGAAGGACCCGGCCATCATCGCCGAGATCGACGGCATCGTGGACTTCGGCACCGCGAAGAAGGGCCAGCGCCGCATCATCATCAAGAGCGCCTCCGGCATGACGAAGGAGTACCTCATCCCGCACGGCAAGCACCTCAACGTCTACAAAGGCGACTACGTCCAGAGCGGCGCCCCGCTGACCGATGGGCCCATCGTGCCGCAGGACATCCTGCGGGTCATCGGCGAGCGAGGGCTGCAGGAGTACCTCGTGAACGAAATCCAGGAAGTCTACCGGTCGCAGGGCGTCAAGATCAACGACAAGCATGTCGAGGTGATCGTCCGCCAGATGCTGCGCAAGATCCGCATCGATGAGCCCGGCGACACCGAGTTCCTCATCGGCATGCAGATCGACAAAGCGAAGTTCGCCCAGGAGAACGAGCGGGTCAAGGAGAAGGGCGGTAAGCCGGCGCAGGGCACGCCGATCCTCCTCGGCATCACGAAGGCGAGCCTCTCGACCGAGAGCTTTATCGCCGCGGCGAGCTTCCAGGAAACGACTCGCGTCCTCACCGAAGCGGCCGCGAGCGGCAAGCGCGACGGGCTCGTGGGACTGAAAGAGAACGTGATCATGGGCCACCTGATTCCCGCCGGCACGGGCTTCTCCACAAACCGGATCGGTGAAATGCAGAAGGTGGCGCCGGAGGTGCTGCCGCTCGAACCGCAGCCCGAGGACGACGCGGGCGGCGCCACCACGAATGGGGAAACCCTATGAGAGTTCGGAGTTCGGAGTTCGGAGTTCGGAGTTAATGCCGACCGTGAGCCAGCTCATCCGGTTCGGCCGGCGCGCCCTGCGCAAGAAGACCAAGGCGCCGGCGCTCAAGGCCTCGCCCCAGCGGCGCGGCGTCTGCGTCCAGGTCAGAACGATGACGCCGAAAAAACCCAACTCGGCGCTGCGGAAGATCGCCCGCGTCCGCCTGACGACGCGGATCGAGGTGACCGCCTACATCCCCGGGGAAGGGCACAATCTGCAGGAGCACTCGATCGTGCTCGTGCGCGGCGGCCGCGTCAAAGACCTGCCGGGCGTGCGCTACCACATCGTCCGGGGGACCTTGGACGCCTCGGGCGTCAATCAGCGGCGCAAGTCCCGCTCCAAGTACGGCGCCAAGTCGCCGCAGGGAGGGAGCGCCAAACCTGCAGCGGCCGCTCCGAAACCCTCACCGGCCGCCAAAGCCGCCTAACCCGCCCATGAGCAGACGACGACGTTCAGCCAGAGAAGAAACTCCGCCGGATGCGCGGTACAATAACCGGCTCGTCCAGAAGATGATCAACATGCTCATGCTGGACGGCAAGAAATCCGTGTCAGAGCGGGTGGTCTACGACGCGTTTGACCTCGTCAAGAAGACGACGTCGACGAACGACGTCCTGACGGTGTTCCACAAGGCGATTGAGAACGTTCGTCCCCACATGGAGCTCAAGGCCCGCCGGGTCGGAGGCGCCACGTACCAGATTCCGATCGAGGTCCGGCATGACCGCGGGATGTCACTCGCCATCCGGTGGCTGCGCACCGCGGCGCGCTCCCGCAAAGGGGCCCCCATGGCCAAGCGGCTCTCGGACGAGCTCCTGAGCGCCTACAAGGGCGAGGGCTCGGCGGTCCGCAAGCGTGAAGAGACGCACAAGATGGCCGAGGCGAACAGAGCGTTTGCGCATTACCGATGGTAAGGAACGTTGCTGCGTTGATGCGTTTCTGCGTTGATGTGTTCAGTGTTCCGCAACGCACAAACGCACGAACGCATTAACGCCTCAACCCCCATGACGACAGATACCCAACAATTGAGCACAGAAGCGGTCGATCGGCTGACGTACACCCGAAACTTCGGGGTCGTGGCCCATATCGACGCCGGCAAGACGACGACCTCGGAGCGGATCCTCTTCTACACTGGCCGCATCCACAAGATCGGCGAGATCGATGAAGGGACCACGACACTCGACTGGATGGTCCAGGAGCGGGAGCGGGGCATTACGATCACCTCGGCCGCCACGACCTGTTTCTGGCGGAAATACCGCTTCAATCTCATCGACACCCCCGGCCACGTCGACTTCACCGCAGAGGTCGAGCGGAGCCTGAAGGTGCTCGACGGCTGCGTGGTCGTCTTTTGCGCCGTCGGCGGCGTCGAGCCCCAGTCGGAAACGGTCTGGCGCCAGGCGGACAAGTACGGCGTCCCGCGGCTCGCGTTCATCAACAAGCTCGACCGGACCGGCGCTGACTTCTACGCCGTGGTCCGGGAGATCCGCGAGCGGCTGGGCGCCAAGGCGGCCCCGATTCAGATTCCGTGGGGCGTCGAGGATACCTTCGTCGGCGTCGTGGACCTGGTGACGATGAAGAGTGTTCGGTTCGACTCCGCCAACCCCGCGGCGATGCCGGAAATCGGCGAGATCCCCGCGGAGCTCAAAGAGAAGGCGGCACGGCTCCGCCACGACCTCCTCGAGGCGGTGTCGGAGTTCGACGATACGCTGATGGACAAGTACATCCATGACCAGCAGCCGGGTGAAGAGGAACTGCGCGAGGGCCTCCGCGTCGCCACGATCAAGCACGGCCTGGTGCCGGTGCTGTGCGGCGCCTCGTTCCGCAACGTCGGCGTCCAGCCGCTCTTGGATGCCATCTGCGACTATCTTCCGTCGCCTCTCGACGTGCCGGTGGCGGCGGCCCACAACCCGCACACGGACGAACCCGTGATCTGCACGCCCGATGAGGAGGGGCCGTTCGCCGCCCTCGCCTTCAAGATCGCGCGCGACCAGTTCGTGGGCAAGCTCTACTTCCTCCGCGTGTACTCCGGCATGCTCCGGGCGGGCGACACGGTCTTCAACGCCACGAAACGCCGCAGGGAGCGGGTCAGCAAGCTCCTGCGGATGCACGCCAACAAGCAGGAGATCATCGAGGAGATCAAGGCCGGCGACATCGCGGCGGCGGTCGGGCTCAAGGACATCACGACGGGCGACACCCTCTGCCAGGAGGACCATCCGCTCATCTTCGAGCGCATCCAGTTTCCGGAGCCGGTCGTGTCCATGTTCATCGAGGCGAAGACGAAGGCCGAGCAGGACAGGCTGAGCAACGCCCTGGGCCTGCTCCAGGACGAGGACCCGACCTTCCGCGTCCACTACGACCAGGAAACCGGACAGACGCTCATGGAGGGGATGGGCGAGCTGCACCTGGAGATCCTCATCGACCGGATGCGCCGCGAGTTCAACGTCGAGGTGCTCTCCGGCAAACCGCAGGTCGCCTACAAGGAAACGATCACGCAGCCGGTGGAGAAGCTGGAGTACAAGCACGTCAAGCAGTCCGGTGGCCGCGGCCAGTACGGCCACGTCGTCCTCAAGCTCGAGCCGGCCCCGCCGAAGAGCGGTATTGCCTTCGTCAGCAAGATTGTGGGCGGCAAGATCCCCAAAGAGTTCATCCCCGCCATCGAGGACGGCGTGATGGAGGCCGCCAAGACCGGCCCCCTGGCGGGCTACCCGGTCGTCGATGTGACCGTCACCGTGTACGACGGCTCGTACCACGACGTGGACTCCTCCGAGATCGCGTTCAAGATCGCGGCCATCGAGGCGTTCAAGCAGGGCATCCTGAAGGGTCGCCCAGCACTCCTCGAGCCCATCATGCTGGTGGATGTGATCACGCCCGAGTCGGTCATGGGCGAGATTATCGGCGACCTCGGCTCGCGCCGGGGCCAAGTCGAGTCCACCGTCCTGCGCGGGTCGAGCCGGCTCATCCGCGCCTTCGTGCCGCTCGGGGAGATGTTCGGCTACGCGACCGCGATCCGCTCGCTCTCGCAGGGGCGCGCCGCCTACGCCATGGAGCCGGCGCGGTACGAGCAGGTGCCCCGGAACATCGCGGAAGGACTGACTGGAAAAGGGAGGAGCCGCTGATCCCACCACCTGTTTGTCAAGGCGGCGAGTGTCGCTCCAGGATGGCCGCCTTGAACAATCTGGTGGGACAAGACGGTTTCTTACGATGATGCAACGGACAACGCGTAGAGATTGTTGGGCCGCCAACGGCGGCCCCAAACAGGTGGTGGGATGATGGCGAAGCCGAAGTTCGAACGCACCAAGCCCCACGTCAACATCGGGACGATCGGCCACGTCGACCACGGCAAGACGACCCTCACCGCCGCGATC
>MHGT01000039.1:7625-8082 GCA_001805695.1 Omnitrophica WOR_2 bacterium RIFCSPHIGHO2_02_FULL_67_20 | reverse complement strand
TCCGGATCGGTGGACGGCGTGTCGTCGATCGCCCCCGCGTAGATGACGCGCCCCTCCGGATTGATGACGAAGAGGTGCGGGGTCGTCTTGGCGCCGTAGCGCCGGCCCACGGCCCCGTCAGGGTCGAGCAGGAGCTCGGTCTGGCGCGAGCCGCGCTCCGCGATCACCGCCAGCGCCTGCCCGGGGGTGAGGTGGCCCTGCTTGCCGGGAGCGGAGGAGGCCACCGTCAGCCAGACGACGCCGCGGCCGGCGGCCTCCGCCTGGAGCTGCTGCATGCTGCCGCTGTCGTAGTGCTTGCGCACGAAGGGGCAGTCGTTGTTGAACCACTCGAGCACCACGAACTTCCCGGTGAACTCCGCCAGCGACCGCACCGCGCCATGCGCATCGGTGAGGCTGAAGGCGGGCGCCGGCTCTCCGACCACCGCCTTCGCCCGTACTCCCGCCGCGCAGCCGACCA
>MHGT01000039.1:7227-7543 GCA_001805695.1 Omnitrophica WOR_2 bacterium RIFCSPHIGHO2_02_FULL_67_20 | reverse complement strand
CGGCCGGCGGGCCGAGGGGCAACCGGACGAGAAACCGGCTGCCCTGGCCTACCCGGCTCTCCACCCGAATGCGGCCCTGGTGGAGCTCCACGATGTCGCGCGCAATCGGCAACCCCAGGCCGGAGCCTTCTTCGGACTGGGAGCCGACCCGCTCGAATTTGTCGAAGATGCGCTCGCAATCCGCCTCGGCGATGCCCGGACCGGTATCCGCCACCTCCACCTCCGCCGCGTGCGCGTCGCGGCGCAGCCGGACCGTCACGCCGCCGGCGTCGGTGAACTTGATCGCGTTGGCCAGCAGGTTGATGAAGACCTGCTG
>MHGT01000039.1:6043-7198 GCA_001805695.1 Omnitrophica WOR_2 bacterium RIFCSPHIGHO2_02_FULL_67_20 | reverse complement strand
CCGGCTCCTCCGGCAGCTCCAGGGTGAGGACCAGCCCCCGCTCCTTCGCGAGCCCCTCAAAGAGCCGTCCCGCCAAGCGCAAGACGTCCTGCAGGATGAGCCGGTCGCGCTGCATGGTGAGCCGGCCGGCCTCAATGCGCGAGAGGTCGAGCAGATCGCCGACGAGCCGCTTGAGCCGGTTGACCTCCCGCTGGCACATCCGGACGGGCTCCTCCTGCTCGCCCGCGAGCGAGCCGTAGAGCCCGTCGGCGAGGTTGTCCAGCGCCCCCTTGAACACCGCGAGCGGCGAGCGGAACTCGTGGGCGACGTTGTCCACGAACTCCGCCTGCTGATCGTTGAGCTTCGCCAGCTTCGCGTTCACCTCCACGAGCCGGCGGATGATGTCGCGGATGAGCTCGTGGCCGGCCAGCAGCCCGAGGAGCGCGATGACGAGGGCCAGGAGGAAGTACACCCCGTTGATGCCCACCAGCGCCTCCAGCGAGAAGAACCGCACGGTGATGAGGTAGAAGCAGGTGAGTAGGGGGATGATGCTCATGAGGCTGAAGGCGATGTTGAAGCGGGACCACAGGCGGCTCGTGGGGCTCTCGATCGCCGGCAAGCGGCGGAGACTCGCGGAGGGTTCAGGGCTCATGGGGTCATTGTAGCACCTTTCACGCCCCTCGGTTCACGCTCGCGGCTCCGGCACGCCGAAGAGCCGGCACGCGTTGCGGCTGGTGAGCCCGGCCAGCGCGCCGAGACTCACGCCGCGCAGCTCGGCGAGGCGCGCGGCGGTGTGCGCCACGTGCGCCGGCTCATTCGTCTTGCCGCGGACCGGCTGGGGAGATAGAAACGGCGCGTCGGTCTCGATGAGGAGCCGGTCGTCCGGCACGAGCGGCACGAGCGCGCGGAGTGAGACGGCGTTGGGAAAGGTCGCGTTGCCGGCGAACGAGATGTGGAAGCCGAGCTCGAGTGCGCCGTAGATAAAGTCCGGCGGACCGGAGGCGCAATGGATGACCCCCTGGTACGGGCCCGAGGCGTCCCGTCGCAGGAGTGTGAGCAGCGGCTCGTACGCCTCCCGGCAGTGCACGAGGAGCGGGAGGCTCCACCGCCTGGCGATGGCGATGAACCCGCGCAGGGCGCGGACCTGGGACGCGGCGGAGGCGCGCGCGCGGTGCT
>MHGT01000039.1:911-6037 GCA_001805695.1 Omnitrophica WOR_2 bacterium RIFCSPHIGHO2_02_FULL_67_20 | reverse complement strand
ACCATCGAGAAGCGGCGGGCGAGCGCCACGTTGGCGCGGCTGGCCTCGAGCGTCGTGCCGACGCTGACGCACCAGCGGACCCCGGCCGAGCGCGCCCGCTCCAGGACCGCCTCCACCGATGCCGCGAGCGGCGCAAGGTCCAGGTGGCAGTGGGTATCCACGAGCTCGGGCAGCATCCTCCTGGCCGCGCGGTCAGCGCCTGGCGCGCCGGTAGGTCCCCATGAGCGCGGCCTGCGCCAGGACATGCCCCCGCATCGCCGCCTCCACCTGCGGCTTGGCAACACCGGCAGGCAGGTCGAGTGGCGCGTCCAGCGCATAGAGCTTGAAGTAGTAGCGGTGGGTGCCGCTCGGCGGGCACGGTCCCCCGTAGCCGGTGCGGCCGAAGTCGGTCATGCCCTGGCGCGTGCCGTCGGGCCGCTCGTCATCCGGCGGATAGGCCTCGGGCAGCCCGCGCTCGGCAGCCGGGAGGTCGTAGACCACCCAGTGCACCCAGGTCTTCCCAGGGGCATCGGGATCGTCGCTGATGAGGACAAAGCTCTTCGTGCCGGGGGGCGGCTCGGTCCACGCCAGCGGCGGCGAGACGTCGCGCCCCTCGCAGGTGTAGACGGCGGGAATGGCAGCGCCCTCCGTAAACGCGGGGCAGGTCAGCAGGAACACCATCGGGTGGTGCCTTCAGTTAGTGTGATTTCGCAGATTTTGGAACGATTTCGCCGATACAGCCGTATCTGCGAAATCATCTCATAATCGGCGAAATCCAAATTCAGGCACTATCCGCCATCGGACGGCCCTCCGGCGTTACGGCAGGTCTGGGCGCCGGCCACCGCGCCTGCGCCGAGCGAGCACGCGGTCCAGGCTGTAGCGGCCCGGACCGGTGACGAGCAGCGCGGCGAACACGACGCCGAGCTCGATGGCGTGGGAGGCCTTGGGCAGCCCATCGCCGTGCGAGAGGTGCATGGCCGAGGCGACCGCCATCGTGGCCATCATGAAGAGCGCGGCCGCTCGCGCGAACAGCCCGAGGGCGAGCAGCAGGCCGCCGATCCCCTCCGAGGCCGCCGCGAGGAAGCCCCACGCGACCGGCGCGACGTGGATGCCCACAACACCCATCGCGCCACCCACGCGCTCCCACACCGGCGCTCCGCCGAGCAGTTTGGGCCCGCCGTGGATCAGCAGGAACGATGCGCCCACCCCGACGCGCAGGAGCAAGAGGCCCGCATGAAGGCCCGTGCCGGCGCGTCCCCTGTCAGATGCCCCCATGGTATCCTCCCTGCTCGGTAGCGGGTAGTGCGTCATTTTCGTTGATTTCGCAGATTGTGTTGTGATTCCGCAGATAGTTTTATCTGCGGAATCTGCCCAAAATCTGTGAAATCAATTCAAATTGATCCATTACCCCCTGCTCCTTGCGATACGCCCCCCACGAGCGAGCATGATACGCCCCCTGCTGCCGGCCGGTCAAGGCGGGCGCGCAGGGGGTAATGTCTTAAGAGCGCATTTCAAAACGAGAATGATTCCGCAGATTGCGTCATGATTTCGCCGATAGACGTCGTATCAGCGAAATCATCTCAAAATCCGCGAAATCACGGCAGGTATTTTGAAAGATGCTCTTAAAATTAAGACACCACCGCGCGGCCGACCCGGAATTCGACCCGGCGGCTTGGAGCGGCACCCCGGCGTCAGGTAGACTTGGGAGTACGCCAGCAAGGGAGGAAGGACCATGGACCCGTCCACGCCGACACCCGGGATCGATGACGGAACCGCGGCGCTGACTCAGGCGCTGCTCGAGCGGCTCCGCGGCCGGATGAACCTCATTCAGCCCTCGGCGGAGCGGCGCGCCCTCGTCGCTGAGACGCTCGGACGGCTCCTGGCCGACCACCAGGGCAACGGCCTCCCCGCGCTGGCCACGGAGCCGGAGTGCGACGCCTTCATCGAACGCTTTCTGACCTACGACTGCATCGAGGAGCTCCTCGCCGATCCCTCGGTCGAGGACATCGTCATCAACTCCACGAACCCCATCTTCGTGCACCGCGCCGGCGAGGGGCTGGTGAAGACCGACCGGCGCTTCGCCACCGCCCGCGAGCTGGACCTCTTTGTCCGAAAGCTCATCGTCTTCGGCGGCCGCAGCGAGGTGGACCCCATCAACGACCTGGAGCTGGCCGACGTCCGGGGACGGGTGAACATCGTCCAATCCCCCTTCGGCCCGCAGATCACCATCGCCCGCGGCAAGACCCAGCCCTTCACCATCCTCCAGCTCATCGACACCGGCATGTTCTCGCATGAGCTGGCGGCTCAGCTGTGGCTGTACGTCGAGGGGCTGCGGGTGCGGCCGGCCAACCTCCTCATCTCCGGCGGGCCAAGCGCCGGGAAAACCACGCTCTTAAATGCGCTGCTCAGCTTCCTGCCGTCGAAGGACCGGACCGTGATCATCGAGGACACGCTGGAGCTCAACACGTCGTTCCTCGAGAACTGCTCGCGCCTGGAGAGCTGCCGCCGCGTGAAGACGCCTGATTTGGTGAAAAACAGCCTGCGGATGCGGCCCGAGCGCATCCTCGTCGGCGAGGTGCGGGGCGCCGAGGCCAACGACCTGATGACCACGATGAACCTCGGCAAGTACTGCATGAGCACCCTGCACGCCTCCACCGCGCGCGAGACGGTCCTGCGGCTGCAGCACGAGCCGATGAACGTCCCGCCGGTCCTCGTCTCGCTCATCGACGTCTTCGTCATCCTCCGGAAGATGAACACGGCGGGGCAGGTCCGGCGGGTGGTGAGCGAGCTGGTGGAGTCGGCGGGGATGGAGAAGGAGGTCGTCCTGCTCTCAACCGTCTGGAGCTACGACGCCGCGACGGGCAAGACCGTCGAGTGCGCGCCGAGCAGCGTCTACCGCGACAAGCTCGCCGCCGAGTCGGGGCGCTCGGCGCGGGAGATCATGGCGGAAACCGCCCGGCGCTCCGAGGTCCTGGCCGGCATGCAGGCGTCGGGCCGCTTCCCGGACATCGCCTCGGTCACGGGCTTCTGCCAGCGCTACAGCGACGACCCGGCCCGGGCGATGGCCGAGCTTGAGATGAAGCCCAACACCCCACGCCGTCCTCAGCAGTAGGCCGTCACGCCCCCGCGCGCGACGAGCGCGTCAACCGCGCGCCGCTACGGGTACTGTCTTAATCTGAAGATCTTCTTCATGATGACACAGATGTTGAATTGATTTCACCGATAGATCTATCGGCGAAATCATCTCACAATCTGCGAAATCATCTTAACTTAAGACATCCACCCCGCTACGAGAGATTCCTCGCAATCCACATCAGCCCCAAGACCAGCCCCGAGCCGGAGGTGGCGATGACCAGCGCGCGATAGATGCGCTGGCCGGTGGCGGTGGCCCGCCGGTAGAACCGCCCCACCACGTACCCGTAGGCGCTCATGGCCAAGGCGCAGCCCATGCTGAACAAGCCGATGTAGAGATACGCCAGCCAGGTCGTGCTGATGAGGGTGATCGGGAGGAGCACGAACACCTCGGCCGTCCCCGAGGCCCCGTGGACGATCCCGACCAGCGTGGGGGCGAACCGGTGCACGTGCTCCCTGCCCGGCTCATGGGAGTGGGCGTGGGAGTGGTGGGCGCCTCTGCGGTGCTCGTGCTGGTGCGCATGCCGCCGCTCCTGCGCCAGCAGGGTCAGGCGCCAGAGGCCGAGCGCGACCAGCGTGACCCCCACCGCCAGCTCGGCGTAGCGCTCGAACGCCGGATCCAGCTTCAGGCGCAGGAGCAGGATGAGCGACCCGAGTGCTAAGACGGTCACCGCGTGGCCGATCGCCCACCGGAACCCGAACCAGGCGCTTTTGATGGGGTCGGGCTCCAGGGAGATGAAGTGGGTCACCGCCGCCACGTGATCGCGGTCGAAGGCGTGGCGCATCCCCAGCACCAGCCCCGTCGCCAAGAGGAGTATTTGCTGGTAGTTCATCGGAAAGTGACAGTCACTTTTTGAGCATGCAGAAGTGACTGTCACTTCCGAGTGACTGTCACTTCCGGAGCGCGTGCCGCAAAGCGCTCTCCAACTCCGGAAACTGAAACCGGTAGCCGGTCGCGAGCAGGCGCCGGGGCTCGACCCGCGCGCTGGCCAGCAGCAGCGCCTGCCCCATTTCCCCCATCAGCAGCTTGACGCCGAAAGCCGGCAGCGGCAACAGGGTCGGCCGCCCCAGCGCGCGGCCTAACGCGCGGGTGAACTGGCGGTTGGTCGCCGGCTGGGGGGCCACGGCGTTGACCGGCCCGCGCAGCGTCGGCAGAAAGAGCGCGTGGTGGACGGCGCCCAGGAGGTCGTCGAGCGCGATCCAGCTCCAGTACTGCGCGCCGCTTCCCACGACCCCGCCGAGGCCGAACAGGAAGGGCGGCAGCATCTTCGCCAGCGCCCCGCCCCTGCGGCTGAGGACCAGGCCGGTGCGCAGGTTCACCACCCGCATGCCCCGCTCGGCGGCCCGGTCGGTGGCGCCCTCCCACTCGCGGCAGACATCGGCGAGGAATCCGAAACCGGGCGGGCTGTCTTCGTCCAACACTTGGGCGCCTCGTTCGCCGTAGAAGCCGACGGCCGAGGCGCAGACGAAGGTGGAGGGCGGCGGGTCGAGTGTTAGCAGCGCGTCGCACAAGCGCCGGGTGCCCGCAACACGGCTCTCGCGGATCGAGGCCTTCTTCGCGCTGGTCCAGCGGCCGACGATGCTCTCGCCGGCGAGGTGGACCGTCGCCTGCACGCCCCGCAGCGCCTCGTGGTCGATCGTCCCGGCCGCCGGATCCCACCGCACCGTCCCCGGCCCCAAGCCGCTGCGCCGCACGAGGCGCGTGACCTTATGGCCCTGCGCGGCCAGGAAGGGCACCAGGGCGGTGCCCACCAGTCCGGAGGACCCGGTCACCAAGACATGCATGCGAACTCCTGGCGCGCGGAGCCGTTACCGGACGCTCGTCTTCGTTGGCGGGATGGGCTTCGCGGAATACACGTGCTCCGAGCGCGTCAGCGGAATGCCCAGCACCACCATGTCGATCGGCTCGCCCTGCCGGCTGGTCGCGTAGTCGCCGCTTGCGAGGAACGCGGCCAGCCGCTCGCGCTCCTGCGCCGTGTACGCGGCGTCCGGGCTCTGCTGAGGCGACCCCAACA
>MHGT01000039.1:775-855 GCA_001805695.1 Omnitrophica WOR_2 bacterium RIFCSPHIGHO2_02_FULL_67_20 | reverse complement strand
CGAGCCCCACTCCCGCCCCAAGCAGCGCCACCGCCGCTGCCGCAACCGCCATGCGTTGGATCTGCGTCATACTAACCTCC
>MHGT01000039.1:0-739 GCA_001805695.1 Omnitrophica WOR_2 bacterium RIFCSPHIGHO2_02_FULL_67_20 | reverse complement strand
GCTAACGGGCCAACGGGCCAACCACATGCGCTCATCCTCCCCGGGCATAAAACACCTTGCGCTGCTTTTTCAGCGCGATCGCAACGCCGTAGAAACCCAGGACAACAAGCAGGGCGGTGACGGTCTGAGGCAGCTCCTCTCGTACGGCCTCCCACCCTTCCAACCACATCCGTCGGAAGACGGGCAGGAGGATCAGGCCGAGGAAGAGGCCCGCCATCGTGCTGAGGTCCTTTCTGACCGCCTGCCGCCAATCGTAGGAGAGCGGCGCGAGAATCCGTCGAGCGTGGCGCAGTGCGGGCAGCAGCCGGTTGACCTCGGCGCAGTACCGCTCGTATTCCGCGCCGAACTGCCGGCGCAGATACGCCTCCTCCGCCGCGATGATCGCCTGATAGATATAGAGGAAGAGCGGCAGGACGATGAGATACATGAGCGGCGCGCCGGCCACCAGGCTTATCCCGATCGCAATCAGCCCGTTGCCGAGGTACATCGGGTTGCGGGTGAGCGCGTAGACGCCCCCTTGGACCAGGCGGCTGGCGTAGACCTTGCCCTCCTTCCCGCCCCGCTCGATGTACTCATAGCCGATCGTCACCAGCCGCACGAGCTGGCCCGTCAGCGCGACCAGGACGCCGCACACCCCCAGCGCCCGGTCCAGCGCGGGATCCCCCAGGATGACCTGCGGCCGGCCGATCAGCGCCATCAGCGCGAACAGCGCCGGGAAGAGCGCGTTGCGGTATTTGAA
>MHGT01000038.1:5608-8000 GCA_001805695.1 Omnitrophica WOR_2 bacterium RIFCSPHIGHO2_02_FULL_67_20 | reverse complement strand
CATCGTGCGCAACTCCTTTCTCCTGGGTGGTCCCAGGATACAGGTGTTGCGCTAGAAACTTGAACTCAGGAAACGATAAAGCAGATAATGGTTCTATTTGATTTATCCGTTTGAAAAGGTGGGATTGCTCCGCGAATCTGTTTTATCCACTCACACAAGGAGTGTCTTGCACCCATGGGAGTAGTGCGAGAAATCTTCATCAGCATGGACGCGCAGGAAACGCGCGTCGCGATCACCGAGAACAAGCGGCTCGAGGAGTTCTACGTCGAGCGCGCCAGCGATACGCGCATGGTCGGCAGCATCTACAAGGGGCGCGTGACCTCGGTCGTGCCGGGCATCGGCGCCGCCTTTGTGGACACCGGCCTTGGCAAGAACGGCTTCCTCTATGTCGCCGACATCGTGGAGTCGAAGGCGGACGAGGAAGACGCGATTCTCGAGGGCGAGCCGGGCAGTCCGGGCAGCGAAGAGCGGAGCCGTCCGGCGCCCTCACCCCACCGCCGCTCGCGGATCGAGGAGCTGGTCAAGAACGGCCAGGAGATCCTCGTCCAGGTCGTGAAGGAGCCGTTCGGATCGAAGGGTGCGCGGCTGACGACGCACCTGAGCCTTCCCGGCCGGTACATGGTGCTCATGTGCAACGACTCGCGCATGGGCATCTCCAAGCGCATCGAGGATCCCCAGGAGCGCGCGCGGCTGCGGGCCATCCTGGGCAAGCTGCGCTTCTCCCAGGAGGCCGGCCTCATCATCCGGACGGCCGGCGCGGGAAAAGAGGAGAAGGATCTCCTGCGCGACGTGCGCTTCCTCTCGAAGATCCACCAGAACACGAAACGGCTCTCGGCGCGGTCGAAAGCGCCGGCCTGCGTCTACCAGGAGTACCGGCTCGCGCAGCGCGTCATCCGCGACAGCTACACCGAGGACACCCACCGCATCGTCATCGACTCGAAGTCGGAGTTTCACGAGCTGCGCCGGTTCCTCCAGTCGCTGATCCCCGGCGTGAAGGTGCGGCTCGACCTCTACCAGGGCGAGGAGCCGCTCTTCGAGAAGGAGGGGTTGGACGAGCAGATCGCCTCGCTCTTTGACAAGCGCATACAGCTCGCCTCCGGGGGCTCGATCGTGATCGAGCCGACGGAAAGCCTGGTGGCGATCGATGTGAACACCGCGAAGTTCACCGGCCGGCGGAACCTGGAAGAGACGGCGTTCCAGGTGGACAAGGAAGCGGCGGTGGAAGTCGCCCGCCAGCTGCGGCTGCGGGACATCGGCGGCATCGTGGTCATCGACTTCATCGACCTCGACATCCCCGGCCACCGCCGGGAGCTCGTGAAGGTCCTTGAGGATGCCCTGACGCGCGATCGGGCGAAGACGAACCTGATCTCGTTTTCCGAAATCTGCGTGGCCGAGCTGACCCGCCAGCGGATGCGGCGCTCCGTGGAAACGGTCAGCTACCAGTCTTGCCCGTACTGCGCCGGGCGAGGCAGCGTGAAGTCCGCCGTGACGATGGCCATCGAGGCGATCCGGCAGGCGAAACGCGCCCTCAAGCACAGCCAGCACAAGACGCTGGAGCTGCTCGTCCACCCGCAGGTGGCGGTCCGGCTGCTCCAGGAGGACCGGCCCGCGCTGAGCGCCATCGAGTCGCAGACCCGCTCCAAGATCCTGGTCCTTTCCGACCCCAGCCTCCACTTCGAGCAGATCAAGGTCAACGTGGGCGGCTGAGGCGTCGGTCGGGAACGCTGGTAGTGCCTGAATTTGGATTTCGCCGATTGTGAGATGATTACGCAGATAAGGCTGTATCGGCGAAATCGTTCCAAAATCTGCGAAATCACGCCAAATTAAGGCACCACCGGAACACTTGACCGCCTCGGGCCACTTCGCTATAGTAGATGAGCTCGCTGGAGCCCTCCAGCGACGCGGCTTTCCTCCCAGGCATCGCCAACAGGAGCGGACATGTACGCAGTGATCGAGCTTGGAGGCCGGCAGTGGAAGGTCGAGCCGGGGACTCGGTTGGACGTCCACCGCCTCGCCGTCCAGGCGGGAACCACGCACACGGTGGAGCGCGTGCTGCTGACCCATGACGGGCAGGCGATGCGCATCGGCCGTCCCTACGTGGAGGGTGCGGCGGTCGTCTGCGAGGTGGTCGAGCACCGGCTCGGCCCGAAGGTGATTTCGTACCACTACCGCCGGCGTGAGAACTGGCGCAAGACCGTGGGCCACCGCCAGAAGCTGTCGCGGCTGGTGGTCAAAGAAGTCCATCTGCCGGATGACAGCTCGGCGAAGGTGCTTGCCGCGGCGCGCACGAGCGTCCCGAAGAGCGCGACGCGGAAGGCGCCGGCCCCGAAGAAGCGGTGATCGTATCATGTTTTTCAAAGTGACATGGAGATTTCGCAGATTGTGGATTGAT
>MHGT01000038.1:4361-5559 GCA_001805695.1 Omnitrophica WOR_2 bacterium RIFCSPHIGHO2_02_FULL_67_20 | reverse complement strand
ATCTGAAAGAATCTCTAATCTAAGGAGCCTCTCCTATGGCGCATAAAACCGGAGCCGGGTCCACCAAGAACGGGCGCGATAGCGCCGGACGCCGGCTCGGGATCAAGCGGTTCGGAGGCGAGTGGGTGAGCGCCGGCTCGATCCTCGTGCGGCAGCGCGGCAGTGTCTTCAAGGCCGGCTGGCACGTCGGGACCGGCAGCGACTGGACTCTCTACGCCAAACAGGACGGTGTCGTTCGCTTTCCCGGGACGCGGACCGTCAGCATTGAGCCAAAAACCGCTCCCGCCGCGTGAGCGTCTTCCCGCCACCCCGTTTCGCCGCTGATGAGGCCTGATGTGGTTCGTCGACCAGGCCGAGATCGTCGTGAAGGCTGGAGACGGCGGCCGCGGGTGCGCGTCGTTCGCCCAGCCCCCCTACATCCGCTACCCCTACCCTGACGGCGGCGATGGCGGCGATGGCGGCGACGTCGTCCTCGTGGCCGACCCAAACATCAGTACCCTCCTGGATTTCCACTTCAAGCACGAGTTTATGGCCGGCCGCGGAGCTCATGGCGGCAGCAATAAGAAGACCGGCAAGCGGGGCGAGGAGCTCGTCATCCGCATCCCGGTCGGCACCGTGGTCTGGGACCAGGAGGCCGGGCTGGCGTTGCGCGACTTCACCAGAGCGGGCGAGCGCGCGATCGTCGCCGCCGGCGGCAGGGGCGGAAGGGGCAACGCGACGGTCCCGGAAGCCCAGCCGAGCGGCCCAGGCGAACGGCGCCGGCTCAAGCTGGAGCTCAAGCTCATCGCCGATGTCGGCATCATCGGCTTCCCGAACGCCGGCAAGTCCTCGCTGCTCGCGCGGATCTCCACGGCGCGGCCGAAGGTTGCCGCCTACCCCTTCACGACCCGCTACCCGGTGCTGGGGGTGGTGAACGTGGAGCAGCGCGGCTCGTTCGTCGCCTGCGACGTGCCCGGCCTCATCGAAGGGGCGCACGAGGGGCGGGGGTTGGGCATCCAGTTCCTGCGCCATATCGAGCGCACCCGGCTGCTGCTGCACCTGGTGGACCTGGCGGCGGTGGACGGGCGCGATCCGGTGGAGGCGTACCACCAGCTCAACCGGGAGCTCTCCGCCTATCGCGCCTCGCTGGAGGACCGGCCGCAGCTCATCGTCGCCAACAAGATGGACCTCGCCGAGGCGCGCGCAAATTTGCCCACGT
>MHGT01000038.1:3756-4343 GCA_001805695.1 Omnitrophica WOR_2 bacterium RIFCSPHIGHO2_02_FULL_67_20 | reverse complement strand
TCGGTTGAGCCCGTTTAGCCGGTTGAGCCCGTTGGGTCCGTTGAGCCGGTTGGGCCCGTTGAACGGACTCAACCGGATCTAACGGGCATAACGGGCTCAACGGGCATAACGGGCCAAACGAAGATGGATCAGAACCAGCGGAATATTCAGCGGTTGGTAGTCAAAGTCGGCGCCAGCGTCCTGACGAGTGACGCGGGGCGGATCCTGCCCGAGCGGCTCGACCACCTGGTGGAGGAGCTGGCGGCCTGTGCGGCGGCCGGCCGCCATCCCGTCCTCGTGTCCTCCGGAGCGATCGCGTGCGGCATGGCCCGGCTGGGCCTCTGCCACCGTCCCGAGCCGCTCGCCCAGCTGCAGGCGTGCGCGGCGATCGGCCAGAGCGAGCTCATGCATCTCTACACCCGCGCCTTTGCGGAGCGGGGCCTGCTCACCGCCCAGGTCTTGCTCACCCAGGAGGATCTGGCCAACCGGGCCCGGTTCCGCAACGCCAAGCAGACCATCCTGACGCTGCTCCACCGGCGGGTCGTGCCGGTCGTCAACGAGAACGACACGGTGGCGGTTGAGGAGATCACCTTCGGCGATAACGACCG
>MHGT01000038.1:0-3750 GCA_001805695.1 Omnitrophica WOR_2 bacterium RIFCSPHIGHO2_02_FULL_67_20 | reverse complement strand
GGCGCTCGTCGCCTCGGCGATCGACGCGCACCTCCTCGTGATCCTCTCCGATGTGGATGGCTTCCTCCAGGACGGCAAGCCGCTCGAGCGGGTCGAATCACTCGGCCGGCTGCAGAGCGCCGTCCCGTGCTACCCCAAGCGCCAGGTGACCAAGGGGGGGATGGCCTCCAAGCTGGAAGCGGCGCGCATCGTCGGCCACAGCGGCATCCCCATGATCATCGCCAACGGCGCGCGTCCGGGCGTCGTGACGCAGATCCTCTCGGGCCGGTCCGTCGGCACGCTGTTCGTGCCGCCCCGAAGACGGCTGACGCCGCGGAAATGGTGGATCGCCTATGCGCTGCGCGAGCCGCGGGGGATGGTGGTCGTCGATGCGGGGGCGGTCCAGGCGCTGGCCGAGCAGGGCAAGAGCCTCTTGGCGTCCGGGGTGCGGAGCGTCCGCGGCCGCTTCGACGCGGGGGCCTTCGTCGCGCTGGCGGATGAGGCGGGCGAGGAGTTCGCCCGGGGCGTGTCCAACTTTTCCTCCGCGGAGCTCCTGCGCATCCGCGGCCTGCGCAGCGCCGAGGCGGCCCGGGCGCTGGGCCAGAGCCGCGCGCGGGAGGTCATCCACCGGGACCACCTGGTCCTGGCCAAAGAGCTGCACACGTGAGGGTGTTGAGATGGCCGCTCCCATGACAGACTCCAGCGCTTCCATGCGGGACGCGGTGCTGGCGGTCGTCCGTGAGGCCCGCGCGGCGGCGCCGCGGCTGGCCCTGGCGTCCGCCGAGGAGAAGAACGCCGCGCTGCGCGCCATGGTCGGCCGGCTGCGGGCGGACCGGAACGCGATCCTGAGCGCCAACGCGCGAGACGTCGAGGCAGCGCGCGCGGCACAGCTCTCCGAAGCGCTCATCGACCGGCTCACGCTGACCGACCAGCGGCTCGACGGGATGGTCCGCTCGGTGGAGGCGGTGATCGAGCTGCCCGATCCGGTCGGCGCCGTCATCCGCGAATGGACCCGGCCCAACGGCCTGGTCATCCGGAAGGTGCGCGTGCCGCTGGGTGTTGTCGGCATCATCTTCGAGTCGCGGCCCAATGTGGCCAGCGAGTGCGGGTCGCTGTGCGTGAAGAGCGGCAATGCGGCGGTGCTGCGGGGCGGGGCGGAGGCGTTCCGGTCGAATCAGGCGATCGCCGCCTCCCTGCGCCGCGCGCTGCAAGAGGCAGGGCTTCCCGAGGCGGCGGTGAGCACGCTGCCGACGGCGGACCGCGCCGCGGTGGACGTCATGCTCCAGCTCCATGACCTGATTGACGTGGTCATTCCGCGGGGCGGAGAAGCGCTCATCCGGAAGGTCGCCGACACCTCGCGGATTCCCGTCATCAAGCACGCCAAAGGGGTCTGCCACGTGTACGTGGATGAGGCGGCCGACCTGGAGATGGCCCAGGCGATTGCGCTCAACGCCAAGTGCCAGCGGCCGGCCACCTGCAACGCCATGGAAACGCTGCTCGTCCATGAGCGCGCGGCGAAGGCCTTTCTGCCGGACTGCCTCCGCCGCCTGCGGGGCTCGGGGGTGGAGCTGCGCGGCTGCGAGGCGACGCGCCGCCTGGTGCCGGACGTGGCGGCGGCGACTGAAGCAGACTGGTCCACCGAATACCTCGACCTCATCCTGTCGGTGAAGGTGGTCCGCTCCCTGGACGAGGCGGTCGAGCACATCGCCCGCTACGGATCGGCCCACTCCGACGCCATTGTGACCCAGGATCCCCGCCATGCGGAGCGGTTCGTGCAGGCGGTGGATTCGGCGGCCGTCTACGTCAACGCCTCGACACGCTTCACGGACGGGTTCCAGTTCGGCCTCGGCGCTGAGATCGGGATCAGCACCGACCGGCTGCACGCCCGCGGCCCGATGGGCCTGGAAGAGCTGACGACGTACAAGTACGTGGTCCATGGGACGGGACAGCTGCGAGAGTAGGAGCAATGTCAGCGCTTCGGGTTGGAATCTTCGGCGGGACCTTTAATCCCATCCACCTGGGCCACCTCCTCTTGGCCGAAACCGCGAGGCAGACCCTGTCGCTCGACCGCGTGCTGTTCCTCCCGGCGCTTCAGCCGCCCCACAAGCGCGCGCCGGGCCTGCTCGACGGTGCTACGCGCCTCCGCATGGTCCAGCTCGCCGTCAAGGATCATCCGGGTTTTGCGGCCTCCGACATCGAGCTGCGGCGCCCCGGACCCTCCTACTCGATTGACACCGTGAGGGCGCTTCGCCGCGCGCTGCCGAAGGCCGAGCTCTTCCTCCTCGTCGGGCAGGACATGCTCGGGGTCCGGTGGGCGGCCTGGAACGAGCTGAAACGGCTGTGCACGATCGCCGCGGTCCGCCGCCCGGACAGCCGTCGCGCGCGGATGGAGCGGGGGATCCGCTGGCTGGACATGCCGCTCATGAGTATCGCCTCCTCGGACATCCGCGCCAGAGTCGCCGGGGGCCGCTCCATCCGCTATCTCGTGCCTGCTCCGGTGGAGCGCTACATCCGCCAACACCGGCTCTATCAAGCCGGGGAGGGGACGTCGAAATGACCGCGTCCTTGGCGCTGGCCTTTCTCGCGCTGCTCCTCCTCTCCGCATCGATCTCCGCCGCCGAGGCGGCGATGCTGTCCATCAACAAGGTTCGCCTGCGCCATCTGACCGAGCAGGGCCACCGGAGCGCCCAGCTGACCTTCAAGCTGCTGACCCAGCTCGACCGGGTCATCGGCACGCTGCTGATCGCCAACAACCTGGTGAACGTGGCCATCACTGCGCTCGCCTCGTGGCTGCTGATCGACGCCTTCGGGTCCAAGTGGGGGGTCGCGCTCGCCACCGTGCTCGTGACCGCGGTGCTCCTCCTGGTGGGAGAAGTCACCCCCAAGCTCTTTGCGGTGACCCATCCGGAGGCGGTGGCCTTCACGCTCGTCCGCCCCCTCGGCGTGCTCATGGAGCTGCTCTCGCCCCTGGCGACGTTCTTCATGTGGGCCGGACGGGGGCTGCTGCGCCTCCTGCGCGTGCCGACCAAGCGCCGCTCTCCGCTGGTCACCGAAGAGGAGATCAAGGTGATGATCCAGATGGGGCGGGAAGCCGGGGTGCTGGCCGAGGCGGAGCTGCGGATGCTCCACCGGATTTTCGAATTCAGCGACTCGCTGGTGCGGGAGGTGATGATCCCCCGCGAGCAGATCGTGGGGATCGACCTCAATGCGACGCCCGAGCAGGCGGTGGATGTCCTCATCGAGGAGGGGCACTCCCGCATCCCGCTCTACCGCGGCGACCTGGACCACGTCGCCGGGGTCCTGTACGCGCGCGACCTCCTCGCGATGATGCGCCACGGCGGGCTCTTCGTGCTGTCGGACCTCATCCGTCCGGCGGCCGCAACACCGGGCACCAAGCGGGCGGCGGAGCTGCTGAGCGAATTCCAGCGGGACAAGGTCCAGATTGCGATCGTGCAGGACGCGCGGGAGCGCACCATCGGGCTCGTGACGATCGAGGACCTGCTCGAAGAGCTCGTGGGCGAGATTCATGAGGAGGCCCCGCGCCGCCGGTCGTCGGAGGAGCCGCGCGCTTGACAGTCCGCAGGGTCGCATGCTAGGCTTGTCTGCCTGTTTTGGAGCATTGAAGGATCGCGGGCTCGGAGAACCCAACAAGGAGGGGCGATGGAGGCCTATTGCGTGAAGTGCAAGGCGAAGAGAGAGATGAAGGACGCCAAGCAGGTCAAGATGAAGAACGGCCGCTCGGCGATGAAAGGCCGTTGTCCGACGTGCGGG
>MHGT01000037.1 GCA_001805695.1 Omnitrophica WOR_2 bacterium RIFCSPHIGHO2_02_FULL_67_20 | reverse complement strand
CCGATGTCGATGCGGTTGACGTCGCCCCGCAGCACACAGCCGAACCAGACGCTCGAGTCTTTCGCCAGGCGGACCCGGCCGATCACGTCGGCGCCCGGCGCGACGAACGCGGTGGGATGGATGACCGGCCGGTGCTTCAGGTACCACAGGATCATCTCACCGTCCCTCCTTTGAGGTGTTGGCGTCCTCCGGCGTAAGATACCGGCGGATGATCGCCTCGCGCCGCGCCTCCAGCGTCGCGACCAGATACGCCGCGTCGCCCGCATGGCTGTAGCGGCCGGCGGACACGGCCGCCTCCACCTGGGCGGCGGAGAGGCGCGCCATCCGGCGCGCCATCCACCGGGCGTCGTCGTCGTTCATCTCCTTGAACGCGAGGTTCGGGGCGTAGGGCTTCCAGTGCTCCGGGTCAAACCGCGCGCTGAACCGGCCGACCCCAGGGCTCACATCAGGCGATTCGTAGTCGCACGGCGGGTGGTGCTGGCCCAGGGTCACCAGCTTCAGTCCCAGCTCCCGCATGTCCACGGTATTCAGCCGTCCGGCGCAAGGGTGCTTCGGCCCGCCGGTCCCGGCGTCGGCGCCGAGCGACGTGCCGAAGTCGATGAGGTAGCCCACCGTTTCCTTCCCGTTCCAGACGAGCAGCGAGTTGTGGTCCTTGGCGTCGATGTTGTTGACCCACCCATACGCCAGCCGCAGCGCGCGGACGTCGGCGCAGTCTCTGAACCGCTTGAACTTCGCCGGGCCCAGGATCTCTCCTTCCAGCAGCCGGCTCGCCGACACCCGCACCGTACCCCGCTCGACGCGCGCCAGGAGCAGCGCATCGAGCGAGGCCGCGTCCATCCCCTGCGCGCCGTCCGCCAGCCGCAGGTCCTCGGGACGCACGCGTGCAACCTCGTAGCTCGGCACATGGTAGCCCAGCGCGTAGAGCAGTTTGCTCGTGACCGCTTCGGCGCCTGAAAGCAGCTCCGGGGCGTCGACCGGGTCGAGCTTGAAGAGATAGCGCGCTCCGCGCGCGTCCGTCACGAAAAACCCGGCGGTCTTCCCTTCCATTTTGGCCTTCGTGATCGTCATCGGAGCCGCCGGAGCATCCTCCGGTGTGGAGGGGCCCCAGCGCACCTGCTCAGGGGTCAGGCCGGCCGGATCGCGATTGGTGAAAAAGGCGCTGCCGGTCAGCTCCCCGTGGCGCAGGTTCAGCGCCCGGGTCGGAGTCCCGAGCAGCTTGCGCGCCGGCCGCACCAGCGTGAAGGGCTGCTCCACCGGCTCCAACACGGTCACGTCAAAGAGATGCCACCAGATCGGCTGTCGGCGGACCACCGGCTTGGTGTCGATGCAGCACGGCCTGGCACTCCAGCGGCGGGGCCAGGAAGCGCACCCTGCTCCTGCGAAGAGGAGTGCCGCGCAGAGCACCGTGATTGTTCGGGGTTGGGGGTTGGGGGTTCGGGGTAACTGCCCAGAACCCCGAACCCTGAACCCCGAACCGAACATGGGTTCTGCGGCCCAGCGGTTCACGGCAGCGTGGCCAGGTGGAGCGCCACCTTGGCCGCGGCGGCGATGAGCGGCGTCGAGTTGCGGGAGGCCCGCTCCAGCTCCTGCCGCATGGTGGTCAGCCGCAGCTTGCCGACGGCGCACAGGGTCGTCACGCTGAGCCAGCAGTTGTGGTCCCAGATGGCGCCCTGGAGGAGGCGGTAGGCGGTGGTCGGCTCATGCGTGGCGCCGGCGAGCTCCTCCAGCGCCGCGAGAAAACGGTCCTCGTCGAGGATCGGAAAGATGATGGGGCGCATCGGCGCATCCACGAGGTTGTCCAGCAGCTCGATGGCGTCGGCCCGCACGTAGCCGTCGGGTACCCGCAGCTGCTCATAGACGAGGTGGATGTCCTCCGGACGGTAGAGCAGCATGAGCAGGCGGAAGATCTGCTCCACCGACTCCTCCATGAGGACGCGCAGCAGCGCGAGGAGCGCGTCGTCGGCCGGCACCGGCCCCCGGTGGTGCTGGCGGTAGATCTGGGCGACGTGCACGATCTGCTGGTGGTTGGCGACTTCCGACGCAATCTGCCGCCGGATCAGCTGCACGGGAAACTCCAACCGGCCTCCCCGGATGCGCAGGCGGACCATCCCCCGCACCGCTTCCTGCCGGAGGATCGCGTCGGACTCGACCGTCACGACGCCGAAGAGGTAGTCGACCGCGGCCTGGTCCCCGGTCCGGGCCAGCACCCGGATCGCCTGGCGCCGCGTGGCCATCGGCTCTTGCTGATCGCCGATGATGGACTTCAGCCGCTGGAATCCGTGCTCCATCTCCGCCGAATCCGTCACGCGCAGCTCGTAGGCGGCGAGCTCCTCCAGGAGCGCTTTGCCGTGGGCGGAGGCCGGCCCGGCCGTCCCGACGAGGCGGTCGAGGAGTACCAGCTTCCTGGAGGACGGCTGGCCGTCCATCAGCGCCCCGAACGGCTCCGGGGACGCGCTCGTCTCTCCGGGCGGAGGCGGGGGTGCTGCCCGCATGCCCTCGAGGAGGATCGCCGTCTCGGCCATGCTCAGCGAGTCGCGTCCCTCCCCTGCCGGCGCGGCCGGGGAGGGCTGCAGGCGCTGGCGGCGCGACACGGCGTGAGCCTGGAGGATCGTCCGGATCCGCGCCACATAATCCCGCCGCAGCCAAACCGCCGCCACGATCCAGGCCATCAAGAGCGGGAGGGCGATCAGGCTCAGATACCGGGCCGGCATGCCCATCCGGTCCAACAGGACGATCCCGATGAGCGCGGCAATGCCCTTCCCGAACCGGAACACCACCATGTCGATGAACGGCTTCACTTTGTACCGGATCGAGCGGTTGATCGGCAGATACAGCATCTCCTTCGTCGTCTGCTGGAGCGAATAGTTGAGCGAGCCGTCATAGAGCTCCGTCACCGCGGCCACCCAGAAGGCGGGGGCCACGAGCAGCGCCGTCGAGCCGGCCAGCAGGCCCAGCGGCAGGGCGAAGAGCGCGACCGAGAAGCCCCAGCGGCGCAGGATGAGGCTCGTGCAGAAGAACTGGACGATGAACGCGATGACGTTCATACCGCCGAAGAACACGCTCGTGAACGTGGTCTTCGCGTCCTGGCCGGGGAACGTCGCCTCGATGAACGGGTTGAGCTGGTAGTACATGAGCGTGGCGATGAGCTTGTTGAGGCCGACCATGATGACGAGCAGCAGGAGGTAGCGGGACTGCAGGAGCAGCCGGACGAAGCCGCCGGGGTTGGAGAGGAACGTCTCCCGCCGCCCGTCCATCGGCCGCGGCTCCCTGGCCGCCCCGCCTGCGGCGGGGTCCGCCGAAGGCGTGACCGGCTCCGGCACAAGCGTCCAGAGCCGACGAACCACCAGCCAGCAGCCGACCAGCACCGCCGCGGCGAGCAGCAAGAGCTGTTCGGTCCCGATGAGCTGCGCGCCGACGGCGGCGATGGACGAGCCGACGATGCCGCCCAGGATGCCGCCGGAGCCGATGAATCCGAAGAGCCGCTTCGCCTCCCGGGGGCGGTAGAGGTCGTTGGCCACGAGCCAGAAGAGCGTGACGACCAGCACCGAAAAGATGTTGACCCAGACGTAGAAGGCTCCGGCGAGCCACGGGATGGGGTGGGCGAGCAGCCTCCAGAAGACCAGCAGGATGCCCGCCACCGCCCAGAACGAGCCGCTGACGAGACGGGCCTTCGGCACGCGGTCGACGAGTTTGGCGAAGACGGCCACGATGGGCCCCATCAGGATCGCCGACACGAGGTCCACGTAGGGCACGACCCGGGATCCGAGGTCGCCCAGCACGAGGGAACGGCTGACCGGCTTGATGAGGTAGTAGGAGGTGATGATCAGGAAGAAATAGAGAAAGGTCAGGAAGACCTTCTGCCCTTCCCCTGGGCGGACCTGGACGAATCGCTTCGAGATGTAGCCGATCGCGCGATGCATGTTACGGCCGCACCACGATCATCGATGTCAGGCGCCCGGTGGACGGCCCCTCGCGGCGCAGCGAGAACCAACGCTGCGTGTCGCAGGCGGTGCACGCCCGGCTGTCGACGATCCGCTCGGGCCGGACGCCGCAGCGCCGCAGCTGCTCCACCGCCGCGCCGATGAGGTCGCACGTGCGGCGGCTTCCGCGCGTCTGGACAAACGGCCCGAACCGGGCCTCAAATTCCGGCCCCACCTCATAACAGCACGCCCGGATCGCCGGTCCGATCGCCACCGCCAGCTCGCCGGGCGGGGTGCGGTACGCCCGGCGCATCGCGGCGACGACCCGCGCGGGCAGGCCCGCCGCCAGTCCGCGCCATCCCGCATGCGCCAGCCCGACGGCCCGGCGCGCCGGGTCCGCGAAGAACACCGGCAGGCAGTCCGCCGTCCGGACGAGGAGCGCGACGCCGGGCACGTTGGTCACGAGGGCGTCGGCGCCCGGGATGGGGCTCCGCCCCCGGCGCGAGCCCACGACCGCCACGCTGCTGCCGTGCACCTGCTCGGCCGACGCCGCCACGGGGGTCCGCACGGCGGCCAGCAGCTGTGACGGCTCGCACGAGCGATCGGTGAAGCCGGCCGCAATGGACGGCGACGGCCAGCGCGCGAACCACCAGGCGCCGCTGCGCGCCTCCCGCAGACGCGCGCTACTCTCCGCCACGTCCATCCGAAGCGGCTCCGGCCGGTAGTAGAGGGTGGGCTTGCGCGAACTCCACGCCGAGCGTCTGGGGATCGATGGGCGCGCCGTCCTTGTGCACTTCCAGATGCAGATGGGGAATGATCCAGGCGTGCCGGGCGTTGCCCGTCTTGCCGACGGCGCCGATCACGTCCCCCTGCCGCACCCGCATGCCCGGGGCGACACGGGTCTCGTGCAGGTGCGCGTAGAGGCTCCGCAGCCCGCCGCCGTGCTCCAGCTCCACGAACCAGCCCAATCCCCGGTGGAATCGCGCCTCGCGCACCCAGCCGCTGCGGATCGCGCGCACCGGACTCTGGAGCTCGGCGGCCAGGTCCACGCCCCGATGTTTCCGGTTGCCGTTGCGCGGGGCCTGAAACCGCCCGTCCCCTTTCGCATCCTGCCGGATGACGAGAGGACGCGCGTCCAGCGGTAGTACCACCGGCTTCCAGTTGATGTACGGCGCCTGGAACGCCCCCGCCACGCCGGCGCCGGCCAGGAGAATTGCACCCATCCACCGCCGGCGGATCATATCATCCGGGCACGGGCTGGGCGCTGTCCGGCAAGTGGATGCACACCTTGTTTTTGCCGGTCGTCTTGGCCTTGTAGAGCTGCTCGTCCGCCAGACGGATCAGCTCCTGGTAGTCGTGTTCGCGGTCTTCGGGAAAACGCCGGCAGACGACGCCCACGCTGACGGTGAGGTTCAGCGGCTTCTGCAGGCCCCGGAACTCGTCGTCCACCGCCTGGCGGATCCGCTCGGCCACATGGGCGGCTCCGCCGGCGCGGCCCGCGGCCTCCTCCCCGAACCCGGTCTCGGGCAGCATGACGACGAACTCCTCGCCGCCGTAGCGGCCGACCAGGTCGATCACCCGCACCGATTTCTTGAGGAGCTTGGAGATGATCTTGAGCACCGCATCGCCCTGCGGGTGCCCGAGCATGTCGTTGACGAGTTTGAAGTTATCGATGTCGATCATCAGGAGCGACAGGGGCAGCCGGTAGCGATTGGCCCGCTCGAGCTCCTGGATGAGGCGTTTCATGAAGTACTCCCGGTTGTGGACGCCGGTCAAGCGGTCGAGAATCGCGACCTCGCCCTGCACCGCAATGGCCAGCGCCAGCGAGAGCTCGCTCCACAACGCACCATAGAAGGCCTGCTGCGCTTCGTAGCTCTTGAGGACCTCGGGATGGCAGAACAGCATCAGGTAGCCGAGGATGGCGTTCTCGATGATCAGCGGCACCATCATCGCCCTGGTGGCTCCGCCAAGCTGCTGGAGCTTCTCGCGCCGGAGGAACGCCAGGCCGTCGATGCCGGTCTCGGCGATCCACGGCTGCTGGGTCGAGATGACCTGCGAGAACGGCTGGTCCGTCGGCTGGAACTCCGTCTGCGCGAACAGCGCCTCGTCGCAGTAGAACCCCCGCTCGAAGCGGATGGCGTCCGTCTCAAAGTGCACCAGCCAGAGCGACACCACCGTGTTGGCCTGCAGGACGCTCGTCATCCGGCTGGCCGCTTCGATGATGCCCTGCACGAGGACCCGCTTGTCGAGCTGCTTGGTGAGCGCCTGGGCCATGGTCCGCAGGTGCTCGTACTGTCGCCGGTGGTGCTCCGTAACGCGGTCGGTTTCCTGCCGGGCGGCGAGCGCCGCGTTGACCTGCTGCTGGCGGCTCGCGGAGATGGCCAGGACGAGCCCGGTGCAGCCGAGGAGAATGAGGAGGACCAGGAGGACGCAGGCGACGGTCAGGGCGACGAGGAACTGGTCGAAGGCGAGCGTGAGCGGCAGCCACGCCTGCACGAGGAGATAGAAGTTGGTGAGCCGGTCGGAGAGGGCGAGCTCGCCCGTCAGGTAGACGGCGATGGCCACGATGGCGACCGCCAACAGCACCCAGAAGAGTCCCTTAAGAAATCGCATGGGCCGTCACCAATTCTACCTGGTAAACGAAGCCAGCGCTAGTCGCACCGCTTGCAGGTAGTGCCTGAATTTAGATTTCGCCGATTGTGAGATGATTACGCAGATAAGGCTTTATCGGCGAAAACGTTCCAAAATCTGCGAAATCACACCAAATTAAGGCACCACCCGCTTGCAGGAGTTGTCAACGCCGACCTGTTGCGTTACCATACGGGCGGAACACGGAACCGGGACAACCAACAGCAGGAGGGGCGGATGGCGATTTCCGAGCGGCTCAAGGCATTCCTTCAAGCGTCCAGGGTCAGCTATACGACGGCGCGGCACCCGATCGTGTACACCGCGCAGGAGATCGCCGCGGCCCAGCACGTCTCAGGCCGCCACCTGGCCAAATGCGTCCTGGTCAAGACCGACCGCGGGCCGGTCCTCGCCGTCCTGCCGGCCGTCCAACTCATCCACTTCAAGACATTGAAGGGCATCCTCGGCGTGAAGTCGCTCTCGCTGGGCAAGGAGGCGGACATCAAGGAGCGATTCCCGGATGTGGAGGTGGGCGCCATGTCCCCCTTCGGGAACCTCTACCAGGTCCCCGTGGTCGTGGACAAGACGCTGAGCGAGTCGGAGGAGATCGTCTTCAACGGCGGCACGCACGCCGACACGATCACGATGCGCTACCGGGACTTTGCCGCACTGGTCAAGCCAAAGACCGGGGCCTTCGGCCAGCCCATCGGCGGACCGGCGAAAAAGAAGAAAGCGGCGGGGAAGCAGCAGGCGCGGGGGGGCAAGAAGCCCGCTCGATTAGCCGGACGCACGCGGCCGGCCGCCCGGAAGCCCGGCGCGAAACGCAAGGCGCGCCGTTAGGAAGGTAGTGAATCTGGGGTGATTTCACAGATTGGGTCTTGATTTCGCCGATAGATCCATCGGTGAAATCATCTCACAATCTGCGAAATCGGCGAAAATAAGACACGACCCGTTAGAACCACGTGCTCGGCACCGGGGGCGCTGGATCCAGGTGGGTCGTGGAGTTGACCCACAGGACGTGCGGGGTGGGCGCGTCCAGCTCGATGGCGGTGACCCCGGCGTTGTCGAGCCGCAGCCGGCGCAGCAGCCGGTCGTAGTCGGCCCCGAGCACATCCGCCAGCACCGCCGCAATGACCCCGCCGTGTGACACCACCACGTATTCCTCCTGCCCCATCTGCCCGGTGAGCCTGCTGAAGATCCGGCGCACCCGCGCACGAAACGCGCTCATCGGCTCCGCGTCAGGGATGCGCACGCTCGACGGGCTCTGCCGCCACTGCTGGTAGGCATTGCCGAACCGCGCGTCCACCTCGGCGGGAGTCAGCCCTTCCCAGGCGCCCAGGTGCATCTCCGCCAGGTTCGTCTCGATGACGGGTGCGGCGCCGTGGCCGTTCCCGTCGGCGATCGCCTCGGCGGTGGCGCGACTGCGCACGAGATGGCTCGTGAAGATGCCCGCCACGTGGCGGGACGCAAAGCGCACGCCCAGCCGCTGGGCCTGGGTCCGGCCGACGCCGTTGAGCGGCTGGTCGGATCGGCCCTGAATGCGGTTCTCCTCATTCCAGGCGGTCTGGGCGTGGCGGACGAGGTAGAGTCGCTTCATGGCCGGTATCAGATACTCTTTTCTCATGGCCGGTATCAGATACCCTTTTCGGGCGGAATGCCTCATCCAGATGGTATCTGATACCGGAAGGAAGGGGGTTAGAGCCCGTAGCTCGAGGCGACCTGGTTCAAGACCTCTTCGGACACGAAGATAGGCGCTTCGGAGCGCAGTGCCACGGCGATGCTGTCGGACGGGCGGGCATCCACCTCGCGGACCTGGCCGTCGCGGGTCTGCAGGACGAGCTTCGCGAAGAACGTATTGAACTCCAGCTTCGTGATGACGATCCGCTGGAGCGTCGCCCCGAGCTGGGTAATGGTCTCCTTCAAGAGGTCGTGGGTCAGCGGCCGCGGCGGCTGGATGCCGGTGATTTTCATCTTGATGGCGGTCACCTCGGAGATCCCGATGATGATCGGCAGGAAGCGGTTGCCGCCCCGCTCCTTCAGGACGACGACCTGTTCGCCCCGCCGCTCGTCGATGCGGATCTTGCTGACCTCCATCTGGACGAGGCCGTTGCCTTCGTGTGATGCGTCGGACATGTGACGCTCCCTCGCGGTGGATGCACTTCAATGCTATCATGCGGCCTCAACGAGTGTCAATTGAAGCCGGCGACGGACGCCGATCGCAACGCCGATCAGCGACCCCGACGCGAGAACACCTGCTTAAAAAACACCTTGCAAAATCCAATAACCAATGCTAGACTTCCGCTAACCACTAACCACAGGAGGTGGGGATGGGCAAGCGAATCGGGTTGGCGCTGCTGTGCGCCGCGTTGCTCGCAGTACCGATGACGGCATCGGCGGCAAGTTCGTGGGCGGATGGCACCACCTACGGGGACAAGGCCACGGGCAAGCTCAAGTACGGCTTGACCAATACCCTGCTCGGGTGGACCTCGCTCTTCCGGACGCCGATGAAGGCGAGCCAGTCGGGAGAGAACGTGCTGGTCGGCATCGGCAAGGGCGTCTGGAACGCGGTCGGACAGACCGTGGGTGGCGCTGCGCATGCCGTCACGTTTCCCATTCCTCAGATCGACATTCCGCTCCCAGAAGGCGGCACGGATGTCCTGAGCGGCAGTTAACAACCGCGTTCTTTCCCGCCAGTACACAAGCCCTTGCGGGCACCCGCAAGGGCTTGTTGTTTTTGCTTGTGGTGACGGCGGGAAATGAGAATAATGAGTGAAACGGTCGCGGGCCATGGGCGGCCGCGTGAATGAACAGCGGGAGGAATCATGACGGGACGTGCATCACGAGCGGCGGCCGCAGCGCTTGGGATCGCGGTCGTGCTGGGCGCCTCGGGACCGGTGCTTGCGGAGGAACGAGCGACACCGCAGACCGTCTGCCCGATCTGCGGCCGGATCTCCGACCCATCGGTCGGCTACCCGACGAAAGCCGGCACGACACTCGTGCGGGGAGCGGCGAACACGGCTCTCGGGTGGACGGAGCTCATCAGCCAGCCCGTGCATGAAGTGCGGAGCGGCGGCAATGTCTTCGTCGGCATCGGCAAGGGGGTCGGCCAGACCGTCAAGCGCACGCTGGCCGGGGTGGGCGAAATCCTGACCTTCTGGACGCCGAAGGTGAAGGACCGCTACCTCGAGTTTTCCACCGACTGCCCCGTGTGCATGAAGCAGCGCCGGCAGCCGTAATCGATTCCCTTCACCGCGGTTTTTTCACTTGACAGCCGCGCGAGCGCGGCCTATCCTGCCGGCACAAGTTGGCGTTCGATGGGTCCAAGGGAAGCCTGTGCGACTCAGGCGCGGACCCGCCGCTGTAACCCCGGCACGTCCCCTTACAACAGCCACTGTGCTGCACCGGTCGGTGCAGGATGGGAAGGCGTAAGGGTGAGCGGGGAGCCAGAAGACCTGCCCATCGAACTCTTCACTGCACTCCGTGGAGCGAGTCCAGGGTGAAGGCAAATCGGGACCTTCCCTGACGGCGTCCGTCGTCAGGGTTTTTTGTGAGCCCCGCCCTTCCTCGACTGGCTCCCGGCGCGCCCCGCGGATATCGGGGAGGAGGCATCAATGGTTCGTCGGGTCATCGGACTGCCCGCTGGTGTAGCTGTCGCTGCGCTCGCGGCGGTCGCACCGCTTTCCGCACAACCCATCCCTGAGCGGCCGTCTACGGAAGAGATCTCCGCGTCCCGGCGGATTCCAGGCCTGCGCCTGGACGCCTCCCGGGTTCCCGCCAATGTCACCGTCATCACCGCGGAGGACATCCGCCGTTCCGGGGCTTCGACCATCCAGGAGGCGCTCGCCCATGCCGAAGGCGTCACCTTCTCCGACCAGCAAGGCTTCGGATTGGGATCGGACAGCACCGTGAACTTGCGCGGCATCGTCAACAGCTCCCGCACGAACGCGCTGGTGCTGGTCGATGGCATCAGGCAGAACCGCATCACGGGAGACGATGTCCACTGGCAGGCGATCCCGCTGGATGACATCGAACGGATCGAGGTCCTGCGCGGCGGCGGCGGGGTGAGCTATGGAGAAGGGGCGCTGGGCGGGGTCATCAACATCCTCATGAAGCATGACGCCCCCCGGCAGCTGGAGACGGACAGCGGCGTGGAACTCGGCTCCTACGGCTGGCAGAAGTATCACGCCGCCGTCCGGGGAGCCACCAAGCCGGTGCGCTACGGGGTGGGGTACACGAGGCGGCTGGTGGACGGCTACCGGGAGTCCTCCTGGTCGCGCAACACGACCATCACGACCAACGCCGGCTGGGCCGTCGCGCCCGGCCTGGACGCGCAGTTCAACCTGCTGCACAGCGAGGACACGACGGCCTTTCCGGGACTGCTGACCGCGGCCCAGACCGAGCAGCGCCGCCGGCAAACGAACCCGTTCCATGGGTCCAACACGAATGACATCGATCAGCTCTCGCTCGATGTGGTCACGGGGCCGTGGCAAGGCCTCTCGAGCGCCGTGACCCTGTTCTGGCGCCGGCAGCTCCAGCATTCAGAAGACTCGATCGACTTCAACGCGTTCACCATTACGCCCTCGCGCGGTCTGCTGCTGAGCACCAACTCGGAATGGACCGCAGGAGCGCTCGACAACCTCCTCGTCAGCGGGCTCGAACTGACCGAAGACAAAGCCACGACCGGCGACCGCGACGCCTTCGCCGGCCCGGATAGCGAATCGAACCGGAGCGGCTATGGGATGCACGTGGAGGACACGCTGACGCTGTGGGACCGGGTCTCGGTGGTCGGAGGGCTGCGCTTCGACAAGTCACGCTACGAGGAGTCGCTCAGCTTCCCTGATTTCACCGGCGGCCTGCGGTTCCAGGGGTGGAGCCCCAAGCTCGGCCTCATCGTCAACGCGGTGCCGCAGCGGCTGGACCTCTTCGCCTCCTACGCCAGGCCGTTCAAGGCGCCCAACGTCGATGACTTCTCGTCCCGCCTGGGCAGCTTTGCCCGCAGCAACGCGGACTTGAAGCCTCAGCAGGGCGACGCCTATGAAGCCGGGGTCCGGCTCTCGGCGGGTCTGGCCCGCGCGAACGCAACCGCCTTCTACACGAACATCGACCGGGAAATTCTCTTCAACCCCGTGACGGCCACCAATGAGAACTTCGACACCCGGCGCTTCGGGGTCGAACTTGGCGTGCGCGGCGAGCTGCCCGACCGGCGCGTGCGCGGCTACGCCGCGTATACGTTCATCGACGCGGAGTTCCGCGAGGGCGCGTTCGTCGGCAACACCATCCCGGGCACGCCGGAGCACACGTTCCATGCCGGGATCGGCGCCTCGCCGCTTGACTCGCTGTGGATCGACCTGGACTGGACGCTCGTCGCCGACGCGGTCAGGTTCAACGACCTCAGCAACAGCCTGAGCGGCGCCGATAACTACGGCGTCCTCAACCTGCTCTGCCGCTACGAGCTGCCCCGGCACGGTGCGGCTTGGCCGGTGATGACGGCCTACTTCAAGGTCGACAACGTGACCAACGAGGAGTACAGCACCTACCAGTCCAGCAACAGCCTGAACCTCTTGGGGGCGGGCGAGGCGCCCATGCCGCCGACCACGTTCCTCGGCGGCATCACCGTGACGTTTTGAGCGGCGACTTTACGCCGTCCGAGCATAGGGCTACAATAGCTTCAATTGGGTGAACACTGAGGAGGGCTGATGACCATTTCCGAACCGTCAAGGCACGGCCGGCTGGCTGCCGGCCTCATCGTGTTGGGCATCCTGGCCAGGCTGGTCCCCCATCCCTGGAATGCGACGCCGGTGATGGCCATCGCCCTGTTCGGCGGGACCTACCTCTCGAAACGCTGGGGGGTGCTCCTGCCGCTGGCGATCGTCGGGGTGAGCGACCTGCTCATCATGTGGCACCGGACAGCGCCGTTTACCTGGGCCGCCTTCGCCGTGACCGGGACGCTCGGCTGGTGGCTCCGCCGCCACCCGAGCCCGGGGCGCATCCTGTGCGCCTCGCTGATCGGCTCGTGCCTGTTCTTCATCATCAGCAACTTCGGCGTCTGGGCCTCGGGCGGCCTCTATCCGCCGACGGCGTCCGGGTTGTGGGAGTGCTACCTGGCCGGCCTGCCCTTCTTCCGCAACACCGTCGGGGGCGACCTCGTCTACACCGCCGCGCTCTTCGGCGCCTACGCCGCGCTGCGGGGAGGTCTCCCCATCCGCAGCCCGGCGGGGCCTGGCTGACGGAATTATGAGCGGCGTGGCCGGAGGCTATCTCTTTCTGCTGGGGCTGGCCTTCGGCCTCGCGCTCTTGGCTCTCACCGCCTACGCTTGCGTCTCGCCGAGATGGCTCCGCTGGCTCCTCATGGCCGCGGGCCTCTTCGTCGCGGGGCGATACGCCGCAATGGCGTGCTTTGCCCTGGCTGAGACGCCCGAGCGCGTCTGGGCGCTGCGCCGGCTGTGGTTCGGGAGCGCGGTCGGCCTGACCCTGCCCAGCGTCTTCGCGGTCGATGCGCTCATCCGCCACCCCGCCATGACGCCGAAGAAGCTGCTGCTCCGCTTCAGCCCCTTCCTGGCCGCCTACGCAGCACTCATCCTCTTCGGGCACGCGACCCCGGTCGCCGACCGGATCGTCGGATGGGCGGTCTCGCTCACGCCGGGCTGGCGGATGTTCACATCGGCCGTCCAGACGCTTTTCGTCATCGGCTTTGTCGGACTCTGCCTCCTGCTCGTCTGGAAGATCCCCGTTCCCGCCATCCGGGCGGCCTTGCTGCTGTTGGCCGCAGCCCACAGCTGCCTGGCGATGGACGGGCTGCTCGTCGCGGCGGGAGGATGGTACGTCCGGCCGTTCCTCTACTCCGAGATGCTCACCCTCCTCGCACTCTGGTACGCCTTCCAAACCGCTGACCGGCTCCAGCGGAGCGGTTGAGGGCCTGCGCGGGTCGCTCCGGCTTGACAATCACCGTCGGTGAGCGATACAATAACGGCCTCCCGGTCGATCCTTCCCTGCGCGGCGTGAGGCCGCACACACCAAGGAGGCACTCATGGCGGTACAGACGTCTTCCCCGGCGGCGACCCAGCACGGGGTCCTGGTCGGCACGGATTGGGTCGCCCAGCATCTGAACGATGCGGCCATCCGCATCGTGGAAGTGGATGTCGACACCACAGCCTACGGCAAAGGCCATGTCCCGAACGCCGTGGGCTGGGCCTGGGACACCCAGCTGTGCGACACCGTCCGCCGCGACATCATCCCGAAGGGCGCCTTCGAGAAGCTCCTGGGCTCGTCCGGCATCGGTAACAACACCACCATCATCCTGTACGGCGACAACAACAACTGGTTCGCCGCCTGGGCGTTCTGGCAGCTGAAGGTCTACGGCCATCAGGACGTGCGGCTCATGAACGGCGGCCGCAAGAAATGGATCGCCGAGGGCCGCGAGCTCTCCACCGACACCCCGAAGATCACGCGCACCTCCTATCAGGCCAAGGAGGCCGACACCACCATCCGGGCGTTCCTGCCGGAGGTCATGAAGGCCTCGTCCGAGCGCGCGGCCCAGCTGGTGGATGTCCGCAGCCCGCAGGAGTACTCCGGCGAGATCCTCGCCCCGCCCGGCCTGCCCGAGACCTGCCAGCGCGGCGGCCACATTCCGGGTGCTGCGAACATCCCGTGGGGCAAGGCGTGCAACGACGACGGCACCTTCAAGAGCGCCGAGGAGCTGCGCGCGCTCTACGGGAGTGCGGGGATCACCGGCGAGCAGCCGGTCATCGCCTACTGCCGCATCGGCGAGCGCTCCAGCCACACCTGGTTCGTCCTGAAGCACCTCCTCGGCTACCAGCACGTCAAAAACTACGACGGCAGCTGGACCGAGTGGGGCAACCTGGTGGCGGCTCCGGTGGAGAAACCATAAAGGTGATGACGCAGATTTCGAATTGATTTCACAGATTATCTGCGAAATCGATTTTCAAATCTGCGAAATCCTCTAAAAAATGCCGAAGCCTGAAGAGTATTCCGAGCGCAAGACGCAGCTCGCCGGCTGGCCCGTGAACATCGTGACCTTCCGCCTGGGCGCGGTCTACCACACGACCATCGATAACACCGACCCCGGCGCCTGGGTCGTGAAGGCGCAGGGTGCCTCCAAGCAAGCATCCGAATCCAAGGCGCTGCAGGAAGCCGAATTACTCCTGGAGAAGGTCAAGAAGAGCAAGCCGCCGACCGGCTGCACTTCCGTTCCAGGCTTCTGAACCGCCCTTGCTGTCTCACCCCGCTCCCTCACTGGAGCGGGGTTTTTTCTTGGCCGGGCCAGCCGCCGAGAGCTAGAATGGCATTATGGCGCTCGTGGCCCGCGTCCAAGGGAACATGGTCCGCCTCTCTGCCAGGCGTCACCGGCGCATCCTGTTCGCGTCCATTGTGACGCTGGCCATCAGCGTCGTCCTCCTCGGCCTGATCGGCGCCATCCGCTGGCGCGGCCGGCAGGCGGTCCGGAGCGACACCGGCACTGTCATCGCGCAGACCGGCCAGCAGCTCGTGCGTTCGCTGCAAAGCCGCCGCGGCACGCTCACGTTCCTCCGGGACACGCTGTCCCGCCAACCGGATCTTTCCGCCGGACCGCTGGAGGCGATGGGCGGCAGCGCCGTTCAGCACACCCGCCACCTCCTCGGCGTCGGGCTCGTGCGCGGCAGCGACCCGCCCGCGTGGTGGGCGCAACCCGCCTCTCTCTCCAAGGCTTCGCTCGCCGAGCTCAACCGCGCCGTCGAGCGGCGGACGCGCCTGCGGGGAACCTGGCGGGTGCCGTCCACCTTCGTGACCTCGCCGCCGGCGGAGCGGCCGCTCCTCGTCATGCTGGAGCCGCTGCGCAGCCCCGCCGCTCGCGAGCAGGCGGTGATCGGCATCTTCGACCTGAAGCCGCTCTTCGCCGACTTCTTTGCCGCCACCCTGCCCCATCCGTACCCCGTGCGGATCCTCGACGGATCGCAGGTCCTCTACCAGACCGGCGACTGGATGCTGCCCTCCGGCGGCCCGGGCCCCATCGTGGCGCAGGAGGCGGTGGCGGTCGATGCCGCCAAGTGGCTGCTCAAGATGCAGCCGGGCAGCAGCTCCGTGGCGCAGACGCTCTCCTGGCTCAACGCCCTGGTCATCGCCCTGGGCGTCATCGCGGGGGCGGGCATCACGGTGATCGTGTGGATCCTGGCGGCGCGGACCTGGATCCTCCAGCGGGCGGTCGAGCGCCGCACGGCGGCGCTGCGGCGGGTCTCTGAGCGGCTGCGGGAGCTGGCCATCCGGGATGAGCTGACCGGGCTGTACAACCGGCGGTTTTTCCTGGAGCGCCTCGAGTGGGAATGCGACCGGGCGAAACGGTACCAGCGGCCGTTTGCCTGCCTGATGGTCGACCTCAACGGCTTCAAGCAGGTGAACGACCGGCTGGGACACCACGCCGGCGATTTCGTCCTCACACGCGTCGCCCACGAGCTGTCGCTGGCGCTGCGGCAGTCCGACATCCTGGCCAGGTTCGGCGGCGACGAATTCGTCATCGCGTTGCCGGAAACCACCCCGGCGCAGGCCGAGGCGGTCGCGGAGAAGCTGCGCAGCGTGCGCATCGAGGCTCCGGAGGGCGCTGCGCGCGGCGTGAAGACGGTGACGCTGAGCGTCGGCATGAGCCGTCTGGAGCCGGACCGCGAACGCGCGCAGGACGTCTTGGACGCGGCCGACCGGTCGCTCTACGCCTGGAAGGCACGCCTCAAATCGGCGCCGATGGACCGCCCGGCGCCCTGGCCGAACCGGAAGGGCTAAGGCGCCACCCCCCCGCAAACCGTCTGCTCGGCATCTTCTTTCCCCCTCACTGGTTAAGAACGGCTGATATCAGATATACTTCTTTGAGCGATGTCTGAAACCCTCTCAGCCGCAATTGGATGGAGTGCGCTGGGGGACGCGGAGAAAGCGGGGGTGGAGGCGGCGGAAACCGCCCTGCGCCGCTTTCCCGCCGCCTCCCCCGCGCTGGCCGTCGTGTTCGGCTCCTCGTGGTTCGAGCAGGAGCCGCTCCTGGCCGGCGTCCGCTCGGTGCTGGGGAACGTTCCGCTCGTCGGAGAAAGCACCGCCGGGGAAATCGTGCCCGACGGCCCCGTCAGCCACAGCTGCGTCGTCGCGCTGCTCGGCTCCCCGTCGGTCGCGTGCAGCCTCGGCGTCGGCGAAGCGGTGGACCGCTCGCCGCGGGAGGCGGGCCAGCAGGCGGCCTACGCCGCCATGCACGAGTTCAAGGGAGCGACCCGCGCCGGACTGCTCCTGTTCGGCGACGGCCTGCTGACCTGCTACGCGGAGGTCGTGCGGGGCGTGCGGGAAGTCGTCGGCACCAGCTTCCTCATCGCCGGCGGCATGGCCGGCGATGACTTGCGGTTTGACCGGACGTACCAGTACTGCCGCAACCGGGTGCTCAGCCGGTCGGTCGTCTGCGCCCTCTTGGGAGGCTCGCTGAAAATCGGCGTCGGCATCGAGCATGGTTTTGCGCCCATCAGCAAGCCGCGCCGCATCACCCGCTCGCATGACAACGTGCTCGTCGAGCTCGATCGGCAGCCGGCCGCCGCCGTCTATGAGGAGTACTTCGGCGCCGAGCTCGTCAAGCAGCTGCGCGGCGAGGAGGGAGTGCGGCAGACGATCGCGTATCCCCTCGGGATCCAGTGCGGCACGGACGAGCAGTGGCTGCTGCGCAACGTCGTCTCCTTCGGCGACGACGGCAGCCTGTCATGCAGCGGAGAAATCACCGAAGGGTCGTGGCTCCAGCTCATGATGGGCAGCCGCGAGCTGGCCCTCGAAGCCGCCCACGCAGCGGCCCAGCAGGCGGTCCGCTCCCTGAACCGGATTGGATGCGTCCTCGTCTTCGACTCGGCCGCCCGGAGACGGCTCCTGGGGCCGGAGCACGCGGCGCGGGAAATCGCCCGCATCCGGGAGACCGTCGGGCCGTCGGTGCCCATCGCCGGCTGCTACACCTACGGCGAGCAGGCCCCCTTCGGCACCACGGCGACGTACGAGCAGACCGCCACTCAGACCGGCTCGGTCCTGGTGGTGGCGCTGGGGATGTAGCGGCGATGGCCTATTTGACGTACATCGTCCTGGCGATCGGCGTCGTGGCCGCCGCAGGGCTGGCCATCGGCTCTGCTTCGGTCGCCGGCGCCCTCCCGATGGTCGGGATTCTCCTCATCTCGCTCGGGTACCTCGCCGTCAAGGCCGAGCTGTCGTGGCGGCAGACGGACGAGCTCCAGCGGATGCGCAACGCCTACGACCAGCTCGACCGGCAGGCGAAACTGATCATCCGCACGGACCTCGAACTCCACCGCACCCAAGAGGAGCTCGACCGCCGGCTCGCGTCCCTCATGTCGCTCTACCACCTGGGCCAGCAGCTGCAGGTCAGCCTGCGCCCGGAGGAGGTCTTCCAGAAGCTCGACGCCTCGGTCGTCACGAACTTCGGGTTCTCGACAGGCGTGCTCGGGATGTGCGCGTCGTTTGAGTCGCTGGAGTGGCGCTCGGCCATCGGGGTGACGCCGGCGGTCGCCAACGCCCTGCGCGCCCTGTTCCTGGACCGCGGACTGGTGAAGCCCGTGCTGACGGGCCCCGCCCCCCGCCTGCTCCAGGCCTCATCCGCCGCCAACCCGGAGGAGCGGAAGCTCCTGGAGCTCTTGGGCGTCCCGACGGCGATCATCGCCGGCATCATCCCCAACTCGGGCCCGACCGGCATCCTCCTCCTCGGCCGGACCGGTAGTGTGGCCAACGTGAAGGCGGATGAGGAGCTCGTCGCCATCCTGACGAACTACCTGGCGATCGCCGTGGAAAATTCCGCGCTCTATGAAAAAACCTGGTCGGCCCAGCGGGAGCTCGAACTGAAGGTCCAGCAGCGCACCCAGGAGCTCGCCGAGGCCAACACCGTGCTGACGCGCCTGAACAAGGCGAAGAGCGACTTCGTCTCCGCCGTCTCGCATGAGCTCCGGACTCCGCTCGCCGCCATCAAGGGCTACGCGTCCCTGCTCGCCACCGGACAGTTCGGCCCCCTGGTCAAGGCGCAGAGCGAGCGGATCGCGAAGATCGAGAAGCATTCGGACTTGCTCGCCCAGTTCATCAACAATCTGCTCGACATCGCCCGCATCGAGTCGGGGCGGGTCACGATGGAGCGCCGGCCCATTCCGATCAACGACTTCTTGGCGGCGGTCCAGGACGTCGTCACCCCGCAGCTCGAGGCCAAGCATATCCGCTTCAGCGTGGACCGGGACGGCGTCAAGGAGCTTGTGGGCGATTCATCCCATCTGCAGCGGGTCTTCGTCAACCTGCTCTCCAACGCCGTCAAGTACACGCCGGAGGGCGGCTCGATCCGCGTCGGGCTCGTACGCGAGGGTGCGACGGTCCTCGCAACGGTGACCGACACCGGCTGCGGCATCGCGGCGGAGGATCAGAGCAAGCTGTTTCAGGAGTTCTACCGGGCGAACGACCCCGTCAACCAGCAGGTCCGGGGCACGGGGCTGGGACTCGCCCTGGTCAAACGAATCGTCGAGGCCCACCAGGGCCGCATCTGGGTGAAGTCCGAGAAAAACAAAGGCAGCACGTTTTCCGTCAGCCTGCCCCTGGAATGAGCGAAGAGAACCGGATGAGCGCCGCCACCCCTGCCGCCATAATCCTGGTCGCGGACGATGATCCGGATTTGCGGGACATCCTCCGTTCGGTCCTGGAACCATCCGGGTTCGCCGTCATCGAGGCCGAGAACGGCGACCGCGCGCTCGAAGCTATCCGCGCCAAGCCGCCATCGCTCGTCATCCTCGACTACCTGATGCCCGGCCTGACGGGACCGCAGGTGTGCGAGCAGCTGCGGCAGGACGTCGTGCTGCGGCACCTGCCCATCATCATGCTCACGGGCAAGAGCGAGGTGCACGACAAGGTGGCGGGGCTGAACGCCGGGGCCGACGACTATCTCGTGAAGCCGTTTGAGCCGATGGAGCTCTGGCCCGCGTCCAGATGGTGCTCCGTCGGGCGAGCCGGGACCTGGAAGCCAATCCGCTCACACGGCTGCCCGGCAACGTGTCCATCCAGCGGGAACTCGAAGAGCGGCTGAGCCGGCGGCCGGAAGAGCTCGCCGTGTGCTACGTGGACCTCGACCGTTTTAAGGCCTTCAACGACCACTACGGCTTCAAGCGGGGAGATGAAGTGATCCAAGCCACCGCGGACGTCCTCCTGAAGGCGTCAGGCGCGCATGGCAGCCCGACGGACTTCGTCGGGCACATCGGCGGGGATGACTTCATCGTCTTGACGAGTCGGGAGAAGGCGGAGGCGCTGTGCGAAGCGATCGTCCGGGACTTCGATGCGATGGCGCGGCAGCTCTACGACGAGGAGGATCGCGCCAGGGGCTTTTTGCTGCACACCGACCGCAAGGGCAACAGCGTGAAGGTGCCGCTGCTCTCCGTGTCGATCGCGCTCGTCACGAGCGACACCCAGCCGCTGACCCATCCGGGTCAGATCGCGCGGATCGGAGCCGAGCTGAAAGCGTATGCCAAGCAGTTCGAGCGGAGCGTCTACGTCAAGGAGCGGCGCGGCAAGCCCTGAACGAGCGCGTCAGGGGGCAGGCGCCTCGTCCGTGTGGACGATGGGCGGGGCGGAGATGGAGGCAACGGTTTCCGGCTCGTGCACGCGGATCCAGACGGTCGAGCGGCCGATCGTCGGCCGTCCGTCTCGGACCAGATAGCCGCGGTTGCCCTGCGACAACCACTGTTCCTGCGCGTCCCGTTTGGTCTTGAGTATCGCGAGCCGATCCGCCTGCTGGACCTGCTTGCGGCGTTCGATGGCTTCTCGGATGGCGAGCTTGAGTTCATCGACGGAATTCAGGCGCTTCGCCAGCGACGTTTTCTCCTGCTCGAGCGTGAGGACCCGCTGCATCAGCTGGGCGCGCTCCTCGCGGGACTCCAGGTAGGAGCGCTGGAACTGCGCCACATCCTGGTTGAGCCGCTCCACCTCCTTGCCGAAGAACTGAGCCTGCGCGTCGAGCCGCTCGACCGCGCCGGCGGTCTCCGCCAAACGCTGGTGCGCATCATCGAGCTCGAACTTCAACCGCTGCCCCTCCTGCCCCAGGAAGTGAATGATGGCGTCGCGCCGCTGGACCGAGGAAACCAGCTCCGTGTTTTCCATTTCCACCCGGCTCGCCCAGCGGTACAGTCCCCAGCCGAGCAGGCCAATCGCGACCGCGGAGGCGATGAGCGCGGCGCGGCGGACGAACGTTCCCGCGCCACTCGTCGTCCTGCGCTCCGGAGCCGGCTTCGCGGTTTCCAGGAACTGATGGAGCCGATTGCGGGTGGCGTCCTCCAGCGGCAGCCACTCCACGCCCGCGCGGTGCCAGTTCCCTTTCGGCGATTCGGGACCGGACCAGCGAATGATCCCGGTGGCGGTGAGCGTGTCCTCGGCGCCGGGGAGCGAGAAGCCCAGCGTCACCAGCTCTCCGCTGCGGTGCCGCTCCCGCATCAGCACCCCCGTCCCCCGCTCGCTCACGTCGGCAATGCGGCCGTCCCGAAGCTCCAGATCTTCGGCCGGACAGTACTGCATCCGGGCGTAGTGGCTTTTGCGAATCGTCGTACGGCGCTCCTGCATCGGTCCTTCTCGCGTTAGGCGCGCGGCGCCTCAACCCCTGCAATGAGCTCCTGGAGGGCCGCACGGGTTTCGGCCGTGGGCTTGATGAACCGGCACCCGCTTCGATACCGGCCGTCTGATCCCTGAGGCTGCCGCCAGATGAAGCGGGCCCTGGCCTCCAGCGGCTCGCGGCCGGGCACGCGCAGCCGCACGCGGATCGGCGGCCGCTGGGGCAGTTCGCGGTCCGTCTCCAGCCCGAACCCGGTCGCGCTGAGGTCGCACAGCCATGCCGCGGCAGCGGGCGTCTTCCCGCCGTTGACCAGCTCCACGGACGCCTCGGGGATCCTGACCCGGCCGGCTCGGCGGCGCTCGCCGAATGTCCGATAGACCGTCAGCTCTTCCTGGAGGCGCGCGAGCGAGGCCTCGAGCTCACCGCTGCGCTGCATCGCGGCATCCCGCTCGCGCTGGAGCTCGTCCAGGCGCTCGGCGAGCGAGGCGTGCTTCGCGCGCTCCTCGCCGAACGACTGCACCGCGCCGTCCCGCTCGCGCTCAACGGCCTCAATCCGTTTCGCCAGCTCCTGCAGCGAGGCCACTTGCGTCTCGAGGTATCGGCCTCGCTCCCGCGCTTCGCCCAGGAACCACTGGCTCTCTTCCCACTGCTTGCGCAGCGTGACGGCCTCCTGTTCCCAGCGCTGGATCTGCGCTTCGTAGCCGCTGACCTGCCGGCCGAGCTCTTCCAGCTTGGCCTCCAGCGCTGCGGATGTCGCGCGCTCCTCGCCGAGATGCCAGCTGGCTTCGTTGCGCTGGCGGCGCAGGGTGTCCAGCTCCGCCGCATGCTCTCGCAGGGCGTCCTTCGCCTCTTCAAGATGCGCGCGGTTCTGCTCCAGCTGCCGGCTGAAGTACTCGCTGCCGGCGCCCATGCTGAGCAGCTCCACCAGCTGGTCGCGCCCGATCAGCGTAATCCGGTGCTCCTTGGCCGTGCGCTGGGCGGGGACGGTGAACGACCCGGACGCCGCCAGGAAGCCCTGTTCGACATGGGCCTCGCGCATGGCCCGGATGAACCGCTCGACCGTCTGCTTCTCGAAGAACCGGCCGGACCCGACGAAGAGCAGCGCGGCCTGCAGTTCGTCTTTCGCGAGAATCCGCAGGGTCCCCAGCGGCGGCTGCGTGATCTCGGTTTCCATCATGAGCTGGTAGCCCTGCCGCTCAAACGCCTTCCAGACCAGCTGGTCGATCAGCAGCACCCCGGAGGGAAGCCGGACGTTCCGGCCCTCGGCCGCGGCCCGGGCGGCCGCCGCCTGCCGCTGGATGAGCCACCACGAACCGGCGGCACCCGCCAGCGTCAACCCGACGAGCAGCGCCACGCCGAATACGGGAAAGGCGCCCGAGCCCGATGCCGTATGCGCCGGCGGGGCGACGGTGCCGCGCGCGCCTTTCATCTCTGACGACGCCGCGATTGCCGGGGCGAGGACGTGCGCGCCGGTCCCGCGCTGGACGGCCGATTCGCCGCTACTACCGTCCCACTGCATGGTGATGGCGGTCGGCCGCGCCCGGGCGAGTGCTTCCTGCATCGCCCGGAACCGCTCGCTCACAGTACCGATGGAAGCACTGCGCACAATCTTGCCGCTTCCCATGCCGATGTCCATCGAGGTAGTGCGCACGGACGCCGGATGGTCGATCGCAATGACCACGCGTCCCGGCTCCGACTCCACCCGATAGGCAAACGGTCCGGCCAGCACGAAGCGCAGCGATTGGAGAGAGCGCGCGGCCTCGCCCCGGCCGGCGGCGTCATAGCGGGCTTCGATCGCCTGCACGGCCCCGCTCGCCACCGCCACGCGCTCGGGCAGCGAGGCGGTCACCCGCCGGCGGGGAAACCGGATCACCACGGTCGGCGGAGACGACTCGAAGCTGGTCCGAACCGGCACGGGGTCGGCGGTGTCGAGCGTAATCGCGATGCGGGTCGTGCTTCGCTCGACGGGATCGGCGGTTTCGGCCGCGAGGCCGCTGGGAGCGAGCAGGAAGAGCCAGGAGACACACAGGATGGCGCAGCTAAACGAATGGTTCGCAAGGGCCATGATGGACGAGCTCACAGCACGCGGACGAGGTCGTTGAGCTGGATCGCGTCGGTCTTCCAGTCCGGCAACACGGTCGCGGCGCACACCCCCTCCTGCACCCGCTCGATCTTCGCCTTGGCCTGCAGCTGGTCATCGCGGAAGATGGAGACCACGTCGCCGATGTGCACCGCGTCCCACCCGAGGCTGATCACGACGAAGTCCCAGTCGCGGTGAATGGAGATGACCCGCCCGGCGGGATTGGCTCCGCCGGCGTCACTGACAATGACCCGGTCGATCTGCACGGCGCCGGGCGTCACCCCCGCCCCGCCACCCTGCTGTGTGAGCGTCACGGCCAGCTCGCCTTGCAGCTGGTCCAGCTGCTGCTGCATCTCGGCCAGGCGCAGCTGGAGGCCGCGCGAGGTACGGCTCTCCTCCGCCAGCCGCCCCGTCGTCTGCTCGAGCTCGCGTTTGGCGGAGGCCAGGGCTTCTTCCAGCGCTTGCGAGCGGCTCCGCTCGGTCGCCAAGTCGCCCGTGAGCTGCTCGTGGGCCGCCGAGATCTCCGCAAACCGCCGATCGAGCTGCTGACGCGCTTCGACCGCTTGGAGCCATTTCGCCTTAAGCAGGCGACGCGCGTGGTGCTCCGAGCCGGCGACCGCCATCAGGATTGCCACGACCACGCCCACGAGGATCCGCCGCCAGGTTCTATCGAGCTTGATCATGCGCCCTCACATGCTCCGTGACGAACAAAAAAACCCCAACGACACGATGTCCTTGGGGCCGCTGCGCCTTTCCGCCGGCGCCGGGCGAGTCCACGTCATTCCGTTGAGACTCCGTCACGATGATCCGGCCGGATGCGTGAGGAGCACACCGAAAGACCAATGTGTTGGGATGACACGATACGTCCGCGACGTTGTCTGAAACACAAGCCGTTGAGGTGGAACAACTGCTGATACCCTACCAACTGTGTCTGTCCTTGTCAAGGGAGTTGTATACTTAACTCAGCGACCCTGATGGATTTAGTGTTTTGAAGCCTTTTTGCGTTTGGAAGATGGGGTCGAGAGAAGCTTCTTGAGTACCGCATCGGGGGAAAAAGGGTACAGGGAGAACCGTTCAGATCGCTTAGTTCGCTTGCGTTTTGTCTGCCTTCCCATCGGTAAGACTACGATACAGCAACCGCTTCCCTTCCGCAAGACGTAAAGCCGCTTGAACGCGTTCGGTGTCTGTGACCTTCCGCGTGTCCCACCGAAAGGCAAACTCATCACAATAGCGTTGTAAATGCGCCCTCGAAACGTGGTGGAAGGTGCCTACCATCCCGCGCTTGAGTAGCGCGAAGAAGCTCTCGACCGTATTGGTGTGGATGAACCCTTGCGCGTATTGGCCTTTGCTGTGATTGACGCGGTAGTGACCGCCTTTGAACACCGTGCCAATCCCCCGATAGCTACTGAACTCATCAGTCATAATGGTCGCGTCACGACGCACGTTCTCAAGCATGGCTGATCGGAGATTCTTGGCTGAGACCGATTCAACCACCCGCGTTCTCACCTGCCCGTTGCGCTGAACGAGGGCGACGACGGGCGTTTTCTTCGGTGCCCCGCGTCCTCGCTTCGCATTCCGCGCAATCCCGCCGACATAGGTTTCATCTACCTCAATCGTCCCGGTCATTCGTGCAAGACCGCCCTGATTCATGGCGTGACGGATTCGGTGGCACAGAAACCAGGCGGTCTTATAAGTGACGCCGAGCATTCGGGACACCTGCAAGGCACTCATGCCCTTCTTGGACGCACAGAGTAGGTGGACGGCTTGGAGCCATTTGGAGAGGGGAACGTGGGAACGCTCGAAGATCGTGCCCGTCCGAACCGTAAACTGCTTGCGACAGTGGTTGCACTGGTAGAAACCCTGCCGCTTACCATTGAGCTTCGTGACCTGGCGCAAGCGGCAGAACGGGCATCGAGCGCCATTAGGCCACCTGAGGGTTTCGAGGTGTTGACGGGCTTGTTTTTCGTCCAATCGTCCAACAACGTAGTTAAGCGTCATAGGGTCTCTCGGTAGAGGTGCGTGGTTTCAGTGCGTCGTGGCGGGCGCCCCCCAGGTGCGGGCTAGCGTCCTAGTCGCTACCTGGGAGGTAGGTGGACGCCCGCCTTGCCGTATGGTGGCGCACGTGGTAAGATAGGGCTGTAGGTGGACGCCCAAAGCGTCAACATCGTACTCTTTCAGGGGTGCGATGAGTTTCACGCCCCGCCAGTTCGCGCTGGCGGGGTCTTTATTTTCTATTTCCGATACTTCCCAACTGCTACTCGAAACGAATCAGTAATCTTATACTCGTTCATACCCTCGTCACCAACTGTGACGTGGTGCTTTGTGTATAACTCGTGTCCTCCAACGCCAGCTTTCTTAGAGTTTTTCGCTAGACCTGATAATACCCCAGCCAGCATTCTTCCATTGTCCCAACCAAGCATTTGCAGTAACTGCTTATCAGTTCTGCCATCAGGACTGTCTAGAAGGGCATCAAGTATCTTTCGTTGTTGACCCTTAATCAACCTGTAGAACTCGTTCAGACGAGTTTCAGTCCACCGGGAACTGATCTGACCACCAATTTCAGGAGATAGGGGACGCTCTATTGGCACTCCCCTTCCGTCCCCTAAGGAACGAGCAACCTGCGCGGCTTCTTCTGCCGTTGCGCACTCGATGATAACGTCCCCGTAGATCACCTTAGGCATGGCTCACCTCCACCTTTTGAATCCATTCTAGACCATCTTGGATATTTTGTCAAATACTATTCCATGACGGTTACTTATGGAACCATGATGGATTATACAGTCTCGCCATTACCATGTCAATAGGCAAAGAAAAACCCACCCCTTTCGGGATGGGCGTTACCTGAGTTGTAGAATGTTGCGAGGCTAGACGGTGCTCTCTTGCGCTAGTATCTCCAGGCGAACCTTCATGGCCGCTTCAGATACTTGGAGCCGTTCAGCAATTTGCTTGGCGTCCAAGTGTTGATCGGCTAGCGACCGTACTAGATTATCGGGCATGAGTATCCACGCTGCGAAGCGATTGGCTTGCCGTTCCCGCTCGTCAGATAACTGCTTACTACGGTACATCTCATTATCAATGACCCCATTTTCGATGAGATCGGCGTGCAGGACGTAGTGAGCGATCTCATGGGCAATAGTGAACCGCTGGCGAAGTTTGGATTCCGAGGCGTCCACAGTAATCGTGTAACACCCATCATTTCTAGTGATCTTCCCAGAAATTCCGTTACCAAGAACTTCTTCACGCACTTCAATTCCTAAAGCTCTCGCAATGCCCTTGACATCAACGGGTTCCCGTTGCTGGAACTCCCGAATGATATTTAGAGGATCACGAACTGTCTGGGGCATTACTTGGCTTATCATCTCTGTCGAGTTGTTGCTGGATAGCTTCCAATTCATCCTCAAGCCTTCGTATATCGTCACTAGTAAATGTCTGAGCTAGTTCTTCGGCTGTACGTCTGGCAACTGGTTCAGCTACCTTCCGCGCTTCCCGTTCGGCGACCATCTCTGCGACCTTCCTCGCTTCGACTTTTGCTTGCTTTGCAATCTGAGTATAGCCTACAACACCGACCACCGCAATGATAATCCCCAGTGCCGCAAGGATTACCGTCACGGAAAAGAACATCCACTCTAGAAAATGCTCGGTGGTGAAATCGACTTTCCAGTTTAGGCACAGGAAAAACAGAAGTAGCGTCGTGGTTCCACGCCACACCCAGGTAAGGAAGCGACTCATGATCGACTATCATACCCTCAATATCCCCGTAAGGCAATTCTGCCCCCTGCTGACTCAACTATACAATTCCGCTTGTCAATAAAAATGGGGACGAGAGGATTTGAACCTCCACGCCTTGCGGCAATAGGCCCTCAACCTATCGTGTCTGCCAGTTCCACCACGTCCCCGTGTGAACAAGTGTAAAACGCGCTGACCTGCAAGGAAAGCGAAATCGTGTCAGCACCTGAATCTGATTCGTGAGGACGCAGATTGCCACAGAGGTACAGAGCGCAGATTTCCGCAGATCTATCTGCGGTCATCTGCATCGCCATCCGCGGTCAGCGGCGGGCCGCAACGCGGACCCGCGGCATCCGGCGCGGGATGCGCAGGCGCCGCATCCTGGCCGCCTCATCCGCAAGCGGCGGATCGGTCACTGCGCCCTCGGAGGCGGACGACACCAGGTGCGCATACTTGGCCATGACACCGGTGCGGTAGCGCGGTACCGGCGCTCGCCATACCAGGCGGCGCCGCTCCAGCTCCCCCGGACTCAGGCGCACATCCAGCCGGCGGCGCGCCACATCGAACACGATTGTATCACCGTCGCGTAAGAGGCCGATCGGCCCGCCGCGCGCCGCCTCGGGTGCCACATGCCCGGCCATCAGTCCGCGGGTGGCGCCGGAGAACCGACCGTCGGTGAGCAGCGCGACGGACCCTCCCAGCCCCTGCCCCACGATGGCGGCGGTGACGCCGAGCATCTCGCGCATGCCCGGCCCGCCCCTCGGCCCCTCGTAGCGGATCACCACGACGTCGCCGGGCTTGATGCGCCGCCGCTGGACCGCGGCGAACGCGTCCTCTTCGCAGTCGAAGATGCGGGCCGGACCGCGATACCGCATCGGCTCGTGGCCGGTGATCTTCACCACGCAGCCCTCGGGTGAGAGGCTGCCGCGCAGGATGACGAGCCCGCCGGTCGGCTGCAGCGGCCGCGACGCCGGCCGGACCACCGGCTGGCCCGGTGTTTCGACGGCGCGCCGCGCCTCCTGGCCGATCGTGCGGCCCGTCACCGTCAGACACCCGGTGTGCAGGCGGCGCAGGGCGAGCAACCGCTTGGCGATGAGTGCCACCCCGCCCGCTTTATAGAGGTCGGTCGCGACAAACCGTCCCCAGGGCTTCAGGTCCGCCAGCAGCGGCGTCTTGCGGCTGATGCGGTCGAAGTCGTCGATGGACAGCGCGACACCCGCTTCCCGCGCAATAGCGAGCAGATGCAAGACGCTGTTCGTGGATCCGCCCGTCGCGGCCACGGCGGCGATGGCGTTCTCGATCGCGTGGCGCGTCACGATGCGGCTGGGCCGGAGGCGGCGGCGCAGGAGCGCCATCACGAGCCGCCCCGCCTCGAAGGCCGTCTCGTCCTTGGCCGGATCCATCGCCGGCACGCTGGCACTGCCCATCGGCGAGAGACCGAGCATCTCGATCGCCATCGCCATGGTGTTCGCGGTGAACTGGCCGCCGCACGCCCCCGGCCCGGGGCAGGCCCGGTCTTCGAGCTCGTGGAGCTTGCGCTCGCTCATCCGTCCCGCGGCGCAGGCGCCGACGCCCTCGAACACGTCCTGGATCGTCACGTCACGGCCCTCGAACGTACCGGGGGCGATCGAGCCGCCGTAGAGCATCAGCGAGGGCAAGTCGAGTCGGAGCAGCGCCATCACCGTGCCGGGGATCGTCTTGTCGCAGCCCGACAGCGCCACCACCGCGTCGAAGAGGTGGCCGCGCGCCACAAGCTCGATCGAGTCCGCCACCACCTCGCGGCTGATGAGCGAGGCCTTCATCCCTTCCGTGCCCATCGAGATGCCGTCGGAGATGGCGATCGTGTTGAACTCGATGGGAGTGCCGCCCGCCGAGCGCACCCCGGCCTTGACCCGCTCGGAGAGCCGGCGCAGGTGGTAGTTGCACGGCATGACCTCGATCCAGGTGTTGGCGATGCCGACGAGCGGCTTGCGCAGGTCCTCGTCGCGCAGGCCGACCGCCTTCAACATGGCGCGGGCGGGGGCGCGGTCCATGCCGTCCAGCAGAATCCGACTGTGTTGCCTCATGTGTGAGTGCTTAGCGGCCATGCTTCTCTTCGTCTTGGTATTTCGGATTTCGGATTGCGGATTTCGGAACGGTGCGCGACCCTCCGAAATCCGAAATCCCAAATCCGAAATCCGTTAATAGTCTACTCCGAGTTGCGCCGGAATCTTCTGCTGCCAGGGGTGCTTGATCTCCCGCATTTCCGTCACGAGGTCGGCGCGGTCAATGAGCGCCTGGGGCGCGTTGCGCCCGGTCAGCACCAGATGCAGTGCGGGCGGCTTCGCCGCGATCAGCTCGAGCACGTCCTCGACGCTGACGAGCTGGACGCCGGCGTAGTCGATGGCGTAGATGATCTCATCCAGCACGATCAGGTCGTAGGTGCCCGAGGTGATGCGCTCGCGGGCGGTCCGCAACGCCTCCCGGGCGGCGGAGAGGTGCTCCTCGAACGGCTTGCCATCGCCCATGTGCTTGACGAATCCCTTGCCCAGCTGCAACAGCTCGAACTGGGGCGAGAGCCGTTTGGCCATCTCCAGCTCCCCGAAGACGACCGGCCAGTCCCCTTTGAAAAACTGGATCACGAGCACCTTCCAGCCATGCCCCAGGGCGCGGAACGCCATGCCCAGCGCGGCGGTCGTCTTGCCTTTGCCGTTGCCGGTATAGATGACGGTTAAGCCTCGGCGGGACGCGGGGGGCATGGCGACAAGAGGCAGTCTAACAAACGTCCTCGACGGTGTCAACGAACCACAGAAACACAGAAGAGCCGCAGAAACACAGAGGCGGGTTCTCGACTGTCTCTGTGTCTCTG
>MHGT01000036.1:43077-45590 GCA_001805695.1 Omnitrophica WOR_2 bacterium RIFCSPHIGHO2_02_FULL_67_20 | reverse complement strand
TGTAGTCGACGAGGACCGTCAGGTTGCTCAACCGATGTTTGCTCGCGCACATGGCCGCTTCCCAGATCGATCCTTCATTGGACTCGCCATCGCCGATGATGACGAACGTCCGGTACTCGGCCCCCTCATACTTCGCATTGAGCGCAAAACCGATGCCGATCGAGAGGCCATGGCCCAAGCTACCTGTTGAGGCTTCGACCCCCGGGATCCGGTGTTCCGGGTGGCCGCCGAGGATGCCGTCCGACTGACAGAACTTCCAGAGCTCCGACCGAGGGAAAAACCCCTTATCCGCCAGGATCACGTAGAGCGCAAGGCAGCCGTGTCCTTTGCTGAGGATGCACCGGTCTCGCGGCAACCACTTGGGGTTCGCCGAGTCGTAGCGCAGGATGTCGTCGTAGAGCACCCGCACGATCTCCAGGATCGAGAAGGCCGAACCGAAATGGGCTCTCCCGCTCTTCGCAAGCATCTGGATGATCGTCTTCCGCAGCTCGCGGGACCGGCGGTCCAGGCCCGATGGCGCCTCGTTCAGCCGTTCAGGTGCGATAGGGGAACTGCTCATAGGTGCTCAGGATCCGGCGCAACATGCGCCGGGCCTTCGCCAGTTGGGCGCGCTGGAGCGCCTCCGTCTGCGCGGCGGCTGTCCTGCCGGCGAATGCGCGCCGGCTGAGATCATCCGGCACGAACTCATTCAGCAGGATCAGGCACCACTTCAGGCCGACCAGCGGGAACGCTGCCTCGGCCCGGGCGGGAAGCTCCTGATCGTCGCTGAAGAGCGCGAAGAGGCGCGCGGCGAACTGACGCCCCACCCGCTCCGACAGCCCCATCGCCGGATGGAGGACGAAATCCGCGAGGATCTTCGCCGGGTCATCCCAGCCGAAATATTCAAAGTCCAGGTAGGTGATGCGGCCGTCCGCCAGGCGCAGCCCGTTGTGAAAGCCGAAGTCGGACGGGCTGAGGGTCCGGTGGCGCTGCGGCAGCTCCGACTCCAGGGAGCGGCCGAAGGCGCTGAGCCGCTCCTGGCACCAGTGCGTCACCCGATCCCTGGCGGGCGAGAACTCGCGCGCCAAGAAATCGGCTAACGCGCCATACGGCGTTCCGCGCCCCCGGCGGTCCGGGAAGCGGCGGAGCCTCAACTCCAGGTTCTCCAGGACCGCCCGGGCGGAAAAGCAGGCCTCGGAGGCCGGCGGCAGCGCGCCGCTCGCCGGATCCGTCCTCAACGCTTTGAGCGCGGCGAGAAACCCGACCGCCTGCTCGATCTCGGCGTCGCCCACCTCGGCGGCCGCGATGGGCGCGCCGTCGATCGCCGCATAGACGGCAGCACCCCGCTCCCGATCAGCCGCGATGGGCTGCGGGATGTCCCGAATGCCGCGCCCCCAGAGAAATGTGAGCGCGTCGAACTCCACCTCCAGCCGGCTGCGCGCATCCACCCGGGGGGCGAAATACTGCTTCACCACGTACGACCGCCCCCTGCCGCACACCACCCGCAGGACCCGGCTGTTGCGCCCTCCTCCGATCCGCTCGACGGTCGTCACCGGCAAGCCGATGGCCTCCGCGACCCAGGCGGTCAGTTCGGCGGCCTCGGCTTCAGGGGGCGTCGTCAAAGAAATGGCCATCGAGCTCCTGCCAGCTGCGCACACAGGTGACTCCCGGAATCGCCGTGCCGTGCCCCGACGGCGCGTACAGGATCTTTGCCACGTCCCGGGGAAACGACGGTTCCAGGAACGTCTCTTCAAGATCGTCGATGAAGTGGGTGCACCGCAGGGCGCGAATCCGCGCGATTTTCTCTCCGCGCGTCGATTCGAAACACACGTGCTCCCTCGCCAGGCCGAGCCCGGCCGGCTCAAAAAATCGGCGCCGTTCCATCCACTCCAGCGCCGCGTGCCGCAGGTTCACCCCGGTCGCGTTCCAGGCCGCCAGCTCCGTCTTGTGGCTGATGATGTAGACCGGGATGCGCGCCTGTCGGCATCGTGCGAAGAACTCCGGGACACCGTCGATAAGGCGCGCCTCTTCCATCCGAAGCCCGTAGACGAGCGACTGCAGTTGTTGCCAGGCCTGCTCGCCGTCGGCGAGCCGGCGGACGCGGTCCCGGATCTCCCGCTTCCCCGCCCCGCCCCCCGCCGGGATCAACCCCTTCTCGAGCGCCGCGCGGCGCATGACCTCGTCGTAGCTCACGAGCGTGTTGTCGAAGTCCACCCCGATCACGCGGTCCATGCCATCTTTACCCGCGGGTGAACTCCGCGATGGATTGCGCCACGTACTCGATCTGCTCTGCGCTCAGATGCTGATGCACCGGCAGCGAGAGAATCCGCTGCGCCTGGGCCTCGGCGACCGGAAACGCCCCCTGCCGGTAGCCGAGCGACCGGGCGCAGGGCTGCAGGTGAATCGGCGTCGGGTAGTGGATCTTCGTCCCGATGCCGCGCTCGGAGAGCCACCGCCGCAGCGCATCTCGACGCTCGCACTGGATCATGAAGAGGTGGTAGATCGCAGACTCCTCGGGCCGGTCCACGGGGCAC
>MHGT01000036.1:4145-42985 GCA_001805695.1 Omnitrophica WOR_2 bacterium RIFCSPHIGHO2_02_FULL_67_20 | reverse complement strand
CACCGCGGCATCGATGGTGTCCAGCCGGGAGTTCAGCCCCCACAGGATCGCCTCATCGCGGCTGCGCAGCCCGTGGTTGCGCAGGAGCCTCAGCCGCTCGGCCAACCGGTCATCGCGCGTGACCACCATCCCGCCGTCCCCGATGCCGCTGAGGTTTTTGAGCGGATGGAAGCTGAAGCAGCCCATCGTCCCGAAGGAGCCGGCCGCGCGCCCCGTGAGCCCGGCTCCAAGTGCTTGCGCGGCATCCTCGATCACCGCCAGGCCGTGCCGGGCGGCGACGGCGCAGATGGCCTCCATGTCCGCGCACCGTCCGGTCAGATGGACCGGCAGGATCGCCTTGGTCCGCGGCGTGATCGCCGGCTCAATCAGCGCCGGATCCATGTTGAAGTCATCCCGCACATCCACGAAGACGGGCCGCGCGCCGGAGAGCACGATGCTGGACGTCGAGGAGATCCAGGAGTTCGGCACGGTGATCACCTCATCGCCCGGACCGATCTCGAGGGCTTTCAAGGCGAGGATCAGCGCGTCGGTCCCGCTGGCGACGCCGACGGCATGGCGCAGCCCGCACAGGGCGGCGATGTCGCGCTCGAGTGTTCCGACCTCCTCGCCCAGGATGAAATCCCCGCGGCGCAGGACCCGCTCCATCACGCCCAGCAGCTCCTCGCGCTGGGCGGCGAACTGCGCCGGGAAGTCGGCGTAGGGCACGCGCGGTGTGGCGCGCGCGGCCGTCTCAAGCGGGACCATCGGGGTCATCGGCTCCGGCAGAACTCTCGAACCACCTCGATCACGTAGCGGATCTGCTCCTCCGATAGGTGCTGGTCCACCGGCAAGGTGATGAGCGACGCCGCCTGGCGCTCCGTCTCCGGGAAATCCCCCGGGCGGTACCCCAGGTGCGCCAGGCCGGGCTGGAGCGGCAGCGGAATCGGATAGTGGATCTTCGCCTCGATGCCGTTGGCGTGGAGATAGCGGTAGAGCGCATCCCGCCGCCTGGCATAGAGCTGATAGAGATGGAAGACGCGCCGGACGTCGGGCCGCCGCGGCGGAACCGTGATCTCCCCATCCAGATCTCCGAACGCCGCATCGTAGGCGGCCGCGTTGGCGATCCGGCGATTGGTGATGTCGTCCACCTGGCGGATCAGCCAGTTCCCCACGATAGCCTGGATCGAATCCAGGCGGCTGTTGTAGCCGAGGATTTCCACCTCATCCCGGTTCTTCAGTCCGTGGTTGCGCAGGAGCCTCAGCCGCTCATTCAGCGCCGGGTCGTTCGTCACGATCACCCCCGCGTCTCCCCACACGTTCAGGTTCTTGAGCGGATGCAGGCTGAAGGCGCCCAGCACACCCATGGCGCCGGCACGCCGTCCTCGGGACGATGCCGTAATCGCCTGGCAGGCGTCCTCGACGACCTGCAGCCGGCGCCGCCTGGCCAGTGCCAGGATCGGCTCCATGTCCGCAACCTCGCCGGTGAGGTGGACCGGAATGACCGCTTTCGTCCTTGCCGTGATCGCGCGCTCGATGCGGCCGGGATCGATGGTGAACGCCGGGGTCACATCGACCAGGACCGGCCGGGCCCCCGCCGCGTTGATGGCGCCCACTGTCGCGATGAACGTGTTGGCGGCGGTGATGACCTCATCCCCGTGGCCGATCCCAAGCGCCCGGAGGCTCAGCGCCAGCGCATCGGTGCCGCTGGCCACGCCGATCGCAAACGTCGTGCCGATGAGGGAGGCAAACGCGCGCTCGAACTGCCCGACCTCCGGCCCCAGGGTGAGGTGGCACGTCTGCAGGTGCGCCCGGATGGCCGCCAGGATCTCCTCCGGCTCGGCAAATTGCTGCGGCAGGTACGAGTAGCGTACGCGCATGCGCGGCGCGGACCGGACTGTCTCAGCTGCGGGATGAGGCAACGAGCTGTTCCTCCAGTTTGAGGGCCTGCATGGTCTTGATGTTGTAGTACCGCGGATGGGTGAGCGGCTCCGGGATCTTCCCCTCCCGGTATGCCGCGCAGAGGCTGTCAATCGCGTCCTCGATCGTCCAGCGGGGGACGAAGCCCAGCGCCCGCCGGATCCAATCCGAGTTGATGTGGTAGGAGCGCAGATCGTCCGTCGGCTCCATCGCAATCGCAATGCCCGGGTCGCCGATGCGGCTCCGGACGAGCTCGGCGATCTCGGCGACGGTGCGATTCTGGTACCCGACGTTGAAGGTCTTCCCGTGGACCGCTTCGCGCGGGACGTCCAACAGGAGCCGGTAGGCGGCCACCATGTCCTTCATGTTGAGGTTGGGGCGCAGCTGGGCCCCGCCGAAGACCCGGATCCGCTTGTTGACCAGCGCGTGGATGGCCAAGATATTCACCGTGAGATCCAACCGCAGCCGCGGCGCGTAGCCGCAGACCGTCGCCGGGCGCACGATCACCCACTCGCCCTCCCCCACCCCCTCCGACCGCAGCACCTGCTCGCAGAAGAGCTTGTAGCGGGAATAATCGGTGAGCGGCTCGCAGGGTGTCTCCTCGGTCACCTCCGGCTGGTCCTTGACGCCGTAGACGCTGGAGCTGGAGGCGTAGATGAACCGTTTCACGCCGTTGGACCGGACCGCGCGCAGGATGGTGAAGAACGCGTCGTAGTTGACGGATTTGCCCAGCCGCGGGTTCAGCTCGAAGCTCGGGTCGTTGGAGATGCAGGCCAGATGAATCACCGCCTCAACGCCTCGGAGCGCGGCGGTGAGCGCGGCCTCATCCCGGATATCGACTTTGACGGTGCGCAGGGACGAGCGCGCCTTGAGTCCATCGAAGACCTGCTCCCCGAAGAGGAAGAGGTCCGCCACCGTCACCTCATAGCCGGCCGCCAGGAGTGCGGGCACCAAGGCGCTTCCGACATAGCCGGCGCCCCCGATGACCGCCACGCGAGGAAATCGCACAGACATCCCCATCACTTCAGCAGGCTGGTGATGAACTTATAGAGGAGCACGGGATCCACCGGATCGCGGTTGCAGACAATCTCCACCGCCAAGGCCCCCACGCAGTTGCCGATGAATCCCACCATGTCCATCGGGAATCCTCTGAAGACGCACGGCGAGGTCACGGCGAAGAGCGCATCCCCTGCGCCCGTCCGGTCCACCACCTTGACCGCCAGGGCCGGGGTCTCGACGACGGGCGACCGATCTGAGAGGATGAACGAGCCGTTCGCCCCCCGGCTGACCAGAAAACAGCCCGCCCGGAGATGCTGCTTCACGCTGGAGGCCAGGCTCTGGAGATCCCCGTACCGGTCCCTGGCCGCCAGCTTCAGCTCCGGCTCGTCCACGCACACGAAGTCCGCCCGCTCGTACTTGGTCACGGGGTTGAACCCGAGGTTGGCGCTGTTGCTTTGCGTGTTCAGAGCGAGAAACGTGCCGGCTGACGAGACAAATGTCCGCAGCCGCTCGGTCATCAGGCCATGGCCGAAGTCCGCGGTCACCACGCAGTCGTGTCCCTGAAGATTCGCCTCGATCCGGGCGGCCACCTGGCGCTCGATGGGTTCAGGAACCGGCGTATCATCGAGGTATTGCACCTCGAACATCTTGATGAGGAAGCTCGGCTCAAGGTACCGGCGCTTCGTGACGGTCGGCCGATCACCGGTGATGATCGCTTCGAGCCGGACGTTGGGGCGCAGCTTGGACTCCACAAAACGGGCGTGTTCCGGATCCGCCCCGAACGCCGTGACCAGCGTCACCTCGCGGCAAAATCCGGCGAGGTGGTTCGCGATGGCCAGGGAGCCGCCGGCGAAATGCTCCTCGGATGCGTATCGCGTCGAGACGATCGTCTCCTTCGGGGATTTGCCCATCGGGAGGCAGTAACAGTACTGATCCAAGATCGCCTCGCCGACCACCAGGACTCGCAGGTCTGAGAGGCTGCGCAGCCGCTCGATGACCCGATCGGCGCTGTAGCGCGACCGGATGGCCTGCAGGTAGGTCTGGGTCGCCTCGGGGTAGGCGCTGAAGAAGCGGTTGATCAGGGCGCTGGAGCTGAAGGTCTCGCCGTCGGTGAAAAAGATCCGTCCGCCCACCAACTGCACCGCGGCTTCCTCTTCAATGATGCGCCCGGTGAGATCCGCCGACGGGTTGGCGTAGTCGCTGCCTTTCACGTAGATGTGCGGCTTGAGCCGCTTGATAGCCTCAACCGCCGTCGGCCACTCGTTGAGCGCCGCGTAGTCGACGTCCTCCAGCGCCGCGATCGTCTCCAGCCGGAGCCGCTGGTTGAAGACCGGCCGGCCGGGCCCCTTGCGGACGTAGTGATCCGGCGTGATGGTCACGACCAGGAGATCGCCCTGCTCGCGGGCCTGCTTGAAGTGCAGGATGTGCCCCGGGTGGACGATGTCGAACACGCCGTGGCAGAGGGTGATGCGCTGGCCTGCCGAGCGCGCCTCCTGCAGAATCCGTTCGAGCTCGCTCAACGTCCTGATCTTGCCGGATCGCGCGGAGGCGCTGGATCCGGTTGCGACGGCCGCCTGCTCGCTCATGAGGCCGCCCGTTCAGGGGTCAGGTACTGGAACCATTCCCGGGTCGCCTGCGCGATCGACTCCGGCGTCCAGACCGGCGCTTCCTTCCACTCGTCGAGATGTTCCAGCATCCGGCGCACTCCTTCGTCAAACGTCACCCGCGGGTTCCATCCCAGCAGGCGACGGATCTTCGTGATGTCCGCGAACGTGCAGTCCGGTTCCCCGGGCCGCTTCGGCAGGTGGACGATGGTTCCCCCGCCCAGCCGCTCCACCAGGCTCATGATGGGGTAGGTGTCCCCCGACCCGACGTTCAGCACCTCGCCGGCCACCTCCGACGCGGCGGCCCGGAGGAACGCTTCCACGACGTCGGTCACGAACGTGAAATCCCTCGTCTGCGACCCGTCTCCGACGACGGTGAACGGCTTGCCGGAGAGCTTCTGCGCGAGGAAGACTCCAAAGACGGCCCCGTAGGCGCCGGAGGTGCGCGCCCGCGGCCCGTAGACGTTGAAGAGCCTCAGCGACACGCAGGGCAGCTTGTACACCTTGGCCCAGTGCCGCGCATATTCTTCGCCGAGGTACTTCGTCAGCGCATAGGGGTACATCGGCCGGATGGGGGCCTCCTCCGGCGTCGGAACGACGTCCGGGATCCCGTAGCAGGAGGAGGACGCGGTGTACACGACCCGCTTGACCCCTGCCGCGCGCGAGGCCTCCAGCACACTGATGGTCCCGTCCACGTTGGCGTGGTGGTAGCGCAGGGGGTGCTGGATGGAGGGCACGATGTCGGCGAGGGCGGCCAGATGAAAGACCCAGTCCACGCCGCGGAAGAAGGGCGCGACGGCGGCCTCATCGGCGACATCCTGCTGATGCACCGTGAGCCGTGGGTGGGGCACGAGGTGCGCGAGGTTGCGCGGTCCGCCGGAGGAATAGTCATCCAGCACCGTCACGGTGTGGCCGTCGGCGAGCAGCCGCTCGACCAGGTGACTGCCGATGAATCCTGCTCCGCCCGTGACCAGCGCGCGTGTCATGCGGTCTCTGTGCCAGAGGGGGCCGCGGTGGGGGTGGGGGACTGCTCCTCTTCCCAGTGAACCGTTGAGGGGGGACGCGACGCCGCATCGCGTGCGAGGGGCGGGAGCGGCTTCCCCGGCTGTGGGACCAGCAGACACCGCTCCGCCTCGATCCCCACCGATGCCAGCTGATTCAGCAGCGCCTGGTGGGGAGCGAGCGACGCGATGACGATGCGGTCACACTCAGCCTCCGCCGCATAGCCGAGGCTGTGCACCTGGCGTCCCAAGAAGGGTTTGCTGGTGGGCGCCTCATCAATCACGCCCACAAGCTCCAGTCCCACCTGCTGCATGGTCAACCACGCGATCTCGGCCAGCTCCCCCGTCCCGCAGAGGAGCACGCGGCGATGCCCCTCCTGCGCCAGGCGGGCGAAATGCTCCGTCAGGAACTCCCGGATGCTCCGATAAAATAACAGCGAGTACTCGATGTACTCGTGCGTCAGCCGGGCCTTCTCCATCATCCCTTTCGGAGTCACGAGGTAGCGGATCCGGCTTTTCTCGACGTTCACGATCTTGATGAACCCCTTGTTAATGAGCCGGCGCAGGATGAGGTTGGTCAACCCGAGGGCCATGCCGATGCGCCGGGAGAGATCGCGCTGGGTCACCTGGGGGCTCTTGGTGACTTCATGGAGAAGCCGCATGTCCGGGAAGTGGGCGGCAACGGGACCCCGGCGTTCCGGGCGTGGCAGCATCTCGTCGCGCGCGGGAGCGTTCATGTCGCGGGAAACCGCTTGAGCTGCTCGGCAAACCAGGGGATGGTCTTGCGCAGACCATCTGTCAGCGGGGTCTGCGGCTTCCAGTTGAGGAGCCGCTTCGCGAGGCTGATGTTGGGGCAGCGCTGCTTGGGATCGTCCTGCGGCAGCGGATGCAGCTCCACCCGGCTCTGGCTCTTGGTCAGCTCGATGATCTTCTCGGCGAGCTGGAGGATGGTGTATTCTTCGGGATTGCCGAGATTAACCGGGTCGTGGTAGGCGCAGCGGGAGAGCCGCACGATCCCTTCGATCAGGTCATCCACATAACAGAACGACCGCGTCTGGGAGCCGTCCCCGAACGCGGTGATGGGCTCTTGGCGGAGTGCCTGGCTGATGAAGGCCGGGATCGCTCGGCCATCGTTGGCGCGCATCCTCGGCCCGTAGGTGTTGAAGATGCGCACGATGCGCGTGTCCACGCCATGCGCGCGGTGGTAGGCCATGGTCATGGCTTCCGCAAACCGCTTCGCTTCGTCGTAGACCCCCCGTGGGCCGATGGGGTTGACATGCCCCCAGTAGGTCTCGACCTGTGGGTGCACATCCGGATCGCCGTAGACCTCCGACGTCGAGGCCAAGAGAAACCGCGCCCGCTTGGCCTTCGCGATCCCGAGAGCATTCATCGTCCCGATGGAGCCCACCTTCAGGGTCTGGATGGGAAGCTTCAGGTAGTCAATGGGGCTGGCGGGAGAGGCGAAATGGAGGATGAGGTCAATTACCCCCTCCACTTCGAGGGACTTCGAGATGTCATGCCGGATGAACTGGAATGACGATTTGGAGCGCAGATGGGCGATGTTCGCCTCAGCGCCGGTGAGAAAATTGTCTACGCAGATGACGGTGTGGCCCTCGGCGAGGAACCGGTCGCACAGATGGGAACCGATGAACCCCGCACCCCCCGTGATCAAAACCCTCATACCCATCGCGGGGTCTCCCACCGTGTCGAGCAGGCCTGTACCGTCCATCCTGCCAAGGAGGGGTGGTGCGGGGTGAACCCGGCCCCTCCGGTGAGGAGGACGCGCATCAGGCCACTCCTTCGAGCACTGAGGGCGCGCTGCCCGGCTGCGCCTGGGGCTCCGCGAAGCGCCGGACGAGCCTGATGCCCCGGTGTTTGTTGGGGAGGCGCTTGAGGTAGCCCTTGCGCTCGAGGGCCGTGAGGCGGTCTAACGCCGACTTGTAGGAGGCGACCTGACAACCGGCTTGGATCTCTCGGATGAGGGGAGACTGGCGGTGTTCGGCGTAGAAGCGCTGGATGAAGTCGAGCACAGTTTGCTGCTTAGGGGTCAGGGAACGCTTCGTCAACGCGGATTCCAGTGGTGAGAAAGCTGGCTATAAAACTGTAGGAAATATTGACATACTTTAGCTAACTTTCAGCCCGTAGTCAAGCGTGTTCATGTTGTGAACGAGGAGGCCGCGAGGTCAGCGATGTGCTGCCCGAGGCGGATCGAGGCGGTGGCGGCCGGCGAGGGCACGTTGCGGACATGGATCGCGTGCTCGCTCTGAACGATGTTGAAATCATCGACGAGCGCGCCGGCCGAATCGACCGCCTGCGCGCGCACCCCGCTGCCGCCTGCTCCCATGTCGGCGGGCCGGATCTCCGGCACGAGCCGCTGCAGGGTGCGGACAAAGGCCCGTTTGCTCCAAGAGCGATAGCTCTCCTCAAGACCGACCCGCCAGTAGGTCCGTGCCATACGCCAAAATCCGGGATGGGTCGCGAGGTCGAGGAGATCGCGCAGATTGATGTCGGCCTTCCGATACCCTTCCCGCGCCAGCGCCAGGACCGCGTTCGGGCCCGCGTGCACGCCGCCAGTGATCGTCCGGGTGAAATGGACGCCGAGAAACGGCAACGCCGGGTTGGGCACGGGATAGAGCATCCCCTGCACGAGGAAGCAGCGCTCAGGAAGCAATGCGTAGTACTCTCCGCGAAACGGCACGATCCGCAGCTCGCGTCTTCCGCCCGCCATCGCCGCGAGCCGGTCGGCGTGCAACCCGCCGCAGGTGATCAGGGCGCGTGAGCGAACCTCCCCTGTCGTCGTCTCCGCCAGCCAGCTCCCTTCCCGTCTCATGAGCCGCAAGACCCGGCTGCTCGTTCGGATCTCCCCGCCCTGCGCCCCAATGATCCGGGCGAATGCGCGGGCGACTGCCGCATAGTCCACGATCCCGGCGCTGGGCACGTGGATCGCCTTGAGCCCTCTGGCATGCGGCTCCAGCTCCCGGAGACGCTCCGGCCCGATCATCCCAAGGCCCGGGACCCCATTGGCCAGCCCCTGCTGATACAACCGCTCGAGCGCGGCCAGCTCCGATGCCTCCGTGGCCACGACGAGCTTCCCGCAGAGACGGTAGGGGATCCGGTTCGCCTGGCAAAACTCCGCCATCAGGCGCGCCCCGGTGACACAGGTCTGGGCCTTGAGCGATCCGGGACGGTAGTAGAGCCCGGAGTGAATGACGCCGCTGTTGTGGCCGGTCTGGTGGGCCCCGACCGCCGGCTCCTTCTCCAGCACGATGAGCTTGGCGCCAGGGAACCGCTGCTCCCAGACCATCGCCGTGGCCAGGCCGACGATCCCGCCTCCGACTACGGTCACGTCACAGGCGGGCATCGCAACAGGCTCGTGACGGAAGGAGAGACTGGTGAGCGGGTCGACAGTTCACGAATGGACGCGCATCCGCGCGATCTGCAGGACGACCTGCTCGATCGTCTCCGGGGTCAGCTCAGGGTAGATCGGCAGCGCGAGGATGTCCTTGGCGACCGCGTCAGAAACCGGACACGGAGGACTCTGCGGCGCGTACGGTTGCAGCGCCGGCTGTGCGGGGAGGCTGGACGGGTAGGCGACTTGCGTCTCGATGCCCTGCCGCGCGAGGGCTGCGGCGACCCGATCGCGCTCCGCGACACGAATGGGATAGAGGTGGTAGACGTGCCGGGAGCCGGGCAGCTCTTGCGGGAGCACGATGTCGTCCAGATGATGACGCCGGAATGCGTCGCCGTAGGCCGCGGCGTGCCGCCGCCGAGCCTCGGTCCAGCGCTCGAGGTGGCGCAGCTTGACCCGCAGCACAGCGGCCTGGAGCTCATCCAGCCGGCTGTTCGTTCCGAGGACGAGGTGGCGGTAGCGCTCGCGGCTGCCGTGCGCGCGCAGGAGCCGCACCTGCTCCGCCACCTTGGCGTCGCGGGTCACCACCATTCCGCCGTCGCCGTAGCCCCCGAGATTCTTGGTGGGATAGAAGCTAATCGCCCCAGCCTGGCCGAACGAGCCGACGGACCGTCCATCAGCGCGCGCGCCAATCGCCTGGGCGCAGTCCTCGATCACCGTCAGGCGATGCGTCTGCGCCAGCGTCGTGATCGCCTCCATCCGGGCGGGATGCCCGTAGAGGTGCACCGGCAGGATCGCTTTCGTCCGGGCAGAAATCGCGTGGGGAAGCTTGGCGGGATCGAGCGTGCAGGTGACCGGATCGATGTCCACGAACACCGGGACGGCCCCGACGGCGACGATCGCTTCAGCCGTGGCGACGAAGCTGAAGGCCGACGTGATGACTTCATGGCCCGGACCGATCCCGCTGGCCCGCAGCGCCAGTGCCAGCGCGTCGGTCCCGGAGGCCACCCCCACGGCGTGCGGTACCCCGCAGTACGCGGCCAACTCCCCTTCCAGCGCCTCGATCTCCGGCCCCAAGATGAACTGACCGCTCTCGAGCACCCGCTGGATCGCGCGGTCAATCTCGGGCTTGATGGCGCGGTATTGCGCCTTCAAATCGATGAGCGGAATGGTGGGCATCTGCGGGTTTGACCCGTTAGGCCGGTTTTGTCCGTTAGGCCCGTTTGGTGAGAGGGTATTCAACCTTCCAACAGGCTCAACCGGCACAACGGGCCCAACGCACTACGCTTTCGGCGGGTGCGCCCGGAACCAGTCGACGGTGCGGCGCAGCCCCTCGGAGAAGCTGATGCGCCCCTTCCACTTGAGCAGCCGCTCGGCCTTGGAGGAATCGGCGAAGGTGCGCTTGACGTCGCCGGCTCGCGGGGGCTTGAAGGCCGGCTTGATGGAGAGGCTCATGATCGAGTTCAGCTCCTCCAGGAGATGGAGCACCGTGTGCTCCTCGCCGAGCGCCACGTTGAACACCTCGCCGCTGACGCCGGGAACCTGGGAGGCCGCGATGGTGCCCTCGACCACGTTATCCACGTAGGTGAAGTCGCGCGACTGCGTGCCATCGCCGTAGATCGGCGGCGATTCCTTGCGGAGGAGACAGACGATGAACTTCGGGATCACCACCGCGTACTCGTTCTCCAGGCTCTGCCGGGGGCCGAAGACGTTGAAGTACCGCACGGCGACCGTCTCGAGCCCGAAGGCGCGGTGGAAGAGGCCGCAGAAGAGCTCGTCGGCCAGCTTCGAGGCCGCATAGGGGGAGATCGGAAGAGTCGGGGCGTCCTCGCGCAGCGGCATCTTCGTCGCATCGCCGTAGACCGAGCTGGACGAGACGCACACGACCCGCTTCACCTTCTCCTTCACCGCCGTTTCGAGGAGGTTCACCGTGGCGAGGACGTTGACGTCGGTGTAGCCGTAGGGATCGGCCATGGACTTCGGGACGCTGCGCCAGGCGGCGGCGTGGATGATGCGCGTAATACCCTTGCACGCCTTGCCCATCGCGGCGCGGTCGCGGATGTCCGCCTGGATGAACTCGACGCGCTTGCCCGCCTGCGCGAGGTTCTCCCGCCGGCCGGAGGAGAGGTCGTCCAGCACGCGCACCTGGTGGCCGTCGGCGAGCAGCCGGTCCACAACATGCGAGCCGATGAACCCCGCCCCGCCTGTCACAAGATATCGCGCCATCAACCCTCCACGCGCTTCCGTTGCCTGCGTCCGCCTGCTGGAGCAGCATCCCGGCAGCACGGCCTTGCCCCGCAGGATTCGATCCGTAGGCCGGTCAAGCAGCCTGCCTGATCCCACGTAGCCGCAAAGTGCGCCCCGCAGCCGCGGCACCGCAGCGCCGGTCGGCCGGACCGTGCCGCCATCAACCGTCCACAGAACAGGCAATGTGCGCCCGCCGTCCGTCCGGCCATTCGTCCACCTGCTCTGTTCATGCTCCGAGCAGCGCTCTTACAATTTCACGACCTTCGCGGAGGACCGCCCGAGGCTGCCGTACTGGTTGCGCGTGTCCACGATGACCGGCGCCTTGCGCAGCACGAAGGCATAGTCCACCGACGAGTGGTTCGTGAGCAGGACGACGCAGTCGCTCCGCCGCAGGGCGGCGGCGGTGAGCGGCGTCGAGCGGTACCGCGCGCCATTCAGCTCCGCCGATGGGACGAACGGATCGTGGTAGGCGATGACGGCCCCACGCTCCGCGAGGAGCCGCGCGACATCGAAGGCCGGCGAATCGCGCAAATCGCCCACGTCTTTCTTGTACGCCAGGCCCAGGAGCAGCACCCGAGCGCCCTTGAGCGCCGTGCGCCGGTCGTTCAGCACCTTCCCGACTTTCTCGACGACGTACTCCGGCATCGCCCCGTTGATTTGCGAGGCGAGGTCGATGAAGCGCGCCTCGAAACCGTGGACGCGCACCTTCCAGGCAAGGTAGATGGGGTCGGAGGGGATGCAGTGGCCGCCGATGCCGGGGCCCGGGTAGAACGGCATGAACCCGAACGGCTTGGTCCGCGCCGCCTCGATCACCTCCCAGACGTCGATGCCGAGGCGGTCGCAGATGAGCGCCATCTCGTTGACGAGGCCGATGTTGACGGCGCGGAAGGTGTTCTCCAGCAGCTTGACCATCTCGGCCACCCGCGAGGAGGAGACCGGCACCGTCCGGTGGATCGCCGAGCCGTAGAGGGCCGCGGCCAGCTTCGTGCACAGCGGCGTCGTGCCGCCGATCACCTTCGGAATCGTGCGCGTCGTGTACACCGCATTGCCCGGGTCGATCCGCTCGGGCGAGAAGGCGAGGCAGACGTCCTTCCCGACCGTGAGACCGCGCGCCTCGATCGCTGGTCGGACCACCTCGTCCGTCGTCCCCGGATACGTCGTGCTTTCCAGCACGATGAGCTGGCCCCGGCGCGCCCGGCGGGCGATCTCATTCGTCGCGGAGATAATGAATGACATGTCCGGCTCACGGGTCTTGCGCAGCGGCGTGGGGACGCAGATGATGATCGCGTCCTGCTTGGCGAGCACATCGAACGAGGAGGTCGCCGAGAGCCGCCGCGCGCGGCGCAGCTTCCGGAGATCGTCGCTCGGCACGTCGAGAATATAGGAGCGCCCGCGGTTGACCCTCCGGACCCGCGCGGCGTCGAGGTCAATCCCTGTGACGGTGAACCCTTCTTTCGCGAACTCGACGGCGAGCGGCAGACCGACGTAACCGAGCCCGATGACGCCGACGCGCGCCGTCCGGGCGGTAATGCGCTTGGCTAGCCGAGCTAGCGGCGCTGACGCAGATAGGCCGCGAGCGCTTCGTCCCATGGTCGTAGCATCCTCCCCATTGCCTGATTCTTGTGCACGGTTGTGAGCGCCGAGTACGCCGGCCGCAGCGCCGGGCGGCGCTGCTGGGCCATCGGGATCCCGCAAACGAGTGTGCGGGGCGCCCCGAGCAAATCCGCCACGCGCCTCGCGAATTCCACCCGGCTGCAGCTGCCCGCACTGGCGACGTGGAACACGCGCGGCCCCTGCTCGCTCCACGAGTCCCGGACAGTCTGGCTCAGCTGCGCCAGGCCGTCGGCGAGATCCTCGCTGTACGTCGGCGACGTGACCTGGTCGGTGAACGCTTGTACCGGTTCGCCGGCCGTGAGCTGCTTGACGACGTGGTCGCAGAAACTCATCCGGCCGGGTCCGAAGAGCGTGCTCGTCCGCACGACGATCGAACGCGGCGCCGCCAGCGCCGCCCGCTCCCCCGCAAGCTTTGACCGCCCGTAGACGCTGATGGGCCGGGGCTCGTCCCGTTCATCATACGGCGCCGCCTTCGTCCCGTCGAACACGTAGTCGGTGCTGACGTAGACGACGAGGGCCCCGGTCCCCTCGAGGGCCCGGAGCACGTGCCGGATCGCCGTGACATTCAGGGCGTCCGCGAGCGCGGGCTCCCGCTCGCACGCATCCACGTCTGACAGCGCCTGCGCGTGGATGACCACGTCCGGCCGGCAGTCCCGGATCACAGTGGCGGTCCGCTGCGCATCGAGCAGGTCGCAGACGACATGCCGCCCCGAAACAGACCCGGACGGCGCATGCCGGGAGAGCCCCGTCACTTCACCCAACGCGACGAGGCGCCGGATGAGCGAGTGGCCCAGGAGTCCGGTTGAGCCAGTGATAAGCGTCTTCACGGAGCGTCTGCGTCAGCGGTTTCCACCACGCCTCGTTGGCGCGGTACCAGTCGATCGTCGCTTCCAGCCCCTGCGCAAACGGCGTCTGCGGCTGCCAGCCGAGGGCGCGCAGCTTTGCGTCGTCCATGGCGTAGCGGCGGTCATGGCCCGGGCGGTCCGCCACGCGCTGCAAGAGCTCTTGCGGCCGGCCGAGCTTGGCCAGGACCATTGCGGCGGTGTCTAGATTCGCCCGCTCGTCGCCGCTGGCCACGTTGTACACCTCGCCAGCCGTCCCGCGCTCGACGAGGATGCGCAGCGCGTCGCACGCATCGTCCACGAAGAGCCAGGCGCGTCGCTGCTGTCCGTCGCCGTAGATCGGCACGGGCACGCCCGCGCACGCATTCGTGATGCACAGCGGGATAAACTTCTCCGGGAACTGCCCCGGCCCGTAAATGTTCGTCGGGCGCGCCACGATGACCGGAAACCCGAAGGTGTCCCGGAAGGACTGCGCTAACAGATCGCCGGCCGCCTTGCTGGCCGCGTACGGGCTGCGGGGCGACAGCGGGGCCTGCTCATCCACCGCCCCGCGCTCCACCGGCCCGTAGACTTCATCGGTGCTGACATGGAGGAACCGGCTGACCCCCGCCGTACGCGCTTCTTGCAGAAGCGTGTAGGTCCCCTCGACGTTGGTGCGCAGAAATGGGGCCGCATCCGTGATGGAGCGATCGACGTGGGTTTCGGCGGCGCAATGCACGACGAGCCGGCAGCCACTGATCGCGCGGCGCACGGCGGCCGCGTCGCAGATATCTCCCTGGATGAACCGATGACGGGTGTCGGCCTTAAGAGCAGCCAGTCGGTCGCGTGAGCCGGCATACGTCAGAAGATCGAAGGTCACGACGGTATCGGCCGGATGCGTCGCCAGCCAGGAACGAACGAAATGGGAACCGATGAAGCCGGCACCCCCGGTGACCAACAGGCTCGTGCGGGGTGTGGCGGTCATGGATGCTTGACCAGCATGACCGGCTCGGCCGATGCTCCACCCTCCTTGAGCCGACGTTCACGCATCAGGGTCGTCGCGCGGTAGAGGGTCTCCGGCAGCCCCGCGTCGGTCCACCAGCCCTCGAGGATGTCGTAGGTCATCTGCCCGCGCGCGATGTACGCATTGTTGACATCGGTGATCTCCAGCTCGCCGCGGCCCGAGGGTTTCAGCGTCTTGATGATGCCGAACACCTGCGCGTCGTACATGTAGATGCCGGTGACGGCGTACGGGGACTTCGGATGCCGCGGCTTCTCCTCGATGCCCGCGATGCGGTCCCCCTGCAGATCGGGGACGCCGAAGCGCCAGGGGTCGTCCACCTCCTTGAGGAGGATCTTGGCGCCCGAGCCCTGGGCGGCGAAGCGTTCCACATAGGGATGGATCGAACGTTCGACCAGGTTGTCGCCGAGAATGACCACGATGGGCTCGCCGGCGGCGAAATCTTCCGCCAGGTCCAGCGCCTCCGCGATGCCGCCCTCGCCGCGCTGGTAGGTGTAGTGCAGGTGCTTGAGGCCGAGCTCCCGGCCGTTGCCGAGCAGCCGGAGGAAATCCCCCGCATTATTGCCGCCGGTCACCAGGAGGATCTCGGTCAGCCCGGCCTCGACCAGCGTCTGGAGCGGATAGAAGATCATCGGGCGGTCGTAGATGGGCAGCAGGTGCTTGTTCGTGATGCGCGTGAGCGGCTCCAGCCGCTTGCCCAGCCCGCCCGCCAGGACGACGCCCTTCATCGCACGTCCCAACGCCGATCACCCATCCTTGTGGTTCCAGTCATAGGGGATCTCGCTCGTGTGCGGCGGCAGGCGGTACTCGTCGGGCTGCTGATGGTCGTAGGGCTCGGTCGAGAGGTTGATGACGATCGCCTCCGGGTCGGTGAGCCCTTTGAAGCCGTGGTAGACGCCCGGCGGGATCTGCACGAGCAGCGGATGGTGGACGCCGATAAAGAATTCGTTGAGGAGGCCCTTGGTCGGCGAGTCCGGCCGGCTGTCGTACGCCACCAGCTTGATCATGCCGCTGACGCAGACGAAGTTGTCCTGCTGTTTCTTGTGATAGTGCCAGCCCTTCACCACGCCGGCGTTCACGGTCGTGCAGTACGCCTGCCCGAACTTCAGGAACAGCTCGTCATCCTGCCGCAGCATCTCGAAGAGACGGCCGCGCTCGTCCGGCACCACGCGCAGCGCTTTGGTCCGCAGCCCCTGAATGAGCGGCTTCCCCGCCGTCCGCGAGGCCGGGGCCGGGACCTCCGGACGCGCGGAGCGGCTCTCCCGATCCCCGCGGGGGACTCCGGCGATGGGCGAACCCCGTACCACGGGCTTACGCCCGTGGCTTCCGAAAATACCCTTCGGGGTCGATTGCCACTTCCTCCCCGCCTTGACAGGCGGGGCTTCCGTGGTACGGGGTGAACGGCCGGCGGCGGTCCGGGTCGGCGCCATCCTTACTCCCCGGCTCCCGAGTCGTCCTTGCCCCGCCCGATGCCGTGGTACCGGAAGCCCAGCGCGCGCATGCGCGCCGGATCGTAGATGTTCCGCCCATCGACGACCAGCGGCTGGCGCAGGAGCTTCTTGAGCCGCTTGAAGTCGAGCTCCTTGAACTCGTTCCACTCGGTCAGGACCGCGAGGCAGTCCGCCCCCCGCGCGGCGTCGTAAGGATCCTTGCACAGCGTGACCTTCGGCAGCAGGCGCGCCGCCTCCTTCATGGCCTGCGGGTCGAAGGCCCGGATGGCGGCGCCCTCGCCCTGCAGGTACTCGATGACGTCGATGGCCGGCGCGTAGCGCATGTCGTCGGTGTTCGGCTTGAACGCCAGGCCCAGCACCGCAATCGTCTTGCCCTTCACCACCCAGAGGGCGCGCTGGATTTTCGCCGCGAAGACGCGCTTCTGCTGCTCATTGACGTTGCGCACCGCCTTCAGGAGCTCGAAGTCGTAGCCGAGCTGCTCGGCGATTTTGATGAACGCTTCCAAATCTTTCGGGAAGCAGAAGCCGCCGAAACCCGCCCCCGCATTGAGGAACGAGCGGCCGATGCGCGGGTCCAGGCCCATCCCGTCGGCCACCTGCGCCACGTCAGCACCCACGCGCTCGCAAATCTGGGACACCGCGTTGATAAAGGAGATCTTCATGGACAAGAAGGAATTGGAGGCGTGCTTGATGAGCTCGGCGCTGTTGATGTCGGTCACGACGATGGGAACCCCGAGCGGCTTGTAGAGCTCGACGAGCAGGGCCTTCGCGCGGGCGGATTCCACGCCGAGCACGACGCGGTCGGGCTTCATGAAGTCCTGGATGGCGGTGCCTTCGCGCAGAAACTCGGGGTTGGAGGCCACGTCGAAGGACTGTTTCTTCTTCAGGTAGGTCTTGATCGTGTGGGCGACCCACTTCCCGGTCTGCACCGGCACGGTGGACTTCTCCACCACGAGCCGGTAGCCGGGGAGGCATTCCGCGATGGACCGGGCGACGATCTCGACGTAGGCGAGGTCCGCCTCGCCCGTCGCCTTCTGCGGAGTGCCGACGGCGATGAAGATGATGGTGGACTGTGCGACCCCTTCCTTGAGCGACGTGGTGAACGTCAACCGTTTCTCCCGCACCCCCCGGGCCACCAGTTCCTCCAGGCCGGGCTCGTAGTAGGGCATGACGCCCTTCCTGAGGTTGGTGATCCGCTTGGCGTCATTATCCACCACGACCACGGAGTGGCCGAGGTCCGCGAAGCAGGCACCCGTCACCAACCCGACGTGGCCGGCCCCAACTACGCTAATCTCCATATGCTGGCTCCTCAGACGACGGAATGGGAACTCCAATTATAGTCAAAAGCGCTCACAAGCACCAGGTACTTTTTGTGCGGGGAAAAGTACCTGGTACTTTGCGATCAGGGCGTGCGGATGGACGTGCGGATGGGAGAGAACGGGCTGCTTTGGGAGCCGAGCTTGGGTTGGTGGTAGGATGTCTCGGTTTCGATCGGTAGATCGGGAAACGCCTTGAGCGTCAGCGTGAAGAACAGCTCCTCTCCGAACTCGCGGTCCACGCGGTACACGAGCTCGGCGACCCAGTCGTGAAGGTCCCGGCGGAGCGTGTACTGGTACTCCCGCAGGTTGTGGAACCGCTTGGCCCTGTTAACGACTTCTTTCACTGTGAAGCGGTGGAACGTCCCGATCTGCCACTTCTCGGTGAGCCGCCAGTCGAACTGGATGACCTCCTCGGTCTTGTCGTTCTGCGAGTAGCGGTGGCCCAGCCCCAGGTACCACTGGCCCTGGGGGAGCATCTGGAGGCCGCCCACCGCTCCCGCTTGGAACGGGCGGGGCGTCGGGGCCTGGATGTCGGAGGCGTATTGCGCCTGCGGGGCTTCCTGTCCGCCGACCGCGACGAGGTCGAGGCTCCAGGAGGGGATCCGGGCATCCCGCGAGCCTGGCAGGAAATGGCTGGGGACGCTCCATACCGACTCGAGGCGGAGCCACGACCACGGATAGCACTCCAAGTCGAAGGACACATCTCCCAGCCGCCCACCCTGCTTGTTCTGCGTCCCGCGGAACGTGTAGGGCACGGAGGTGATGAACCGCACCACATCAACCGCGCGCATCTTTCCATCCCCCATCCTGCGCTTCGTTTGGAGCTTATTCTCGAGAGAGAAGGCCAGCTGGTTCGTCGGGCTGGCGGCCACGGCGAAGTTCAGCAGGTCGTTCGGCACCGTCGGACGGTGGACGTAGGAGTACGCCACGGTGGGGGTGAGGACGTGCCGCAGCCAGTTGATGTCCAGCCCCAGCATCTTCGTCGTGACGGGAAAGATCCGGAACAGCTTCAGGCTGGCGTCGGCCCCCGCGGATGCCTGGCCGCTGATGACGTCTCGCTTCCCTTGCGGCCGCTCAATCCCTCCCTGCTTATCCTTGGTGTAGTACGTCTGACGGATGCCGACCTTGGGGGTGAGCGCAATCGGGCGGAACCAGTTCAGCGCGTAGCTCAGCTGCTGGAACCAATCGACCCGGACGGCATCCGTGTCGGTCTCTGAATGGGCGGTCTTCGCGTTGAAGTTGGCGAAATCAATCTGGCTTTCCGAGAAGAGCGGCGTCTGCCCGATCTGCTGCGGACGCGCCGACACGGTCAGCTCCGGGAGCGCTTCCGTGACGCTCTGAAAACGGTTGAGCCGACGCTTCACTAAGCCGGTGACGGTAAACTCGGGGGTGTTTTTCACCACCGAGACGAAACTTTCCGACGCGTCGTCTTCGGTGAACTCCTCCCGGAACAGGAAGTCCTTGCGGAAGTTCACGTCGCTGTACTTCTGGAGGTCGGTGATGACCGTCGTGTCCGGCATGGGCTGCCAGCGGTGCCGCCACAGCAGCCGGTAGCGCTGGCCGTCGGCGCCCTTCGGCCGCGCGGTGTCCACCGTTGTGCGGTCGCCGACAGCGTTGTAGTAGAGCTTCAGCAGTCCCTTGCCGAACGCCTCCGACGCGATTTCGTGGTCCAGTCCCATGCCCCATCCGAAGCTGCGCCGCCAGTCCAGCCTGGCGGCGCCTTTCTGGCTGAGGCCGAGGATGCCCGGCAGCTCGTAGCGGTAGCCCATGAGCGCGAACTCGCCCCACGGCTTGCGCTTGCCGGGGATGAGGAAGAAGGGCGACTTCCGGTCCGCGACGGAGATCCAGGGAAGATAGAGGAACGGGATCTGTTCGACAAACAGCGCCGCGTTCTGCACACGCACAAGCTTGTCATCCGCGAAGACGGTCGCGCGGCGGCCGGCGAACCGGAAGTGCGGCGGCTCCAGCTCGCAGGAGGTGACGTAGCCCGGGGTGACCCGGTAGACGCCTTCGGCGATGTGCTCGACGCTGCGGCCGTGCTGGTGCCAGGGCGGCGTCGAGACGGTGCCCTGGAGGAAGCGGCCTTTCTTCGTTTCGAGGTTGTAATGGACCAGCTCGCCGCGGGAGACCTGGGTCCCCTCCTCGAGGCGCACGCGACCCTCCGCGTACACGTCCTTCGTGTCGGTGAAGAGGGTGACGTGGTCGCAGGTGAGGACGGCGTTCTCAAAAATCACCTCGACGTTCCCTTCGGCCACGGCGATCTTCCGGTCGGGTGAGACGCTTATCTGGTTCGCGTTGATCTGGACGGCGCCCGCCGTCGGCCGCGCGCGCGCGGCCGTCTCAACCGTCACGGGAGCCAGCTGAACCGACCCGGGGGTTGCGGGACCGGATGGGACGGCCGGGCGCACCGCTCCTAGGGCGGCTCCCGGAGCCGGCCGCTCCGGGGTTTCCTCCGAGGGCGAGACGCCGGCCGGTGCCGCCGTCACCGCTCGGGCCGGAACTTCGGCTTCGGCCAGCACCCCGGCAGGACTCGGGGCAGGAGTGATCTGGCGGGCGCGCTGCTTGCGCTTGGCGTCCTGTTCGGCCTCCCCCCCGGCCTGAGTTGTGGGCGGGCCGGGGGGGCGGGCGCGCTGCAGCCGCTTCGATTCTTGGTCCCACTTCGCCCGTTCCTTCGCCGCCTGCCGGTCGAGCGCCTTGAGCTGCGCGGCGTTCCTCCGCCGGCCGCGCTCCTCTTCGTCCAGCCGCCGCTTCAACGACGCCAGGTCATCCGGAGTCATCCGGGCGAACGGCGAGGGCGACTCGTCGCGGGCGCGAAGCAGCAACTGATAGAGCGGCAGGTCGGGATCATCGGGGGCGAGCCCGCGGATGAGATCGAGCGACCGCTGTGCCGCGGCGTAGTCTCCCCGCCGCAGCGCTGCGCGGACGTCGTCCCACTGGCGCCGCACGCGCTCGGCGAGCTCCGGATCGGCCTGTACCGCCGCTTCCGCGGCGCGCGCCTCGCCGGGCGCGCCGGCCAGCGTGACGCCGCTCGGAGCGAGCAGCATCCAGGCGGTGAGACAACTGAGGAACGCGGCGCGGGCCGCGCGGGCGGCAGGACGTCCCGTGTTGGAAGCGGAGGCGGTCTCGGTGCTCACGGAGATGGCGTCGTTAACGGTTGATACGCTGGCGTCCGCGCGCTTCGGCGGCGGTGTCGGAGACGGCGCTGGAAGACTTCCACGCCTTCGCCTCGGGAGGCAGCTTCTCCCAGTCTTTGAGGAAGCGCTCAAGGCCGGCCTCGGTCAGCGGATGCTTGACCAGCGACTGGAGGACGGCGAAGGGCATCGTCGCCGCGTCGGCGCCGAGCCGCGCTGCCTCGACGACATGGAGCGGGTGGCGGACGCTCGCCACCAGGATCTGGGTGGAGAAGGCGTAGTTCGCGTAGATCGTCTTGATGTCCCGGATGAGCCCCATGCCGTCGGCGCTGATGTCGTCCAGCCGGCCGACGAAGGGCGAGACGTAGGCCGCACCCGCCTTGGCCGCGAGGAGTGCTTGCGAGGGGGAGAAGCAGAGGGTGACGTTGACGCGGATCTGCTCCTTCGAGAGCCGGCGCGTCGCCGCCAGTCCCTCCTGGGTCAGCGGGCATTTCACGACGATGTGCGGGTGGAGTTTCGCAAACGCGCGCCCCTCGTCCACCATCCCGGCCGCGTCGCGGGAGATCGTCTCCATGCTCACGGGGCCATTCACCGTTTCGCAAATCTCCTTCAGGAGCGGGAAGAAGCGGCACCCCTCCTTGGCGACCAGGCTCGGGTTGGTGGTGACCCCGTCGATGGCGCCCCAACTCACCGCCTCGCGGATCTCCGCGAGATTCGCCGAATCCAGGAAGATTTTCATTCGGGACTCCGTCTCGTTGGCCCGTTGAGCCCGTTAGGCCCGTTGAGCCCGTTCGCACGGACTGCCAACCGGCTCAACGGGCGCAACCGGCATAACGGACCTAACGGTCTTCCCAAACTAGCACAGCCGCTCCGACAATGCCAGCGTAGTCTCCGAGCCGGGCGCGCACGATCCGGACCGCGCGCGCGCTCCCCGCCATCGCCTCGCGGCGCACGGTCACGCGCATCGCCGGCGCGAACAGCGACCAGTTATTCGCGATCCCGCCGCCGATCACCACGCGCTCGGGGTTGCACAGGTTCACGAGGTTCGCCACGCCGACGCCAAGGCGCGCCCCGATCTCGGCCCAGACCGCCCGCGCGTGCGGGTCCCCCGCGCGAGCCGCCCGGCCAATCAGACGGGGCATCAACCGTCCACCGTGCGCGCGAACCAGCCGCCGCAGGTGGGCCGATCGCCGAAGGGCCGGCCGCCCGAGCGCCACAATGGCCGCTGTACCCACGAGCGCCTCCAGGCACCCGCGCCGCCCGCAGCCGCAGCGCGGCCCGCGGGGGTCGATGACCATGTGGCCGGGCTCCCCCGCAGCACCCGAGGCTCCGCGGTAGAGCGCGCCGTCCAGGATCAGTCCGCCGCCGAGGCCCGTCCCGAGCGTGAGGCAGATAAGGTCATCGGCGCCACGTCCCGCGCCGAAGCGCCACTCGGCCAGCGCAAAGCAGTTGGCGTCGTTATCCACGACGCACCGGCACTGAAGCCGCCGCGCGAGCCGCCGCGCCAGCGGAACCTCGCGCCACCCCGGCACGTTCACCATCGAGTGGATGACGCCGCGCGCCGCGTCCACCGGCCCGGGCGCGCCGATGCCGACTCCCGCGATCCGGCTCATGCGCAGGCCGCGTTCTTGGACTAGTGACCGGACCGCCTGGCTCACCGCGTCGGCGAACTGCGCCGGACGGCGGAGCTCCGCGGTCGGGAGCACGCGGACCGCGGCCACGCGGCCGGCGGGCGTCACCAGCCCCACCTTCACCGTCGTGCCGCCAAAATCCACCCCAACTGCCCACGGCGTCGCGCTCATCACATCGTGCGTGTACCGTGAACCCCGTACCACGGCCTAACGGCCGTGGCCTCTGGAACGACCCTTCGGGACGACCACGCCATTCCTCCCCGCCCTGACGGGCGGGGCGTCCACCGTGGTACGGGGTGAACCGTGTACGGTGTACCGTGAAAACCTGATTCATCGCTCTTGACGGTACACGGTAAACGGTACACGCTACACCCCCTGCGTTTTTTCCGAGTACACAACGACACGATTCCTCCCCGCCTGCTTCGCCGCGTACAGCGCCTGGTCCGCCCGCTCAATCAGCGTTTCCAGCGTGTCGCCGTGGTCCGGGAAGGCGGCCAACCCCATGCTGACCGTCTGCGTCAGGAGCTCATCGTAGGCGCGGATCGGGTGCACCGCGACGAGCTGAGCGAGCCGCTGGGCGATCGGCAGCGCCTGCGCCGGCCCGGTTTCGATGAGCATGAGCACGAGTTCTTCGCCGCCGTAGCGGGCGATGAGGTCCACCTCGCGGAGGTTGTGCGCCAGCAGCCGCGCCACGTCGCGGAGGACGACGTCGCCGACCAGGTGGCCGTACGTGTCGTTCTTCTGCTTGAAGTGGTCGAGGTCGACCATGAGCAGCGAGCAGGCCAGGCCGTGGCGCTTGGAGCGCGTCAGCTCCTCCCTGGAGCGCTCCATGAAGTGCCGGCGCACGAAGAGGCCGGTGAGCGCATCCGTGACGGCGAGCGACTCCACCCGCTGGTAGAGCGTGACGCGGGCCAGCTGGAGCGAAAGCTGGTTCGCGACGATCGTCAGCGTCCGGATTTGGTCATCCGGCAGCCCGTCGGCGACCAGCACTCCCACCGCGTGTTGTTCACGCCACAGCGGCGCCCAGGCCAGGCCCGATGGCCCCGTCCGCCCGCCCGCCGCCTGGGGGGCCGACGCCAGCGCCTCCTGGATGATGGCGCGCTCCGCATCGAGCGGCCCGTCGGCCTGTTCCTCCCGCATGCGCCCGTCCGCCCCGCGCGCGGCCCGCAGGACGCGGGGCTCTTCGCCGGAGAGGTCGATGAGGCGCAGGCCGCTGGCGCTGAGCAGGCGGGGCGCGATATCCAGCGACGCGGCGAAGAGCTCCTTCACGTGCATCGCCCGCGAGGTCTCCTTCGTCACGTGGTAGAGATCGGTGATCTGGCTGATCTGCGCCTCCATCTGGTCGGTCGAGCGCTGCAGCGAGAGGAGCGACCGGGCCGCCTCGGAGAGCTTGGCGAGGCGCGCGGCCTCCTCATCATGCAGCCGCCTGACGGTCAGCGCATCCTGCAGGCGCTGGGCCGCCAGCAGCCAGGGTGTCGCACCCAACGCCGCCAGCTGGAGCCAACCGGTCCATGCGAGCAGCGTCTCGGCCTCGGTGGCGATGAACGCCAGGGCGGTCACGGCGCTCAGCGCCGCCGTGTAGCGGCGCGCCCAGCAGAGGCCGGAGACCATGGCGAGGAGCCAGAGAGAGGTGACAATTACCATGGAGACGCCTGGAATTTCGGATTGCGGATTACGGATTGCGGACGAAACCTTTGGATCCGAAATCCCAAATCCGAAATCCGAAATACACGCTGCGCAAAAGCTCCCATCATGAGCTACATACTAAGTTGCGCCCGTTCCGCTTGGCCTCATAGAGCCGCTGGTCCGCGACGCGGATCAGCTCAAGGTCCACCTGCGCGTCGTCGGGAAACGAGGCGACCCCTATCGAGACGGTCACGGCCCTGGCCGGACCGGCTGCCCGCGCCAGATCTTTGGCGCGCGTACTCCCGCCGGCGCTACCCCTCACGCGCTGCTCCACCTGCCGCCGGATCGCCTCTGCCACATCGCCCGCCTGGTGGCGGGCCGTGCGGGGCAGGAGCACGACGAACTCTTCGCCGCCGTAGCGCGCGGAGAGCCCGCCGGGCGGTGCTACCGCGCGGAGGACGTCGGCGACACCCTTCAGGACCAGGTCGCCCGCGGTGTGGCCGAAGGCGTCGTTGTACGACTTGAAGTAGTCCACGTCCACCATGAGGACGGACACCGGCTCGCGGCCGCGGACCGCGCGTGAGAGCTCCCGCGCGAGCTGCTCGAGGAACGGACGCCGCAGCGAGAGGCCGGTCAGCCCGTCGGTCACGGCCAGCTGCTGCGTCTGCGCGAGGAGCCGGGCGTTGGTCATCGCCGCGGAGACCAGGTCGAGGAGGATGTCGAGGAACCGCAGGTCGTCCTGGTTATAGGCGGCGCTCTGGGGGCTGTCCAAGCGCAGGACGCCGGAGGGGCGCTGGCCCAACATGAGCGGACAGGCGATGACCGAGCTGATCTCACGCTCGGGCGAGACGGCGACCGTGAACCGGAAGTCCCGCCGGACGTCGTTCACCAGCAGCGAGCGGTGGGTGCGCAGGACGTGGCGGTCGAACTGGTCGCCGTGCTTGGCGCGGATCTTCGCCGCCGGCTCGCGGCGCTTGGACGCGAAGAGCGAGAGCTCCTGGCGCTCCAGATCCACGAGGAAGATGAGGCAGACGCCCGACTTGCCGATGAGGGAGAAGGCGCGCTCCACGCCGAGCGCGGCGATCGCGCCCAGGTCGGTCAAGTTGCTCAGCTCCTCGGCGATGGTCTGCAGCTGGGTGTAGCGGGAGAGCTTGCGCTGCAACGCATCCCGCGTCTGGACGGACGCCGCGATCGCCTGCTCCTTGACGACGAGCTCCTCGCCGAGGTCCCCCACCGTCTGCTGGAGTCGGTGGAGCGCTCGCGCGCGCCGGGCGCGCTGCCAGGTCGCCGCCGCGGCGAGGACCGCCAGCGCGGACACATCCAGGGCCAGCGCACCGGCCTGCCGGGCCGCCCATGCCCAGACGAGGCATACCAGGACCGCCAGGCCGAAGAGCCAACTCGCCCCGACCGGATAGAGGACCCAGGCGTACGCGGTGAGGGAAACGGCGACGAGGCCGAGAGCGTGCAACATCTCCGGGGGTACGCCGCCAAGAATCCCCCGGGCAAGTAGCACGCACACCAGGGCCAGCGCCGCTGCGACCGTCCAGCGGATGGCAGTTTGGGAGGGAGCCGTCGTGGTGTCCATACCCGGTTGAGCCCGTTAGGCCGGTTGCGCCCGTTGAGCCGGTTGGCGGCCCGTCCGAACGGACTCAACGGGCCCAACGGGCCCAACGGGCTTAACGGGCTTAACGAACTACACGATCGCGGCTTCGGTGCTGACGTCGAAGAAGTGCGCCTTGCCCATGTCGAAGACCAGGTCAATGTCCTGATTCACTTCGGGCCGGTCATGCGGGCCGACGCGGGCGATGAGCGAATGCTTCCCTGCCCGGAGGTAAAGGTACACCTCTGCACCCAGGGGTTCGACCAGCTCGACCGACGAGGTCACGACACAGTCCTTCGGGACGTCCGTGATGAAGAGCTTGTCGTACAAATCCTCCGGCCGGATGCCGAAGATGATGGGCTTGTGCTCATACGCCAAGAGACGCGCCGTCATCTCATCCACGATGCGCAGGCGCAGGGTGTCATCGGTGAAGAAGAGCCCCTCGGTGGAGCGGACGATCTTGCCGGCCAGGAAGTTCATGGGCGGCGAGCCGATGAAGCTGGCGATGAACTTGTTGGCGGGGTGGTCGTAGATGGTCAGCGGGTCGGCGACCTGCTGGATGACCGACTTGTTCATCACGACGATGCGGTCGCCCATCGTCATGGCCTCGGTCTGGTCGTGGGTCACGTAGATCATCGTCGTCTGCAGCCGCAGGTGCAGCTTGCGGATCTCCGTCCGCATCTGCACCCGCATCTTCGCGTCGAGGTTCGAGAGCGGCTCGTCGAAGAGGAAGACGAGCGGCTTGCGCACGATCGCCCGTCCCACGGCCACCCGCTGGCGCTCGCCGCCGGAGAGCTCCCGGGGCTTGCGGTTCAAGTGCGGCTCGATGCTGAGGATAGCCGCGGCGTCCCGGACCCGCTGGTCGATCTCCCGCCGGCTGTAGTTGCGCAGCCGCAGGCCGAAGGCCATGTTGTCGAACACCGTCATGTGGGGGTAGAGCGCGTAGTTCTGGAACACCATCGCGATATCGCGATCCTTCGGGGGGATGTGGTTGACGAGCTTGTTGCCGATCCAGATTTCGCCGCCCGTCGCCTCTTCGAGGCCGGCCACCATGCGCAGGAGGGTGGATTTGCCGCAGCCGGACGGGCCGACGATGACGAGGAACTCGCGGCTCTCGACGCTGAGGGTGGCATCCTTCACGGCGACGACGCCGCCGGGATAGACCTTCGAGACGTTGCGCAGGCTGACCTGGGCCATCAGCGCCCGTAGTAGCTCAGGAGCCTGGCCAGCACGGCCTTCATCTCCCGGCGGTGCGCGATGAGGTCGATGAGGCCGTGCTCCAGGAGGAACTCCGAGCGCTGGAACCCCTCCGGCAGCTTCTGCCGGATGGTCTGCTCGATGACGCGGGGGCCGGTGAAGCCGATGAGCGCCTTGGGCTCGGCGATGATGAGGTCGCCCAGCGTCGCGAAGCTGGCGAGCACCCCGGCCATCGTGGGGTGCGTGAGGACGGAGAGGAAGCAGCCCCCCTGCTCGTCGTAGCGCATGAGCGCGGCCGAGGTCTTCGCCATCTGCATGAGGCTCAGCGCCCCCTCCTGCATCCGCGCGCCGCCGCCGGAGCCGGACACGATGATGAGCGGCAGCCGCTGCTCGGTGGCGCGCTCGATGGCGCGCGTGAGGCGCTCCCCCACCACCGAGCCCATCGACCCCATCATGAAGCGGGAGTCGGTGATACCGATCACCACCTCGTGCCCATCCAGGAGCCCTTTGCCGGTGACGCAGGCGTCGGGCATGCCGCAGGCGCGCTGTTCCTCCACGACCTTCTCGGCGTACGGCCTGGGGATGGCGAAGTTCAGGGGGTCGACGGGGGCAAGCTCCGCATCCCACTCCTCGAACGTCCCCTCATCCAGCGTGAGCTTAAGGCGCTGGGCCGCGGCGAGGGGGAAGTGGAAGTCGCACTTGGGGCAGACGCGGAGGTTCTCCTCCAGCGCCTTGTTGTAGATGAGCTGGCCGCAGGACTCGCACTTCGTCCAGAGGCCGGTGGGGATCTCGCGCTTGGACCGGCGCGCGAGGCTGGGATGGCGCTTGCTGAAGAGCTTCATCCCACCACCTGGCTGGGGCTGCCAACGGCAGCCCGCAGATTGTCACACTGCATGTTCACCCTCAGCTCTTCCATTGGAATCTGCCCCGCCAATGGCGGGACAGCCAGGTGGTGGGATCACCTGATCACACCTCGTGAGGCTTGCCGTCGACCAACCGACTGCGCGGTAACTCGTTGGGGGAAACACGGAAAGAGTTATGCTAGCACAGGGTGATACGGCTCGTCAATTGACGCCCCGGCTCAGGGGGTCTGGCCCCCGAGGAGATTGATGGCCAGCCCGGAGGGGACCTTCGGGTAGAAATATGTGGATTTCGGCGGGAGTAGCAGCCCCTGGGCGGCGACGTCGTAGACGTCGGCGAGCGGAATACCGCGCAGCAGCCACACCGACCCGCTGCCGCCCAGCTCCCCGATCGCCTTGCGGGCATCGGCCGCGTACCGGATCGTGGCCCCGTGGAAGCCGAGGCCCGGCAGGAGGAGGCCGTGCAGGAGCGAGACGTCGAGGCGGGCGACCGGCTTTGGCACCGGCGACGTCTTGAGCCACCGCTCCAGCCGGTCCGGCGGAACCGTCAACCGGTAGAACGCCCGCCCGTCCGACCAGCCGAAACAGCCGGGAGCGCGCTCATCGTCGAGCCAGCGCAGCAGGGCCGCCAGGTCGGGAACCGGGGCAGCCGCGCACAGGCCGCCCGAGGCTTCCACATCGAGCCGGCGCCCCGAGGAAACAACGCGGTGGATGGGCCGCACGATGAGCGAGGGCTCCTCCATCGACGCGAAGTAGGCCATCAGCGCGCGATGGCGGCTGCGCCGGCTGTAGGCGACCTCGAAGCGGTGGTGGCCGTCCGCGATCAGCACCGCCGACGGCTCGAGTGCCTCGCTGACGCGCCGGATGAGCTCCGGGTCGGTCACCGCCCAGAGCCGGATGTCCTCGCCGCCCAGCGAGCCGGCGGCGTCCGGCGCTTGAACCGAGCGGTCCCGCAGCAGCGCCTGGACGGCCCCCCCTTCATCGGGATAGACCAGGAAGATCGGCTCGAGGCTCGCCGGCACGGCGTCCAGGAGCTTCGTCCGGTCCTCCCGGGGTGCTGAGAGCGTCTTCTCGTGGCGCAGGACCGCTTGCTCGATGGGCTCGGTGAATTCGAGGAGGGCGAGGAAGCCCAGGCGCGACCGGGACTCGCCGCCCGCCTGGAAGCGGTGGTCGACGAGATAGAGCGCCGGGGCGTGGTCGCGGCGCAGGATGCCCTGCTCCTGCCATGCGGCGAAGTCGAGGGCCGAGCGGGTGTAGCGGTTGTCTGCCGGGGTGTCGGCGGCCGACTGCTTGCCGAGGATCAGGCGGACGATGTTATGGGGCGAGCGCTCGTAGAGCTGGTCCTGCTCTGCGGCGTCGATCACGTCATACGGGGGTGCCAGGACGGGGCTGAGGTCGCCAAAGCGCGACGAGTCATAGCGCAACGCGCGGAACGGGCGGATCTTCGCCATCAGCGAGCCTCAGGAGCCGTGGGTGTGCCCCTTGTGGGCGGTCGCCACAGGGATGACGACGTCGCTGATGCAGCAAGGCACCCACACCGCCAGCACGATGATGGCGAAGACGGGAAAGATGGCCTGGACGTCCGTCATCCAGGAGGTGAACCCGAAGGACACTAGGTAGAGCAAGGACGCGGCGCTGCTGACGAAGACGTGCGCCCCGTGCGAGAAGAGGTGGCTGCCCCGGAGGCGGCTCTCCGCCCAGAAGCCGCCGAGGATCCCCAGCGCGAGGAACGAGAAGAAGAGCTGCGGCTCCTGCACGATGCAGACGTGCCACTGCATCGGCTGGCCGAACAACCGTCCTCCCACGTAAGGGAAAAAGTAATCGCTCAATCCGCAGGGGAGGATCGTGCCCCAGGCGCCGACCCAGGCCGCCCGGAGGACATGGCGCTCGTAGCGCCAGAAGAGCGAGGTCGTCGCGATGGCGGAGAGGCAGATGTGAAGCGGGTGGAAGAGGTGGAAGCTCGCGCGCGCCTGCTGGAAGAGGAGCTCGGCAGGGCCGTTTCCGAGCTGCTGAGTCCCGAACCACCACACCACCGCCATCGAGATGAGCGAGCCGACAAGGGTGTACGGCAGATGGTGCGCGAACTCAGCAGCAACCAGATTCCAGCGTCGTGGCATCTGTGGACCGTTGACTGTCCCCGCCGGAGGCGGGTCCGCCTTTGGCGGAGACTATGGACTGCCCGAGGAGCGGCGAGGAATGCGTCGTCCCAACCAGACCCCGAATGCCGCGCCGAGGGCATTCGCCGCCGCGTCCCACAAATCCGCCGAGCGCCACGGGATGAGCCCCTGGATCAGCTCAATGAGAAGGCCGTAGCTCGTGGCGTACATCCAGGCAAGCCGCCCGTACTCCCGCTCGGTCAACCGGGCCGCGCGCAGCGCTCCCGCGAGCAGCCAGGCAAAGAGGAGATACTCGCAGAGATGGACTGCCTTGTCAAGGTACGGGACCGACGGCCCCTCGGGAACGGGGACCACCGAGCCGACAAGGATGACCGCCGCATACGCGGCGGCCGCGTAGCCCCATACACTACGCTTTGCTACCGGTGGACGAGGAGCTTTTGCCGTCAGAGGAAGAGGAGGCAGGTTGGTCCTTCTTCTTCGCGTCTTGGTCCTTCTTCTTGGCGTCCTGGTAGCTCTTGCTCCGGTAGTCGGTGATGTAGAACCCGCTCCCCTTGAACAGGAAGCCCGAGCCGCGGCCCATGAGGCGCTTGAGCCGGCCGCCGCACTTCGGGCACTTGACGAGCGGCTTGGCGGTGATGGACTGGGACGCCTCGCGGCGCTTCTTGCACTTCGCGCACTGGTATTCGTACGTCGGCATGTTTCCGTTGGCCCGTTGAGCCCGTTGGGCCCGTTGAGCCCGTTGAGCCCGTTGGTACCGAACCGGCTCTAACGGGCCAACCGGCATAACGGGCAAAACCGGCTCAACGCTGCTTGATCAACTCCTTGAGTTTCGCCAAGAACGACCTCCGCGCGGGGTGCGCGTCGTCGCCCAGCGCGCGGAAGAGCTCCTCGAACGCCTTGCGCTGGGCGCCGGTCAGGTTCGTTGGCGTCTCGACGCTCACCCGCACGAGGAGATCGCCCGTCCCCCCCCGCTCCTGCACGTCGGGCAGCCCCTTGCCCCGCACCCGGAACACCGTGCCGCTCTGCGTCCCCGGCGGGATCTTCATCGACACCCGGCCGTTCATCGTGGGCAGCTCCACCTCGGCGCCCAGCGCGGCCTGCGCGATACTCGCCGGGTACTCGAGGATCAGGTGCGGCCCCTCCCGCCGGAACAGCGGGTGCGGTTTGACGGTCAGGTGGACGTAGAGATCGCCGCGGGCCCGCGGGCCCGCCTCGCCTTCGCCGGCCAGCCGGAGGCGCATGCCCGACTCGATACCGGCCGGCACCCGGACCTCAATCCGGCGCTCGACCGCCACGCGGCCGCTCCCCCGGCAGGCCGGGCAGGCTTTCTTGACCGTGCCGCCCTGCCCACCGCACCGGTTGCACGTGCGCGCGATGACCATGAACCCGGCCGACTGGCGGATCTGCCCGGTCCCGCGGCAGGTCGAGCAGGCCGCGCGCTCGCCGCCTTCGCCGCGGCACTCGTGGCAGAGCTCGCGCCGCGGCACGGTGACCATCTTCGTCGTCCCGCGGGCGGCCTCCTCGAACGTGAGCGGCAGCTCCATCTCGAGGTCCGAGCCGCGAGCGCCGCGCCCCGCCCCCAGAGCGCCGCCCCCAAAGAGGCCCTCGAAGAACGAGCCGCCCAGGCCGAGGTCCTCGAAGATGCTCGAGAAGTCGGCGTTGCGGAAGATGTCCTCGGTCGAGTAGCGCTGGTCAAAACCTGGCGTGTGGCCGTATTGGTCATAGACCGAGCGCTTCTGCGCATCGGAGAGGACGGCGTAGGCCTCGGAGATTTCCTTGAACTTCTCCTCGGCCTCTTTCTTGTGCTCAGCCCCCACCCGGTCCGGGTGGTGCTTCAGCGCCAGCTGGCGGTACGCCCGCTTGATCTCGTCAAGCGTGGCGCTCTTCTGCACCCCGAGGATTTCGTAGTAGTCGCGTTTCGTCGTCGGCATCACGTTTCAAATCAGTCTTGCCGGAACTAAGCGGATACGCCGGCTGCTTTCTCCCGAGATGTCCTCATGGTGTCGATCTCGAACGCGCAAACCCGCAAACCCGCCAACGCGCTAACCTCCCTGTTGCTTCCCAGGCTTATACAGCGCCCCAATCACCGCGCCGGCAAGCGCAATCTCGGCCAGGCCGCCGACGAGCCAGTTGACGATGAGCGACATCGGGTACGGGTAGATGACGGCGTTCATCAGGCTGCAGGGGAGCATCAACAGGAGCCCGATGAGGACGCCGAAACGGAACCCCTGCCCCGCCCCGCCCTTGCCCGGCTCATAGCCCTTGGCGTACACAACGGTGAGGAGTGCCGCTAGCACGAGCTGAGCCGCGAACATCAGCGGCATCATCGGCCCCATCTGCGCCGCGGGGCGCCACCAGACCGCGTGCGCCTTGTAGAACCCGCCCAGCCAGACGTGGTGGATGAGAAACTCCGCCGCAAAGATCGCGACGAACGCCCCGAGCGTCGCCTTCGCCCATGCCTTCAGGTTCATGTACCCCCTCCCACCGGTGTCAGACGCCACGGGAATCACTTCCCCTCATCCTTAACCTTGAACTCCGCGTCCACGACCTTATCGTCCTTCCCGCCGGCCTGCTGGGCGGGCTCTTCCGGGGCCTGCGGTCCGCGTTCCCCCGCCCCCTGCCCCCCGCCCTTTGCCCCCTGCCCCTTCTTATACACTTCCTCCGCCAGCTTGTGCGAAACCTGCATGAGCGATTCGGTCGCCCGCTTGATCTTCGCCAGGTCGTCCGACTTGAGGGCGTCCTTGAGGTCGCGGCTTGCCTGCTCGATCGCCAGGCGCTCCGACTGGCCCGCCTTGTCGCCCAGCTCCTTCAGGCTCTTCTCGGTCGCGTAGACGAGCTGGTCCGCCTGGTTCTTCGCCTCGGCCAGCTCCTTGCGGCTTTTATCCGCCTCGGCGAACTGCTCCGCTTGCTTGACCATCTTCTCGATCTCGTCCTTCGAGAGCTTCTCGGGCGCGGTGATCTTGATCGACTGCTCCTTGCCGGTCCCGAGGTCCTTGGCCGAGACGTGCACGATGCCGTTCGCGTCGATGTCGAACGCCACCTCGACCTGCGGCACGCCGCGGGGTGCCGGCGGGATGCCGATCAGGTCGAACCGGCCCAGCTCCACGTTGTCGGAGGCCATCGGCCGCTCGCCCTGGAGCACCCGGATCGTCACCGCCGACTGGTTGTCGTCCGCCGTCGAGAAGACCTGGCTCTTGCGGGTGGGCACCGTCGTGTTGCGCTCGATGAGCTTGGTGAACACGCCGCCCAGCGTCTCGATGCCCATCGAGAGCGGCGTCACGTCGAGCAGGAGGACGTCCTTCACTTCGCCCTTCATGATCCCCGCCTGGACGGCGGCGCCCATCGCGACGCACTCCATCGGGTCCACCCCCCGCTCCACCTTCTTGCCGACCGCCTCCTCGACGAACCGCTGAACGATGGGCATGCGGGTGGGGCCGCCGACGAGGATGATGCGGTCGATGTCCGAGGGCTTGAGCTTCGCGTCGCCCAGCGCCCGTTCGATCGGGCCGCGGCAGCGGCTGATGATGGGTTCGATCAACCGCTCGAGCGTCGCGCGCGTCAGCGTCATGGTGAGGTGCTTCGGCCCGGAGGCATCCGCGGTGATGAAGGGCAAGTTCAGGTCGGTCTCGATGACGTTCGAGAGCTCGATCTTCGCCTTCTCCGCCGCCTCGCGGATGCGCTGGGCCGCCACCCGGTCGTTGCGCGCGTCGATCCCCGTCTCCTTCTTGAACTCGGAGGCGATGTAGTCCACGAGTGAGAGGTCCATATCGGTGCCGCCCAGTTGGGTATCGCCGCTCGTCGCCTTGACCTCGAAGACCCCCTGGGCCATGTCCATGATGGTCACATCGAGCGTGCCGCCGCCCAGGTCGAAGACGAGGATCTTCTGCTCCTTCGCCGCCTTGTCGAGGCCGTAGGCGAGGCACGCGGCGGTCGGCTCGTTCACGATCCGCAGCACCTCCAGGCCCGCGATCGCGCCCGCGTCCTTGGTCGCCTGGCGCTGGTTGTCGTTGAAGTAGGCGGGCACGGTGATGACGACTTCCTTCACCGGCTCGCCGAGGTGGGCCTCCGCGTCCCGCTTCACCTTCTGCAGGATGAAGGCGGAAATCTGCTGCGGCGTGTACTCCTTGCCGTAGATGCGGTACACGTGGTCGGTCCCCATCTTCCGCTTGGCCGCCTGCACCGTCCCCTCCGGGTTGGTCGCGGCCTGGCGGCGGGCCGGCTCCCCGACCAGCAGCTGCCCGTCCTTCGTGAATGCCACGTAGGACGGAAACGCTTTGCCGCCTACGCTCGTGCCTTCCGCCGACGGAATGATCGCCGGCCGGCCCTGCTCCATCACGGCGCAGGCGGAGTTCGATGTTCCCAAGTCGATGCCGATCACCTTTGCCATTGAGAGACCTCCTTAATCCGACTCGGTTCGGGGTTCGGGGTTCGGGGTTCTGGGCATTTGCCCCGAACCCTCAACCCCCAACCCAGAACGCTCTTCCTTTGCTTTCGCCACCTTCACTATCGCGGGCCGAATCATTTTCCCGCTCATCGTATAGCCCGCCTGCACCTCTTCCACAATCGTGTCATCCGCCATACCGTCCGCTTCGACCTGGGCCACCGCCTCATGCCGGTGCGGGTCGAACGGCTCGCCGACGGTGGGGATCCGCCTGACCCCCTCCTTCTCCAGGACGCCATGCAGCTGGCGGTGGATGAGGTGGACGCCCTTCACGACCGCATCCGCGTCGCTCTTCCGGTCCACCGCGACGAGCGCCTGGTCCAGGCTGTCCAGGATGGGCAGCAGGGCGCGCACCACCGTCTCGGCCGCGAACCGGGCAAACTCCTCCTTCTCCCGCTGCAGCCGCTTCCTCGTGTTCTCGACGTCGGCCAGCATCCGCAGGTACTGGTCCTTGGCCTGTGCCGCCTCCTGCGTCAGCCGCTCCAACTCAGCGGTGTTGCCTGCGCGCGGCGTGCTTCGGCCTTCGGCCTCCCCGGCCGGCCCTCCCCCATCCTGTGGGCCGGGGTCGCCGAGGCCGCCGTGGGTGGGGTGCTTCGGCTCGGGCACCGGCTTGGCGCGGTCGCCCTCGTGCTTGTGCCCCATCATCCAACTCGCACCACAGAAACACAGAAATCCACAGAAACACAGAGAGAAGCAGTTGTGATGTTGCTGTTCTGTGTCTCTGTGGTGTGCATCGTCTTCTCCGCCTTCTGTGTTTCTGTGCTTATCGGGTGTCCCATTGGGTCAGGAGGTTCGTCACGCAGCGCGCCATGCCCTCGACGAGCGCGCGCATGCGCCGGTACGACATCCGCTTCGGCCCCAGCACCCCGAGCCCGCCGACGATCTCCTCGCCGATGGCGCAGGGCGCGGTCAGGTAGCTGCACTCCTCGAGCCCGGGCAGCTGCACCTCGCGGCCGATGCGCACCTGCACCCCCTCGGGGGCGATGTCCTGCCGGATGCGCTCCAGCAGCGTCTGCTCGTTATCGAGCCCCTTGAGGAGCTCATGCGCCTTGCGCGGGTGGCGGCTGAACTCCGGCTGGGCCACGACGTAGCTGGCACCCTCCAGATACAGCCGGTCGTTGGGCTCGCTCGAGAGCGCATGCTGGAGGATGCCGAGCGACCGCTTCACGAGGTGGTAGAACGAGTCGCTTTCGGCCAGCATCCGGCGCTCCAGCGAATTCAGCAGTTCGCTGAAGGCGAGGCCGGCCAGCTCCGTATTCAGGAAGCGGCCGAGCGCGGCCGCCTCGTCGCGGCTCATGGGCTCTTCGATTTCGACCACGTGCGAGGCGATCATCTCTTCGTTGGCCACCAGCACGCACAGGATTTTGCGCACCCCGAGCGGCATCAACTCAATCTGCTTCACGGTGCGCTGCTTCACCGTGGGCGACACGGCGAAGGCCGCCTGCTCGGTCAGCCCGGCCAGGACGCCGCTCGCGCGCTGGAGGAGCTGTTCCACATCAAGCTCCGGGGGCTGGATGAGTACCTCAATCTGCCGCAGCTCGTCCGGAGACAGGTGGGCCGTATCCATCACCGCGTCCACGTAGAAGCGGTAGCCCCGGTCGGTCGGCACGCGCCCCGCGGAGGTGTGCGGCTGCTCCAGGTAGCCGGACTTTTCCAGCTCCACCATGATGTTGCGGATGGTGGCTGAACTCAGGCTTGAGCGGAGCTTCTTGGACACGAGCTCCGAGCCCACCGGCGAGGCGCTCAATACGTACGCCTCGATGATGAGCCCGAGGATTTCCTTTCTCCTTTGCTCAAAGTCAGTTACGCTCATGCCGCTACCTCTGTTAGCACTCTATATTGATGAGTGCTAATTCGAAGTTTACTGGAAGCGGGGTGCCTTGTCAAGCAAGAAGATAGGGGGCGAGCGAGGAGCGAAGCTTGGCCGGAAGCCTGGCGAGCAGCTCAATCGTGCCGTCAACTTCCCGGCGCCGGAGCACCTGTCCGCGCTGGTAGACCGAGGCCACAAGGTCGGCATGCTCGGCCGGGATCCGGAGCCGGACCGGCTCGATGAGGAGCGAGGCCAGGCTGCCGGTGAGCAGCTCGCCGAGGCGGTCCAATCCCTCCCCGGTCTTGGCGGAGATGGCGGCCGCCGGGGCGTACACCCGCTCCAGGGCTGTGAGGCGCTGCGCATCCTCGACCTGGTCGCGCTTGTTCAGCGCCGTCACCACCGGCTTCTCCGTCAGGCCGAGCGCCTTGAGCACCTCCTCGACCGCCTGCGCGTGCTCGGCCGCGAGCGGATGGCTGGCGTCGAGGACGTGCAGGAGCACGTCCGCGTCGCGCGCCTCCTCGAGCGTCGCCTTGAAGGCTTCGATCAGGTGGTGCGGCAGGTGGTGGAGAAAGCCCACGGTGTCGGTCAGGAGGAACGTCTCGCCGCTCGGCAGGCGCACGCGCCGCGCGAGCGGGTCGAGCGTCGTGAAGAGCTGATTGCTGGCCGTCGCGGCCGAGCCCGTGAGCCGGTTGAGCAGGGTGGTCTTGCCCGCGTTCGTGTAGCCGACGAGCGCCACGACCGGGGTCTCGGTTTCGCGCCGGCGCGCGCGCATCGCCGAGCGCCGCGCGCCCAGCTGTTCCAGCTCGCCCGCGAGGCGCTGGATGCGCATGCGGATGCGCCGGCGGTCCACCTCCAGCTTCTGCTCGCCCGGGCCGCGCGTGCCGATGCCGCCGCCCAGACGCGAGAGCATGATGCCCTTCCCCACGAGGCGCGGCAGGAGGTAGCGCAGCTGGGCCAGCTCCACCTGCACCTTGCCCTCCTGCGAGCGGGCGCGCTGGGCGAAGATGTCCAGGATGAGCTGGGTGCGGTCGAGCGTCTTCGCGCCCACCAGCTCCTCGATGTTGCGCTGCTGGCCGGGCGAGAGCTCCTGGCTGAAGATGACCGTCTGGCCCTGCCGCTCCGCGGCCAGCGCCGCCACCTCGTCGAGCTTGCCGCCGCCGAGGAACGTGCCGGCGATCGGCTGGTGGCGCCGCACGCTCAGCTCGGCCACCACGTCGCATCCGGCGGAGCGCGCAAGCTCCTTCAGCTCGTCCGCTTCGTCGGCGAGCGGCCAGAATGGCCCGCGCCCTTTCGAGAAGCGCGGGTCCAGCTGGACGGTGACGAGGACGGCGCGCTCAGCGGGCATTAACAAGAGGCCGTGCAGGGCTGGGGGTGCACCTGCAAATGGCTGGCAGCGTGCGGAGAGAAACGATCAGGATGTGGCGGACGCCTGGCGCCGGGGCGCTCGCGCCGCGGCTCAGATCGGCTGCCCGGCGGCGGCGTTCTGCGGGTGCGCGCGCCGGATGAGCTCCTTGACGCGCTCGGCGGTTTCCCAGGGGTGCTCGTCGGGGGAAATGGTCAGCCATTGGATGTTCGGGGTGCCGCGGAACCAGGTGAGCTGGCGCTTCGCGTAGTTGCGCACGCGCTGCTGCCAGATGTCAATCGTCTCCTTCAGGCTGACCGCGCCCTTGAGGTAGCGTTCGATGTCCGAGAGGCCGTGCACTTGTCTTACGGTCCGGGAGAGCGGCAGGCGCAGGAGGGCGCGCACCTCGTTGATGACCCCCTCCTCGTAGACCATCCGCAGGAGCCGCTCGTCGATCCGCTTGTAGAGCTCGTCCCGTTCCCGGGTCAGCCCGATGACCGTCACCTGCCCCTGCAGCAGCTCGGCGCTCGCCTGCCGCCACCAGTTGGAGATCGGCCGGCCGGTGAGCGCGTACACCTCGAGCGCGCGGATGATGCGCCGGGCGTCGTTGCGGTGGATGCGCGCGGCCGCGGCCGAGTCGACACCGCGCAGCCGGTTGTAGAGCTTCACGCTGCCGATGTTGTGGCACTCGCTCCAGAGCTGCTCGCGGACCTTGACGTCCGCCGGCGGCGCGTCGCACAGCCCCTCGGTGAGCGAGCGCAGGTAGAGGCCGGTGCCGCCGACCACGAGGGCGCGCTTGCCGTGCGAGAGGAGCCGGTCGATGACCGGGGCCGCCATCCGGCGGTACTCCCCGACGCTGAAATCCTCGGTGGGCTCGATGCAGTCAATCAGGTGGTGCTGGACTTGGACGCGATGGGCGTGGGTGGGCGACTGCGTGAGGCCGGCTGCCTGCCGGTACACCTGCATCGAGTCGCAGGAGACGATCTCGGCGTCGAGCGACTGCGCCAGCTCCACCGCGATGGCGGACTTCCCCACCGCGGTCGGGCCGACAAGTGCTACGACTCTCGACATATGCGAGCTCCCCGAATAAGGTATGTCCTGTACCCCGGGTCAATCGCACCGGCACCGTCTGTCCGAGCAACTCCGCCCGCGAGGCGACGATCACGCCGTAGCCCCCGCGGGTCCGGCCAAACCATTGTGCCTCAAACGTGCCCTTCTCTTCAACTAAAAATTTACGCCTATCAAGAGCTGTATTTGGCCGGCCGGCCGAGCTCCTGCAGGAGGGCGTTGACCTCCTTCTCCATCTCCAGAATGCGGGCGTTGCTTTCGCGCCGGGCGGCTTCGACCGCAGTGCGCGCGGCGATCTCGTTCAGCGGCGCATCCCGGGAGACGACGCTCTTCTCCAGACGCTCCGTCATCTGATCAAACGCGCGCGCGAGGGCGCCCAGCTCATCGTGGGCCGCACGGCCGATCCTCGCGCTGAAATTGCCCTGGGCCACCTCACCCGCGATGCGCGCCATGTTGACGATGGGGCGTGTCATGCGATTGGAGACGACCAAGACGGCCGCCATCACGCACAGGGCAGTGCCCATCGCGACCGCGACCAGCAGCGTTTTCAGCCGCTCCGCTGGGGCGAACGCAGCTTTGACATCCTGCGTAATCAGCGCGATCCACCCCAATCCACGGAAGTCGCGGTACCCGGTAGACGGCGCATAGCCTGTAATCGTCGCGCGGCCGATCTCGTCGCGCTCCACCACGAACCC
>MHGT01000036.1:0-4107 GCA_001805695.1 Omnitrophica WOR_2 bacterium RIFCSPHIGHO2_02_FULL_67_20 | reverse complement strand
GGTCATCTTGACCAACTCGTCGGCCTTCCATTTGGCTGTCAGGACGCCGACCACCTGCCCCTCTTCAAAGGCGGCCTGAATGGGGCACGCGAAGATCACCACCCATGCCTGGCTTCCAGTGTCGAACTGCACGTCTTCGATCACGACCGTTCCGGCCAGGGCAAGCCGGAAGTACTCGGGAGCGGGCCTCACCTGCGTCCCAATCCAGGCGGGCACGCTGGAAGCCACGATGAGTCCGTGCCGGTCGATGACATCAAGGCTGGCAAAATAGCCATAGCTCTGATGCAGACGCCCCAAGAAGGTCGTGAGGCGACCGTCCACGTCGCCGGTCATGACCTCCTGCATCCCCTCCACCGCCGCCCATGTTTGCACGTTACGCGACACTTCAGCAAGGCTCCGGTCCGCTGTGTCGATGGCTTCCTGCGCGATGCGCTCCAAGCTGACCCCCAGGCTCTGCCCAAGCGCCTGGCTCGCCTTCGCATAGGCGACCGCACCGACCAGGCCGACCGGAAGCAGCGTCAGGGTCACGCAGATGAGATAGGTTTTTGTCCGAATACTCATGAGGGGCTTATTCCGGATCCTTCAGCGGATAGCCCGGCTCGCCCGGCAGCTTCCCATCAATGCGGAGGGCTTTGACGGTGGCGTCCAGCATCGCGGCGTCGATGAATCCAATCGCGGTGGGCACTTGGCTGACAAAGCGTTTCATGCCTTCGTTTGAGGCGACGGTGTGGGGAAAGGCCGCGATTTCCTCTCGGAAGAGCTTTCCCAGCCAGAGGGATTTCAAGCCGTCGTTGTTCATCCGATAGATGGTTTTCAGGACCACGTCGCGCTCCACAGAGCCGGCCTCCTGCACCAACAGATAGATTTTCTTTCCGTCTTCCCAGGTTTGTTTTTCCTGTTTGAAGATCTTGACCAGCTCCTGAAACGACATCGAATCATTCGGATTCGCGGGGTTGACGATCACCGCCGCCTCCCGGGCTTGCGCGAGTGCCGGCCGGCCCATGCTGAGCAAGACGACGAGTGCGCCCCCCAATCTCGCAAGACGCGGCGCGCGCATCAAAAGGCGTACGACGAGTTCACGCTGAGGGCGTGCTCGTCGTTATCTTGGGGCGTGCGCTTCAAGTCTGTGAAGCTGTATTCGAACTTGATGGCGTTCCAGGCGAAGGGATCCCAGCGCAGACCCAGGGTGTGCTTGAGGCGATCCTGGTCGCGCGGTGCGGTGAAGAACGGATCGCCGTTGGCCACATCGAGCCGGTCGAATCGATAATAGGGTTTCCAGCGGCCGAACGAGTAGCTCCCCTGGACGTACAAGCCGACCGTGCTGAATTCCTCCCCCGAGGTCTTATCGTCATGGAAGATGTGGAAGAGCTCCGACAGGAGCTCGACCCGGTCAGTGGTGTAGACCAGGTAGCCGCCCAGGATGCGTTCGTCCATGTCCGCTCGACGGGACGCCGCCGGCGGATTCCCCGGGATTTCATCCAGGTAGATGTCGCCACCGAGTGCGAGCCCTTCAATCAGATGGGGCTTGATCCCCACCCGCAGGTTGACGGCCTTGCCATCGTTCTTATCTTTGAGATGCTGGATTTCGGTCACTGTCCGACCGCGTCCATTGAAGATGCCGAAGTTGTACTCGAGGTCCAGGGCGTCCCATTCCTTCGATCCGGACACATCGACGCCGACGCTGTGCACCGGCAGGAATCCTCCGTCATCTCCCTCAAACAGGTAGATTTCCGGACGGAAGATGGTCGTCTGGAGCCAGCTGCCGTGATGATACGCCTGATAGCCGAGCGGGGTATGCATGCGGGCCGCGGCCGTGATGCGCACGAGATCGGACAGCCAGTACTTGATCAACCCCCGTTGGAAATTGAAGGTCGCCGCGTTTTCTGAGTTCGAGCCGAAGTTGGCTTCCACCAGGACGCTGACACGGTCCGTCAGCTCGGACGTCATATAGAGATCCGCGGCGCCGAGCGCGAAGCTGTTGGTGTTGTCCACCTGAGCGAGTTTGAGGCTGTAGCCAAAATCGGCAAAGCCTCGCAGCGTCAGGCTCGGCACATGCATGAGGTCGCTCAACACCGGCGTCGCGCCGGCCACGGCCTGCGTGGATGGCTCTCGGGCGCCGGTGTCCATGGCTTGCAGCCTGGACTCCAACCGCTCGAGCGCGGCCTCCTGACGGCTGACCTGCGCTTGCAGGGCCCGGTTCTCCTCGCGGATGTGCTGGATCTCGGCCTTCAGCCCGGCGACCTCGTCGTCGGAGGTTTCGCCCGCCGACGGGCCTGCAAGCAGGACGATCAGCACGGCGAGCGTTCGGCCCCAGTGTCCCATAACGTCGCCTCCCTAGTGCCTCCCGCCGCCGGACAAGAGGGAGCTACTCTGAAACGGATGTTGAACCTGGAAAGCCATGGAAGAAACGCCGCGCGGCGGTTGAGTGATCACCTGAGACCCTGACGAGATCGCCGAACAATGTGTGCCCGCTGCCCCAACGAACGTGGACCTGCATGAACGTGCCCAGCAGGTCCGCCCGGTCTTCGACGATGACCCCGTAGTTCGACCGGGTCCGGCCGAACCATTGTGCCTCACGCTTGCCGCGTGATTCAACTAGAATCTCGACCTCCCGGCCCTCCAGCTCCCGGTAGCGCGCCCGGAGGACGTCGTCCTGGAGTGCCAGGAGCCGCTGGTTGCGCGCCTCCTTCGCCTCCTGCGGCACGTCGTCCTCGCGCGCGGCCGCGTCCGTGCCCGGCCGGGGCGAATACTTAAAGACGTAGGCGTTGTCGTAGCGCACCTCGCGCAGGAGCCGCGCGGTCGCTTCGAAGTCCTCGTCGGTTTCGCCGGGGAAGCCCACGATGATGTCGGTGGAGAGGCACGCGTCCGGCACGAGCGCTCTCAACCGCTCGATTTTCTCCAGGTACGCCTCGGCGGTGTAGCCGCGCCGCATGGCGCGCAGGATGCGGTTGGAGCCGGACTGGACCGGCAGGTGCAGATACTCGCACACCGACTCGCAGTCGCGCATGGCTTCAAAGAGCCGCTCGGTGGCGTCGAACGGGTGGCTCGTCGTGAAGCGTATTCGCACGGGAGCGGGTCCTGTCGCTGCGCGACCCCAGCCGTCCTCGCCGCGCCGGACTATCGCCGTCGTCGGCTCCGGGCGGCTGGGGGCCCCCGCTCCGCGCCACCCGCTCACGCGTGGAGCTCGAATCGAAGCGTCGACGAGTCGTAACAGTTGCGGGAAGTCGAGCAGCGCGTTGGGATCTTCTTCGAGCAGGCGCAGCCGGCCCAGCGGCCCCTTGTAGCCCGAGCCGTCCGGGAACCGCTTGCCGTAGGAGTTGACGTTCTGCCCGAGCAGGGTCACTTCCTTGTATCCGGCCTCGACCAGCCGGTTGATCTCCGCAATGATGTCCTCCGGCGGCCGCGAGATCTCCTGCCCCCGCGTCTTGGGCACGATGCAGTAGGTGCACGCCTTGTCGCAGCCTTCCATGATGGTGACGAACGCGCTCACCCCGGGTGTCCGGTAGTCGCCGGCCGGCTTCTGGTCGAGCGGCCGAAACTGGCGCCCCACCGCCATGACTTTGGTTCGGGGTTCGGGGTTCGGGGTTCGGGGTTGACTGCTTTTACCCTGAACCCTGATCCCTGATCCCTGAACCAAGATATCCCGCTGTCTCTTCTCCTGCACTTCCGCCAGCAAATACGGCAAGTCATACAGCTCCGCCGGTCCGGCCACGAGGTCCACCTTCGGCAGCCGCCTGAAGATCGCTTCCTGCTGGAGCTTCGCCATGCACCCGATGATGCCGAGGATGAGGTCCGGCCGCTCCTCCTTGAGGACTGAGAGCTCCCCCATCTTCCCGAACGCCCGCTCCTCGGCGTGGGCTCGTACCGAGCAGGTGTTCAGCAGGATGACGTCCGCGTCTTCCGGCTGCCCGGCGATCTCGTAGCCCTGCGCCGTCAGCATCCCGAGCACCTCCTCAGAATCCCGGGCATTCATTTGGCACCCATAGGTTTGAAGAAAGATCGCGCGGTTCATGACGCAGGGATCAGCTCGTCAATGGCTTGCCAGGGCAGCGCGACGACGCGGCGGCTCAGCTTGGTTTTACGCGGCACGTGACACACGATGTACCC
>MHGT01000035.1 GCA_001805695.1 Omnitrophica WOR_2 bacterium RIFCSPHIGHO2_02_FULL_67_20 | reverse complement strand
GCCATGAGTAGAAGAACTCGCTGGAGTCCCGGCAGGAGGAGAAGTCGATTTCAAGCACGGGCAGCGGCTCCTCGCCGATCACGCCGACGGTCAGCTCCCCGCCCCGGATGAACTCCTCGATGAGAACCTCCTGGCGGTAGCGCTCGAAGAGGCACTCGACCTGCCGGTACAGCGAGCGCTCGTCCTGCACCACGCTCTCCCGCCAGATCCCCTTGCTGGAGCCCTCGCGGTTGGGCTTGACGATCAGCGGGAACCGCAGCCGCGGCTGGAGGAGCGTGCGGGGCGTGGGAAAGAGCTGCCACGCGGGCGTCGGGATGCCCTCGGAGGCGAGGATCTGCTTCGTCTTGGCCTTGTCAAGTGCGAGGGCGAGCGTCACGCTGCTGGAGCCGGTGAACGGGATGGCGAGCGATTCGAGGACGGCCGGCACCTGCGACTCGCGGTAGTCGCCGTACGTGCCCTCCGCGATGTTGAAGACGAGGTCCACCTCGTGCGTGAGGAACCAGCGGGGCAGCTCGGGCGTGGCCTCGACGAGGTGGACGGTATGGCCGTCGGCGCGCAGGCTCTCCACAATCCGCTCGATGGTCCCGGGGCTGTCGAACTCCGAGTCCCGGTCGAACGGAAAGCCGTCCCGCCCCTCCTTCGCCGAGGCTTCGGAGGGCAGGTCGCCTACGTCGCGGCGGACGTTATAGGTCAGCGCGATCGTGTAGCTGATGCCGGGCTCCCATCGGTGGGCGCCCGCAGGAGACCGTGGCGCGCCAGGGCGGTATCGAGGATCCGGTTGATGATCTGGTGGTGCGTCATCCCGCGGGTCTTCGCGATATAGTTGAAGACGTCCTCGGTGGAGAGCGAGGGGAGCGGGTTGATTTCCAGGACGTACGGCTTGCCGTGGCGGTCCACCCGGAAATCCACCCGCCCGAAGTCGCGGCAATCCACCGCCTGGTAGGTCCGCAGGGCGAGTGAGCACATCTCCTTCGCGAGCGGCTCCGGGATGGGCGCCGGGCAGAGGTAGTCGGCGCCGGAGCGGAGGTACGCCCACGTGAAGAACTTGCGGCCAAGGTCCGTGACCCCGTCCAGGATGATCTGGCAGACCGGGTAGGCCTCCAGCGCGTCGTTGCCGATGACCGCGACGGTAAACTCTTTGCCCTCGACGAACTCCTCGACGAACACGGAGGCGCCCTTGTAGGTCTCGACGAGCCAGCGGACCTGCCGCTTGAGCTCCTCGGGCGTGTTCACGAGCGACTTCTCACTGAGCCCCTTGCTCGAGCCCTCGTAGCGCAGCTTGACGATGAGCGGGTAGGCGAGGTCCACGGCCCAGAGCTTGTCCGGGTCGCTGACCTCGACGTAGCGCGGCGTGCAGATGCCCTCCGCGATGAGCACCTTCTTCGTCATCACCTTGTCGAGCGTCAGGCCGAGCGTCAGCCCGTCCGCCCCGACGAAGGGGACGCGCATCATCTCCAGCAGAATGGGCACCTGCGACTCGCGGTTGCGGCCCTCGTAGCCTTCCGCGATGTTGAAGACGATGTCCGCGTCGAGCCTGCCCCACCGCTCGAGCAGGCCCCGGGCGCCGCCGATGCGCACCACCTGGTGGCCGCCCTCGGTGAGCGCGCGCTCGATGTGCTGGACCGTCTCCTCGTGGTCGAACTCGGCGTTGAGGTCGGGTGGATCGCCCGGCTTGAGGACGAACTCGCTCTTCACGTTGTACGTCAGCCCCACGCGGAACCCCATCTCACCCGACTCCGATTTCGGACAAAAAAAGGGACTCGCGCTCGGTGAGTCCCGCAACCTGTCCGATTCGATTGTTCACGGTAACGCGTCGACCCTCGTGTTCACAATTGTTTGCATCGTTACTATAGTTCGTACCATATTGCGCGCGCAGTGTCAAGAATCGATCGCAGATTTTTGGTGATGGATAACGCAGGCCTGAATTGTGTCCCCGCGGCGTGATGTGCTAGTATGAGCGTTCGACGCAACCCCGGAGGATGCATGGGCACGCTCATCCTGATCCGGCACGGCCAATCGCAGTGGAATCTCGAGAACCGCTTCACCGGCTGGGTGGACGTCCCGCTCACCGACGCGGGCCGCGAGGAAACGCGCCGCGGGGCGCAGCTCATCCGCCACCTCACCTTCAATCGCGCCTTCACCTCGGTGCTGGTGCGCGCGCAAGAGACCCTCGACATTGTCCTCAAGGAACTGGGCCAGACGCACATCCCGATCGAACGCGATCAAGCCCTCAACGAACGGCATTACGGCGCCTTGCAGGGATTGAACAAGGCGGAGATGGCGGAGAAATACGGCGAACGGCAGGTCCACATCTGGCGCCGCAGCTATGATGTCGCTCCTCCCAAGGAGAAGACCGAGTGGAATCCTGATGGTGTCAGTGAAAGCCTCAAGGACACCGCCGCCCGCACCCTGCCCTACTTCAACGCGAAGATCCTGCCCCTGGTGAAGGCTGGACAAACGATCCTCGTCGTCGCGCACGGCAACAGCCTGCGCGCGATCGTCATGGATCTCGACACGCTCACGAAAGAGCAGGTCCTCGAGCTGAACATCGCCACCGGCCCCCCCATCATCTACGAGATCGATCACAACGGCAAGATCCTCAAGAAAACAATCCACAAACTTCCAGTAGGCAGTAGGCAGTAGGCGGCAATCCGAAAATTTCTGCTTTCTGCCGACTGCCGACTGCCTACTGCTTTCTGCTGTCTGCCGCCTGACCATTGCGCAGATTCCTTACGTAGTGGTAGAGATACTGCTGCGCGTAGCCGGCGTACGGGCCGAAGTGGGTGCGCGCATAGTCGTGCACGCCCTTGCGCGTGATCTTGCGGTGCCGGAAGTAGTAGCGCATGGCGCGCTCGATCCACACGTCGACCGGGAACGCCTCGTACTTCTCGAAGCCGAAGAGCGCGACGCAGTCCGCCACCTTGTCCCCCACCCCGTCGCACGAAAGCAGGACCCGCTTCGCCGCGTCATAGTCCACCCGCTGCAGCTGCGCCATCGGCAGCTTTCCGTCCGCGACGAGGCGCGCGGTCGAGCGCAGGTACGGCGCGCGGTAGCCCAGGCCCAGGCTGCGCAGCTTCCGCTCCGGCACGCCGGCCACCGTCTCGGGGGCCGGGAAGCTGAAGCCGCGGAAGCCGTTCACCCCACCACCTGGCACGGGCCCGCTGGACCCTGCGCGAAGCGCAGGGCCGCCTTCGGCGGCTGTGCCAGGTGGTGGGGTCAGCGCCACGGGCCGGCCGTACGCCTGGCACAACCGGCCCAGCATGCCCTCGATCCGCTTGATGTTATTAAAGGAAGCGCAGATGAACGAGGCGAGCGTCTCCCAGCCGTCCTGGCGCAGGATGCGCAGGCCGCGGTGGGCGGCGATGGCGTGGTGGACCTGCATGTCGCAGTCGATGGAGGAGATGACGTCGGCGAGGTTCAGGTCGAGGGCGAAGTAGCGGCTGATCCGTTCAGGGGTCAGTGCGCTGTCGGAGGATTCGACCAGCAGGCGGTCGCCTTCCTGTCGGATTTTCGCGACTGACGGGCCGATGAATCCGTACCACCAGCGGAGCCCCGTCCCGTCTTGATGGGACGGGG
>MHGT01000034.1 GCA_001805695.1 Omnitrophica WOR_2 bacterium RIFCSPHIGHO2_02_FULL_67_20 | reverse complement strand
CCGGGTAAAACTTCCCGGCTGCCTGTGGGGTGCGGGGCTCGTCCTCCTCCGCGACCGGGACTGCCCAGCTTCGGGTAGCCGCTCCCGCTACTAATAAGAGGAGAGCCCCTGCAGAGATGAGGCACCCTCTCTTCTGAACCATCATGCGTCCATTCTACCACGATTTAAGATTTAACTGCTGACAAGACAATCGGTTGAGTGAACACGTCTTGGTGGGAGATTTTTATTGACACGTCACGTCTTTTTCAGGTATGGTAGGGGTGTTTGGAGCATAGCATGGGCTGTTTGGAACCATTGGTCCACTCTGGTTCATGCTGAAGGCGCTGCAACTACTTGTAAACCTTGGGGTTAAGAAGAGCAGCGCGCAAGAGGATCGGCATTAGTCTCGTTCGTGCAGCACAAGACGACCGCTCAACGCAAGCGTTCGATACGGTAACGGCGAGTTTCGCAAGGAAGCCGCAAGGCAGCCGGTAAGGCCTGCTTTGCGGTTTTTGTGTTTTGTGCAGCGAGAAGGGGGGTGTAGTGAGTATGGCAAAGGGAACCGTGAAGTGGTTCAGCGACCAGAAGGGGTATGGTTTCGTTACCCCGGATGACGGATCAAAGGACGTGTTCGTCCACTATTCCGCTATCCAAGGAGACGGCTTCAAGTCCCTGAAGGAAGGCCAGGCGGTGGAGTTTGAGATCACGCAGGGCCCGAAGGGACCGCAGGCCTCCAACGTCAATCCGGTCGCAGGGTCCGAAGGGACCGCAGGCCTCCAGCGTCAATAAGGCCGGTTGACACTCCGCCTCAACGGAGGCGCCACCATCCGACCCCCCGCCAGCGGCGGGGGGTCGGATGCGTTTGGGGCAGTCTCACCGGCCGGTCAATCCCAAGACGCGCAGCGGATTGCTGAGCGAGAGCCGGATCTCCAGCCGATCAGCGAACTGGAGCGGGATCCTGACGTGCGGGCCGTCGACGAAGACGCTGCCGCGGCGCATCAGCCAGGTGACACCCAGACGCTCGCGCGGCGGCAGCACGCCGCCTGTGAGGCGGGAGCGGGACAACCGCCCCCGGTAGAGCTCCCGGGGGCGGTACTGGAGCCGCCTGGACCGCCAGCTCATCCGGACGCCGCCGGCAGCCAGGACCGCGCTGCTGGAGCCTGCCGCGGTGGCCACCCACAACCCCGAGCTTTTCTGCAGCTCTGCCCTTCCTCCGAGCCAGAGCCGGTAGCGGCTCATCGTCGCCGGATCGTCATGGACCACCAGCACGTCGTTGAGCGCCCGGTGGGGCAGCGGCGTCCCGTTCAGGCTGAGGCGCAGCCGATAGAGCCGCAGCTCCGGCAGCCGGCCGTCCAGCGCCGCCCGGCACATCCGCTCGAAGGTCGCTCGCGAGGCGGCGCAGAAGACCGCTTCGCTGCGCGCGGGATCGGCATTGACCCCCAGGATCGGCGTGCGCGCCACGCTGCGGGCCGCCTGCAGGAAGGTGCCGTCCCCGCCCACCGACACGACGAGGTCGTACCGCCGCGTCACCTTGAGGTCCGCCCGGTAGGCCAGGTCGAAGGCGACCGGCAGCTGGCGCATCGCGTGGACGATGCCGTGCATCGTCTCTTCATGCACCGCGTGCGCTTCCTGCATGTCGCGCACGTCGGGGTGGCGCTGGCGCAGCAGCCGCAGCAGGTGCGGGTCCTGCTGCTCCTGGATGTACTGCTGGTAGGCGTCCTTTTTGTACACCACCAACACCCTTTTCTTCATACTTTGGATTTTAGATTTTGGATTTTAGATTGACGGCGTCGGATTACCATCGGATGATCCAGTTGATGAACCGCGACTCGGACCGTTTTCGCAGCCGGCGGAACTGCCAGCTGGTCGCCATCATTCCTACTCCAAACAGGATCAGGAAGGCGGCGAACAGGATGGCGAGAATCTGCGGGTAGACGAGCACGAAGATGCCGAAGAGGACGAATGAGAGGCCGGTGATCATGGAGGCACCTTTGATTAATTGTATCTTATTTCAACACCCAACGTGATTTCGCAGATTGTGTCTCGATTTCGCAGATAGTGCCTTATCGGCGAAATCATCTCGAAATCGGCGAAATCCTGTTCGGAGTCTTGAATCTACATTCCCTCCTCACGCTGGGCCCGGATGCGCAGCTTCTCGTCGGCGATCCGCTTGCGGACGCGCAGCGACTTCGGCGTCACCTCGAGGAGCTCATCGGGGCCGATGTACTCGAGTGAGAGCTCCAGCGTCAGCTCGCGCGGCGGCACCAGGACGATCGTGGTCTCGCCGGTCGAGGAGCGCACGTTCGTCAGCTTCTTCTGCTTGCAGATGTTGAGCGCCACGTCCCGGTCGCGGCTGGCCTGGCCCACCACCATCCCCTCATAGACCGGCACCGCGGGGCCGATGAACAGCTCTCCGCGCTCCTGGGCGTTGGTGATGGCATACCCGGTGCTCACCCCGCCTTCGGTGGCGACGAGCGAGCCGTGCGGCTCCGGGGGCGGCAGGTCCTCGAGCACCGGCTGGTAGCGGTCGAAGATGTGATGGATGACCGCGTTGCCGCGCGTCTTCTTGAGCAGGGCGCTTTTCAACCCCAGCAGGCCCCGCGTGGTGATCAGGTATTCGAGATGGAAGTCGCCGGTCGGCGAGCGCGACATCTCTTTGAGCTCGGCGCGGCGCCGCCCCAGCTCTTCGATGAGCGTCCCCTGGTACTCTGCGGGGATGTCGATCGAGAGCCACTCGGAGGGCTCCATCGTCACGCCGTCGACGTCCTTGTAGACGACCTCGGGCTGCGAGACCTCCAACTCATACCCTTCCCGGCGCATGGTCTCGATGAGGATGGCCAGATGCAGCTCGCCCCGGCCGGAGACGAGGAACGTGTCCGGGCTGTCGGTGTCGGCGAGGCGCAGCGCCACGTTGATCTCCAGCTCGGTGTACAGCCGCTCGCGCAGCGCGCGGGAGGTGACGTACTTCCCTTCCCGTCCCGCAAACGGGCTCTTGTTCACGGCGAAGGTCATCCGGAGCGTGGGCTCTTCGATGACGACCGCCGGCAGCGCGCGCGGGCGCTGCGGATCGGTGATGGTGTCGCCGATGCTCACCTCGTCGAAGCCCGCCACCGCCACGATCTCGCCGGAATCCGCCGACGGAATCTCCACGCGCTCCAGCCCCTGATACGCCAGGAGCGCTGCCGCGGTCCCGGCCTCCTGCCGGCCGTCCGGGGAGAGGCGCAGAATCGGCTGGCCGGTCTTGAGGGAGCCGGCCGTGATCTTCCCGATGCCCATCTTGCCCTTGAACGCATCGTACGCGAGGGCGAGCACCAGGATCTGGAGCGGCTCATCCGGCCGGACGGTGGGTGCCGGGATGCGCTCGACGATGGTCTCAAAGAGCGGTGCTAAGTCCGTCCCGGGCTTCGCGGGATCGAGTGTCGCCGTCCCCTGCACCGCCGAGGTGTAGACGATAGGGAAATCGTGCTGGGCGGAGGACGCGTTCAGCGCGCTGAACAGGTCGAAGGTGCGGTTGACGACGTCGTCAATCTGCGAGTCGGGGCGGTCGATCTTATTGACGACCACGATGACGGGGTGCCCCAGCTCGATCGCCTTGCGCAGGACGAACTTCGTCTGCGGCATCGGCCCGTCCTTCGCGTCCACCAGCAGCAGCGCCCCGTCCACCATCCGGAGCGTGCGCTCCACTTCCCCGCCGAAGTCGGCGTGGCCCGGGGTGTCGACCAGGTTGATCTTGTACGCCCCGTAGATCAGGCTGGCGTTCTTGGCGCGGATGGTGATGCCCTTCTCGCGCTCCAGGTCCATCGAATCCATGACGAGGGCACCGGCCGGCACCGCGCGGAGGGTGTTGGTGAAGCGCAGCATCGCGTCGACCAGCGTCGTCTTGCCGTGGTCGACGTGCGCAATGATGGCGATGTTGCGTAAATGCGTCTGCTGCATGGGTGCCCTGCGACTCCGACGGTGAACTGGGGGAACCGACGAGGACGAAGGGGCTATTATAGGCGTCCGGCCCCTCGCGCGCTACACCCTTCTCGCTCCGGCTGTCGGTGCCAGCGGCGAGGCCCGCCAGGCGCGAGGAGCGCTCCGAGCCGCTCATTCCTCGATAGTAACCTGCTCCATGCGGACGTCGGTCAGCGGACGGTCCTGCGCACCCCGCTTCACTCCGGCGATCACCTCCATCACCGCCTGCCCCTCGATCACCCGGCCGAAGATCGAGTGCTTGCCGTCCAGCCACGGGGTGGCGGCCAGCGTGATGAAAAACTGGCTGCCGTTGGTGTTGGGGCCGCGGTTGGCCATCGAGACGACTCCGGGGCCGTCGTGCCGCAGGTTCGGCGAAAACTCATCCTGGAATATGTAGCCGGGCCCGCCGGTCCCGTCGCCCTGCGGATCGCCCGTCTGAATCATGAAGCCGGGGATGACCCGGTGGAACAGCAACCCGTTATAGAAACCGCTCTTGGCCAGCTTGATAAAATTGGCGACGGTCTGCGGGGCCTCGTCTTTGTACAGCTCAATGACGATCCGGCCCTTGGACGTCTCGATGACCGCTTTCGGCCGCTGCGGCTGGGCGTGGACCGCCGTCATCACGAGGCAGGATCCGAACACCGCCGCCGCAATTTCCGCTCCGACCCGTGTTCCGATGCGCATCCATCCCTCCCCGGTGTCCCTGGCATCACGTGTTCCCCCGTCCCTGTCCATCGGTATTGGACGCCGGCGAAGCGCCCTGACCAAGTCGACACGAACCCGCTCACTCCAGCGGCCCCGGCGGGCGGCGGAGCTCTTTCTTGCGGGCGTGGAGCTTTTTGGCGGCGAGCATCTTGTCCTTGGCGCGCTTGGAGCGCCGGTACTTCTGACGGCGGATCTTGGCGATGCGCTGGGCTTCGGCGCTGGCGGCGCCCAGCCGCTGCGCTTCCAGCCGACGGAGGAGGATGCGGCGCGCAAGAAACCGGTTCAGGGCTTGCGAGCGCTCCTGCTGGCAGCGCACCTCGAGGCCGCTCGGGCGGTGGCGCAAGACAACGCAGGTCGCGACCTTGTTGACGTTTTGCCCGCCGGGCCCGCCGGAGCGGATGAACCGCTCCTCGAAGTCGCGCTCCTGCACGCCCAGCCGCCGCATGAGCGCTTCCAGCTCACGCTGTGTGCTGGGAGACACGGGAAACGGGCCCATCGAGTCCGGGGCGCGCTAAAACCGCACCTGGATGCCGCCGATGGCCGAGCGCTCATCGAGCGCGTGCTGGAGCCGCAGGAAAAGGCTCGCGTCGGGAACCAGCTTGCGCGTGAACGTCACCGTCAGGCCCAGCCGCTCGCCGCGGCCGGCG
>MHGT01000033.1 GCA_001805695.1 Omnitrophica WOR_2 bacterium RIFCSPHIGHO2_02_FULL_67_20 | reverse complement strand
CAAGGAGTCCACGCGCGTCTCGCTCCTCTTGGCCGTCTTCGGGGTGGCGACACAACTGCTCATCGTCACCATCGGTCTCGTGCTCCTGCTGGAGATTCTCCACCCGGCCGCGTTCTTCGAACACCTGCGGCAGCTCTGGTTTCACCTCCAGGTGGGGACGGATCACCCCTGGTCACCCACCTGGCCGCAGTTCTGGAAGGGGGTCGGGATGGCGATGGTGGCCTATATCGGCATCGAGTCCATCGCCCAGCTTGCCGGCGAGGCGCGCCACCCGAACCGCACGATTCCGCGCGCCATGATCTCGACAATGGTCACGCTCTTCGTCCTCTACTTCGGGACCTCGAGCATCGCGCTGACCGCCATGAGTCCACAGGAGCTGACCACCCACTACCTCGAGGACCCCATGGCCGGGATCGCAGCGTCGATGCCGTTCGGGCGGCAGTACCTGGCGCCGTGGGTGGGGCTCTTGGGCGCGACGATCCTGTTCGTCGCGGCCAACGCGGGGCTCATCGGCGCCTCGCGGCTGACCTTCGCGATGAGCGAGCACTTCACGCTCCCGCGCCTCTTCTACCGGCTTCATCCTCGGTTTAAGACGCCCTATGTCTCGCTCATTGCGTTCACGGTGATTGCGGGGGCCATCGTAACCGTCGCGCGCAATCTGACGCATATCGCCGAGCTGTATAACTTCGGCGCGATGCTCTCGTTCGCCTTAGCGCACCTCTCGCTCCTGGGGTTGCGCATCCGCAAGCCGGATCTCCCGCGCCCGTTCCGCGTCGGCTGGAACCTCCGGTTCGGCCGCGTCGAGCTGCCGGTGGCGGCACTCCTCGGCCTCCTCGGGACGGCGGCGGTGTGGGTGGACGTCATCGTCACCAAGCCGGCCGGGCGGAATCTCGGCGTCCTCTGGATGGGCGTCGGCCTCGTGTCGTACCTCTGGTATCGGCATCAGCAGCGGCTGCCCGCCGCGGCGCGCGTCGAAATCGAGAAGCTGCGCATGCCGGAGTACCACCCGGTCGCGGTGAAGCGGATCCTCGTCCCCACCCGCGGGGTGCATACGAACGACATGGTGCAGTTCGCGGCGAAGGTCGCCAAGATGCACGGGGCCCAGGTGACGGCGCTCCACGTCATCGAGATCCCGCCGACGCTGCCGCTGGACACGTTCTTTCCAGAGAAGCTGGCCGTGGCGGACTCCATTATGGAGCAAGCTCAGGCGATCGGTCGGGAGTACGACATCCCGATCGAGGCGCAGGTCAAGCAGTCCCGCTTTGCGGGGGAGACGATCGTCGACCTGGCGAAGGAAGGGCGCTACGACCTCATCATCCTGGGGGCGACTCCCCGCGCCGCCGGGCCGACCCGCTCGTCGCTGGGCACGACCGTCGAGCACGTCGTGCGCAGCGCTCCGGGACGCGTGTGGGTCCTCACCGGCGCCCCCCCGACAGTATGAGCGCACGAGGGCGCGCGTCCCATGGCTGAGTCCGCGCCGCTTCATGAGCTCGAGCCGCTCTTCGCCGAGGCGGCGACCTCCATCGCCGCTTCCGGCTCGCTCGAGGCGCTCGAGCGGCTCCGGGTGAAATTCCTCGGAAGATCGAGCCGCCTAGCGGACATCATGCGCGGACTCGGCGGGTTGCCGGCGGAGGAGCGCTCGGCGGTCGGCAAGCGGGCGAACGCGTTCAAGTCGACGGTCGAAACGCAGCTGGCGAGCCGGCGCGCGGCGCTGGCGGCAGCCGAAGCCGCGCCGACCCTCGATGTGACGCTGCCAGGCAGCGCCATCCCGCAGGGCCGGCTGCACCCGATTACCCGGACGATCGACGAGATCCTCGCCGTCTTCACGCCCATGGGCTTTGAAATCGTCGAAGGGCCAGAAGTCGAGCTTGAGTACTACAACTTCGATGCACTGAACATCCCGCGCGAGCACCCCTCCCGGGAGTCGTTCGACACGTTCTTCGTCGACCTGCCCTCGCCGGAACCCAAGAAGGGGCGCGTGCTCCTGCGCAGCCACACCTCGCCGGTGCAGATCCGCGTCATGGAGCGCCGGAAGCCGCCGCTGCGCATCGTGGTGCCGGGCAAGGTGCACCGCCCGGACCCGCTCGACCCGAGCCACAGCTTCATGTTCCATCAGGTCGAAGGCCTGATGGTGGATGACCGCACGTCGTTCGCCGACCTGAAGGGTGTCTTGGACGCGTTCCTGAAAGCGCTCTTCGGCCCGGAGACCAAGATCCGGTTCCGGCCGCACTTCTTCCCGTTCACCGAGCCCTCGGCTGAAGTGGACATCGCCTGCCGCTCCTGCGGCGGGACGGGCTGCTCGACCTGCGGGCGCAAGGGGTGGCTCGAAATCATGGGCTGCGGCATGGTGCATCCGAACGTGTTCAAGGCGGTCGGCTACGACCCGGCCAGGGTGCAGGGCTTCGCGTTCGGCATGGGGGTTGAGCGGATCGCCATGCTCAAGCACGGCGTCACCGACATCCGCCTCTTCTTTGAGAACGACCTGCGCTTTCTGGAGCAATTTTGAGGGTCTGGTTTGCGTGTGTGCGAGTTTGCGGGTTGGCGCGTTCGATGAGCAACGCGCATACGCGGAAACGCGCTAACGCGCCAACAGGCATTCGATGAAAGTCCCGCTGGAGTGGCTCAAGGAATACGTGGCGATTCGACTTTCGCCGGAGGCGCTCGCTGACCGGTTGACGATGACAGGCCTTGAAGTGACCGGCATCGCTCGCATGGAGGGCGGGTCGGTGCTCGACATCGAAGTCACGCCGAACCGCGCCGACTGCCTCTCGATCCTCGGCGTCGCGCGGGAAGTGGCGGCGATCACTGGCCAGCGCGTAAAGCTTCCTTCGGTTCAGGGTTCAGGGTTGGGGGTGCGGGGCAAAAGCCGGAAACCCCGAACCCCGAACCCCAAACCCCGAACCCCGCTCACGATCCAGATCGAGGATCGCAAGGGCTGCTCGCGCTACATCGGGCGCCTGATTGACGGCGTGCGCCTCGGCCCGTCGCCGGGGTGGATGCAGCGCCGGCTGGCCGCCTGCGGGATCCGGCCGATCAACAACGTCGTAGACATCACGAACTACGTCCTGCTGGAGTATGGCCAGCCGCTCCACGCGTTTGACGCCGACGCGCTGGTCGAATGCGCCATTCGCGTGCGGCGCGCCAAGCCGGGCGAGCGGCTGAAGGCGCTCGACGGGCAGGAGCACCGGCTCGCGCCTGAGCAGCTCGTCATCGCGGACGCGTCACGGCCCGTGGCGATCGCCGGCGTCATCGGCGGAGAGGACAGCGCCGTGACGGAACGGACGACACGGGTGCTGCTGGAGAGCGCCCTCTTCGATCCTATCCTCGTGCGGCGCACCGCCCGGTCACTCGGGCTAGGCACCGAATCGTCCTATCGATTTGAGCGCGGGGTTGATCCGGTCGGCGTGGCCTCGGCGTCAGCGCGGGCGGCCGCGTTACTGCATGAGCTCGCCGGCGGGACTGAAACCGCGGTCGTCGATGTCGGCACAACGCCGTCGGCCCGCGCGGCGATTCCGATCGAGCCGGCCCGGGCCAGCCGATGGCTCGGTCGCCGGGTTGATCCGGGAGAAATCCGCACGACGTTGGCTCGTCTCGGCTGCCGCGTGGCCTCAGGCGGAGCAGAGACCGCGCTGCGAGTGATTCCGCCATCGAGCCGCCTTGATCTTGTGCGCGATGTGGACCTGTATGAAGAGATCGCGCGGATGGCTGGGTACGACCGGCTCCCCGCGACGCTGCCAACTGTGCCGATCACCGTGACTGCCGGCGATGAAGCGGCCGCCTACCGGCGGTCGCAGTCGGTGAGATGTTTGGCAGCCAGCCTCGGGCTCACAGAAGCGATCACCTGGTCGCTCGTGTCCGAGACGGCTCTGGCGCACTGCGGCTTCTCGCCGTCGACGGCGACCCGCCTCGCCAATCCCCTGAGCCAGGACCACGCGTTCCTGCGCCCATCGCTGCTGCCGGGGCTGCTGCAGGCGCTGCGGCGCAACCTGTCGCACGGCGCCGCTGGCGTGAGCCTGTATGAAATCGGCAACGTGACCCCGGCGGGAACGCACGAGGAGCGCGCGCATCTGGGCATCGTCGTGTGCGGCTGGTGGGCGCGCGGCTGGCGCAAGGGCGAGCGAAGCGACTTTTGGGTCCTCAAAGGGTTGGTGCAGGCCCTGCTCGAGCGGCTGTGCCGCTCGACGGCGGGGTGGCGCAACGCGGAGGCAGTGTGGGCGCAGGCAGGGCAGGGTGCCGCGATCGAACTCGCCGGCCGGCCGGCCGGCGCGGCCGGGCAAATCGCGCGCACGGTCCTCCAAGCGTGGGATATCGACGAGGAGGCCTGGTTCGCCGAGCTCTCGCTGGCGGCACTCCTCGGCGCGCGCCGCACGGCAACACCGGTCGCAGCACCCGGCACGTTCCCGCCGGTGAAACGCGACCTCTCCATCCTGGTGGACGAGCAGAGGACGTTCGAGTCGGTGGCGGACGTGATCCGGGAGACGGCGGGTGTGAGCGCCGCCCGCATCGAGCTCATCGACCGCTTCACCAAGGGCGCGCAGGTCCCGCCGGGCCGCTACAGCTTGACGTTCTCCATCGAGTACCGCGATCCCGACCGGACGCTCACCGCGGCTGAAGCCGACGCCCTCCACCAGCGCATCAAGCAGGCGCTGGTCGACCAGTGCGGCGCGACGCCGAGGTAAGCTGTGTTATAATGAGGTGCTGCCGGGGTGACGCATCCCCGGTTTTTCCGTCGGTGGCACGCGCAGGCGAAAGGACGGCAATGGAGCACAACGGGTTCACGCTGTGGTTCACCGGGCTCTCCGGAGCCGGCAAGTCGACGTTGTCCACGCGGGTCGCGGATGAGCTGCGGCGCCGGGGGGTCAAGGTCGAGATCCTCGATGGCGACGAGGTCCGGACCAACCTGAGCAAAGGGCTTGGCTTCAGCAAGGAAGACCGCGATACGAACATCAAGCGCATCGGCTACGTCTGCAAGCTGCTGACGCGCAACGGGGTCGTGGCGATCAGCGCGGCGATCTCCCCCTACCGCGAGGCGCGGGACTACAACCGCGCCCAGATCGGCCGCTTCATCGAAATCTACGTCGAGTGCTCCATCGAGGAGCTGACCCGGCGGGACGTCAAGGGCCTCTATAAGAAAGCGCTGGCTGGCGAGCTTCCGAACTTCACCGGCGTGTCCGACCCCTATGAGCCGCCGCTCAAACCGGAGATTGCTGTGAACTCCGGCACGGAGAGCGTGGACCAGAGCTTCAGGCGGATCCTGGACTACCTGGAGCAGCGCGGCTGGATCCCGAAGGCGGATGTGCCCTCCGGGGCGGGCTGCGGGTGCAAGCATTAAGCCCGGGAGATCGCACGGGCGGAGGGTGGGGGGCGAAGGGCGAAGGGAACGACACGCGGGATGACGGACGAGGAATTGAAGGCGCTGAACGCGAAGTTTGAGCGGGCCCACCCGGTGGACATCATCCGGTGGGCGGTGGAGACGTTCCGCCCGGACGTGGCGCTGACGTCCTCGTTCGGGGCCGACAGCGCCGCGCTCATCCACATGGCGCTCCAGGCCGACCCGCGCATCAGCATCCGGACGGTGGACACCGGATTCCTCTTCCCCGAGACGGTCCGGTTCACCGACGAGCTGCGGCGACGGTGGAACCTGAATCTGACGGTGGTGCGCGCGAAGCTCGCGGACGCCGAGATCGCGAAGCTCAAGGCCCAGCACGCCGGCGGCAAGCCCATCGACGACAAGTTCTGCTGCGGCGAGTACAAGCGGGAAGCGACCGAACGCGCGCTCTCCGGCCTGCGGTGCTGGATCGCCGGCCTGATGCGGGTGGAGTCCAAGACGCGACGCGACACGCCGATCGTCGAGCGGCTCGCGACCGGCCTGGTCAAAGTCTCGCCCATCGCGGCGTGGACGCAGAAGCAGATCGACGACTACATGCGGCAGCACCAGCTGCCGTACCACCCGCTGTGGGCGCAGGGCTACACCTCGATCGGCTGCGCTCTCCACACCCGGAAACCCGTCGACCCGAACGATCCGCGCTCCGGCCGCTGGGCCGGCCAGGATAAAACGGAGTGCGGCATCCACGACATCGGCAAACCCATCGATCCGAAGAAATAGCAGGCGTATTTTGGATTTTAGATTTTGGATTTTCGATTGAACGGAATCAAAAATCGCAAATCTAAAATCCAAAATGTGTCTGCAAATTCAGGCGCAAAACTGCTTGTAATCTCAAGGACCTGGTGCTAGGCTTAAAAACAGCCCTGTGCTGCGCGTGAGGCTCCAATCGCGTGAGCCAACACCACGTGACCGGGCATCCGACTTTCGCCGCGGCAGAGGCCCCGCGCTCGTCAGGGACCGAACGCACCGCGCCGGAGAGGGCGCCCACGTATCGAGGATGGGTTCAGCGTGGAGGGAGCCCACGGCAGACACGGGGCGTTTTTTATCCGCGTCCATCCCTGAAGAACTTCCTCAGCGGTTCTCTCGTGTAACGTGAAACGTTTAACGTGTATGGATCTCTTTGCCCCCACCGAGCCTCAACGGACTGGCGCACAGCAGCCGCTGGCGGCGCGGATGCGGCCGCGGACGCTTGAGGAGTTCGTCGGCCAGCTCCCTCTCGTCGGGCCGGGCAAGCTGCTCCGGCGCGCGATCGAAGCGGACCGGCTGACCTCGCTCATCCTCTACGGCCCGCCGGGCACAGGCAAGACGGCGCTCGCCCACCTCATCGCCCACACGACCCGCGCCCACGTCGAGGTGCTGAACGCCACCTCAGCCGGGGTCGCGGAGCTGCGTGAGGCGATCGTCCGCGCGAAGGAGCACGCACGGCTCGACGGCCGTCGGACCATCCTGTTCATCGACGAGATCCACCGCTTCAGCAAGGCCCAGCAGGATGTGCTGATGCCCGACGTGGAGCAGGGCAACCCGATCCTGATCGGCGCCACGACGTTCAACCCGTTCTTCGCGATCCTGCCGGCGCTGGTATCCCGGTCGCTGGTGTGCGAGCTGAAGCCGCATCCGGTGGACGACATCCTGACCATCCTGGGCCGCGCACTCACCGACACGGAGCGGGGAGTGGGCGAGCTGCCGGTCCGCGCAGACGAGGAGGCGCTGCGTCACCTCGCCGAGGTGTCTGAGGGCGACGCGCGCCGGGCGCTCAACGCGCTGGAGCTGGCAGCGCTCACGACGCCCAAGGGCGCGGACGGGACGATCCATCTCACGCGCGCGGCCGCCGAGGAGTCCATCCAGAAGAAGGCGGTCGTGTACGACCGTGACGAGGACGCGCACTACGACACCATTTCCGCGTTCATCAAGTCGATGCGCGGCTCGGACCCGGACGCGGCGCTCTACTGGATGGCGAAGATGCTCTACGCCGGAGAGGATCCGCGCTTCATCGCGCGCCGGATGGTCATCTGTGCTTCGGAGGACGTGGGCAACGCCGACCCGCAAGCCCTCCTTCTCGCCGCTGCGGCCGCGCAGGCAGTCGAGTATGTGGGCCTGCCCGAGTGCCGCATCCCGCTCGCCCAGGCGGCGGTGTACATTGCCGCGGCACCCAAGTCCAACGCGGCGTACCTCGGCATCGAGCAGGCGATGAAGGACGTCGAGTCGGGGCGCTCGTTCGAGGTGCCCGCCCACCTCAAGGACGCCAGCTACAAGAGCGCGAAGAAGCTCGGCCGCGGCCAAGGCTACAAGTACGCGCACGACTACCCCGGCCATCACGTCGAGCAGGCGCACCTTCCAGCACCTGCGGTGTATTACGAGCCGACGGAGCAGGGGTTCGAGCAGACGATCAAGGCGCGGCTCGCGCGATGGCGGGCCCCATCCAAGGCGCCTCCCACGAAAGATGAACATGACTAATCTAGTCGTCAAACATGCGTTATTACGTTTTCTATATTGACGGGAATTGTCATGTATGGCATCCTCGTCTATCGCGGAACAACCAGGGGATCGCTGATACACAACAGAGGAGCGGATGACTCAGCTCATTGCCCCGCACGGCGGCACGCTGGTGAACCGGATCGTGGACGGGAAAGAACGGGAGGCGTTGCTCGCCACGGCCTCGAAACGGCCCGCCATTGAGCTCGACGCATGGGGGCTGTCCGACGTGGAGATGCTCGCCATCGGCGGCTTCAGCCCGCTCGAGGGGTTCCTGACGAAGCGGGACTACGAGTCCGTCGTCACATCCCGTCGGCTCTCCGGCGGCCTGGTGTGGACGATTCCCGTGGCGCTGGCGGTCTCCGCCGAGCAGGCGAAGGGGCTGTCGGGTGACGTCGCGCTGACCGCCAACGGCGCTGTCGTCGCGATCCTCCACCTGGAGGAGACGTACCGGCCGGACAAGACGCGGGAGGCGCAGGAGGTGTTCCGCACGACCGATCTCTCGCATCCCGGCGTGGCGCGGCTGCGCTCGACCGGCGAGGTGTATCTCGGCGGGCGCATCAGCGTCGTCAACCGGCCCAAGGCCGCGACGTTCCTCCCCCACCGGCTCGACCCGAAAGACACGCGGCGGGTGTTCAGTGAGCGGGGCTGGCGGCGCATCGTGGCGTTCCAGACGCGCAATCCCATCCACCGGGCGCACGAGTATCTCCAGAAGTGCGCCCTCGAGATGTGCGACGGGATGCTGCTCCATCCGATCGTGGGCGAGACGAAAGGCGACGACGTCCCCGCCGAGGTCCGGATGAAGAGCTACGAGGCGCTGCTGGCCAACTACTACCCGAAGGACCGGGTGGTCCTCGCGGTCAACCCGGCCTCGATGCGCTATGCGGGCCCGCGCGAGGCGGTCTTCCACGCGCTCATCCGGAAGAACTACGGCTGCACCCACTTCATCGTCGGGCGCGACCACGCCGGGGTGGGGACGTTCTACGGCACCTACGACGCTCAGCGCATCTTCGACGACTTCGCGCCCGCCGAGATCGGCATCCTGCCGCTGTGCTTTGAGAACACCGTCTACTGCACCGTCTGCGGCAGCATGGTGTCGAGCAAGACCTGCCCACACCCGCCGGGGCGGCACATCAGCCTCAGCGGGACGAAGGTCCGCGAGCTCCTGCAGGCCGGGACCCCGCCGCCGCCGGAGGTCTCGCGCCCCGAAGTCGCGGCGGTGCTCATCGAAGCGATGCGGACACGGTCCACAGTCCACAGTCCATAGTCCACAGCGAAACGCAACATGCTGCGGATTCCACGAGCGCTCTACGACGAAATTATCACCCACTGCCGCAGCCGCTACCCGAAGGAGGCGTGCGGCATCCTAGCCGGGCAGGGGGAGCTGGTCACGCGCGTCTACCCCATGACGAACACGGAGGACAGCCCCATCGGTTACGCGATGGATCCGCGGGAGCAGCTCCACCTGGAGAAGACGATGCGCGCTCAGGGAGAGCGCCTCGTCGGCATCTACCATTCCCACACGGCGAGCGACGCCTACCCCTCGTCCGTGGACGTCGGGCTGGCGATCTCGCCGGAGGTCTCCTACGTCCTCATCTCCCTGAAGGACCGGCAGCGCCCGGACTTCAACAGCTACCGGATTGACGGCCCCCGCGTCGCGCCTGAGCCGCACGCAGTGGAGTAGGGTATAATGAACGGACGCCTGCGCAACACGCCATGAATATCGCGAAGGGCAAGGTCGCCCCCAACGTCCTGGAGCTGATCGGCAATACCCCCATCGTGCGGCTCGCGCGGGTCGTTGAGCCCCGTATGGCGACGGTGCTGGCCAAAATCGAGTCGGCCAACCCCGGCGGCAGCGTGAAGGACCGCATCTGCCTGGCCATGATCGAGGACGCGGAAACGCGCGGTCTCTTGAGGGCGGGTGCCACGGTCGTGGAGCCCACGAGCGGCAACACCGGCATCGGCTTGGCGATGATCTGCGCGGCGAAGGGCTACCGCATCATTCTCACCATGCCCGAGACGATGAGCGCTGAGCGCATCCAGATCCTCAAGGGCTACGGCGCCGAGGGGGTCCTCACCCCCGCGGCCGAAGGCATGGCGGGCGCCGTGAAGCGGGCCGAGGCCATTGTGAAGGAGACCCCCGGCGCCTTCATGCCCCAGCAGTTTACGAACCCGGCCAACCCCGAGACGCACCGGCGCACCACCGCGCAGGAGATCCTGCGCGCGACCGACGGCGAGCTCGATGCCTTTGTCGCCGGAGTCGGCACCGGCGGCACCATCACCGGCGTCGGCGAGGTCCTCAAGAAGCGCAACCCGGCGGTGAAGGTCATCGCGGTCGAGCCCAAGCGCTCGCCGGTGCTCTCCGGCGGCGCGCCGGGCCCGCACATGATCCAGGGGATCGGCGCCGGCTTCGTCCCCCAGGTGCTCAACCGCGCCATCATCGACCAGGTGATCGCCGTGTCGGATGAGGACGCCTATGACACGGCGCGCCGGCTCGCGAAGGACGAGGGGCTGTTCGTCGGGATCTCCGCGGGTGCTGCCTGCTGGGCGGCGCTGAAGGTGGCGCGGACGCTGGGCCCGGGCAAGACGGTCTTGACCGTTCTGCCCGACACCGGCGAGCGGTACCTAAGCATCCATCAGTTCTTCGGCGAAAGGTGATTTCACAGATTAGAAAGGCAGATTACGCAGATTCATCCGCGGAATCGGCAGTTGAAATCCGCGTAATCATTTTTTGATGAGCACCTTCACACGGGGGTTGCGGGTGGACCAGTCGCTGGACACGCGGACCACCGCTCACCCGGCGAGCTACCATGAAGCGGTGGGGCGGTTGAACGCCATGGCGGAAAACGAAATCCTCGAGCTCTACATCGACGACGGCGAGTCGCTCCGGATTATTCCCTTCGGCCTGCGCGCGGAGGGGCATGAGATCCTCGTGAGCGAACCGGCCCAGAGCGGCGTCCGCCTCCTCGTGAGGAAAAGAACACTCATCCAATGAACATCCAAGCGGATTTTAGATTTTGGATTTTAGATTTTGGATTGCGAAGCGCAATCCAATCCAAAATCCAAAATCAAAAATCCAAAATTTCATGAGCTTTGTGCTCGGATTGAAGTGTCGGGAGTGCGGGCGCCTCTATCCCAAAGAGGTCATCAACGTCTGCGAGTACTGCTTCGGCAGCATCGAAGTCGACTACGACTACGACGCCATCCAGCGCACACTGAGCCGGGCCGCCTTCGCCTCGCGCCCGAAGTCGCTGTGGCGCTACCGGGAGCTGCTGCCGATCGAAGGAGAGCCGACGGCGGGGCTCTCCTCGGGGTTCACCCCGTTCTTCCGCGCCGAGCGGCTCGCCGACACCCTGGGGGTGAGCGAGCTCTACATCAAGGATGACTCCGTCTCGCACCCCACGCTCTCCTTCAAGGACCGCGTCGTCTCCGTCGCGCTCACCCGGGCCAAGGAGCTGGGGTTTGACACCGTGGCCTGCGCCTCAACCGGCAATCTCGCCAACGCGGTCTCGTCGCACGCGGCGCGGGCCGGGCTGAAGTGCTACGTCTTCATCCCGGCGGACCTGGAGATCGGCAAGGTCGTCGCCTCGCTGATCTACCGCCCGACGGTGGTGGCGGTGGAGGGGACCTACGACGACGTCAACCGGCTCTGCGCGGAGCTCTCCGCCAAGTACCCCTGGGCGTTCGTCAACGTGAACATCCGCCCCTACTACGCCGAGGGTTCCAAGACCTACGGCTTCGAGATCGCCGAGCAGCTGGGCTGGCGCGCGCCGGCCCACATCGTGATCCCCGCGGCCAGCGGGTCGCTCATCACGAAGATCGCCAAAGCGTTCAAGGAGCTGCACCGCATCGGCCTGCTCGCGGAGCCGCAGGCCAAGCTCTATGCCGCGCAGGCCGCGGGCTGCGGGCCCATCGCCGCGGCCATTCGCGAGCGCTCCGACATCGTCAAGCCGGTCAAGCCCAACACCATTGCGAAATCGCTGGCCATCGGCAACCCGGCCGACGGCTACTACGCGACCAAGGCGGTCCTCGAGTCTGGCGGCTGGGCCGAGGCGGTCAGCGACGATGAGATTGTGGAGGGGATGAAGCTGCTGGCCGAGACCGAGGGCGTGTTCACGGAAACCGCCGGCGGAGTGACGCTGGCGGCCGCCAAGAAACTGATCGAGCAGGGTGTCATCCCGCGCGACGAATCGATCGTGCTCTGCATCACCGGCAACGGGCTCAAGACCCAGGAGCCGCTCGTCAACCGGCTGGGCCAGGCGGTGCGGATCAAGCCGTCGATCGCCTCGTTCGAGTCGAGCCTCGCCGGGCAGCTGGCCGGGGCCACGACGAAGCGCTAAGCTCGGCGAAGGGCGAAGGGCGCAGGGCGAAGGGAAGTCAGCAACACCCCTTCGCCCTACGCCCCCCACCCTTCGCCCGACAAGGAGGTCCAATGGCAGTGACTGTTCGAATTCCCACGCCGCTGCAGCGGCTGACGAACGGGCAAGGCGAAGTGGCGTGCGACGGCAAGACGGTCGCGGAGCTGCTCGGCGACCTCGAGCGGCGCTATCCCGGCATCAAGGAGCGGATCTGCGACCAGCAGGGGAAGCTGCGCCGGTTCGTGAACGTGTTCGTCAATGAAGAGGACATCCGGTTCCTGCAGGGCGACCAGACTGCGGTGAAGGACGGAGACGACGTGTCGATCATCCCGGCGATCGCCGGGGGCGCGTGGCCGGTACGGCCGATATCAGATACCCTTAGAGTCTTCGGATGCCAGAAATCAGATGTCAGCAGTCAGATGTATTCTGACCGCTGACGTCTGAGCGCTGGCTTCTGACACGGTAGGAGGTTTCATGGCGCGAAAGCAAGTCACGCTGATCTTCCCGCAGCACCTCATCAAGGAACCGGTCATCTACATGATGTCCAAGGAGTACGACGTCATCCCGAACATCCGCCGCGCCAAAGTGACGGAGAGCGTCGGCGAGGTGACCCTGGAGCTGGAAGGTCCGGAGGACAGCCTCAAGAAGGCGGTCGCATTCCTCGAGAAGAAGGGCGTCAAAGTCGAGCCCGTGGTCGGCGACGTCGTCAGTTGAACCGGTTAGGCCGGTTGAGCCTGTTGTGCCCGTTTGGCCCGTTGATGTAGCTGGCTTACGGGCTTAACCGGCATAACGGGCCAAACCGGCTCAACCAGATCAGCAGTTTCTCTCGCGCACCCATGCCCCTCCGCTCCTCTCGCCTCGCTCTTGCCAGAGATTACGCCCTCCTCGCCGTGGCACTCGCCCTGGTGGGACAGTGGGTGGCGGTTCACGCCAGCGGTGTTGCGCTGGGCCCGGTCGCCGAGACGGTGCTGCCGGGGCTGGCCATCTTCGGCGCCGCCACGCTGCTCTCCTGGGCCGCGGAGCTGGCCCAGCTGGAGATCGCGCAGGCGCTCGCGCTGGCGGCCCTGGCGCTCGTCGCGGTCCTGCCCGAGTACGCGGTGGACATGTACCTGGCATGGCAGGCCGCTAGGGAACCGGCCTACGCCGCGTACGCGACCGCCAACATGACCGGCGCCAACCGGCTGCTCATCGGCCTGGGCTGGTCCGTCGTCCTCCTCGCGTACTGGGCGCGCACCCGTCAGCGGTCGATCGCGGTCCAGCCCGCCCAGCGGCTGGAGCTCTTCACCCTGCTCGTCGCCACCTGCTACGCCTTCGTCATCCCGCTCAAGCGCACGCTGTCGGTCGTCGATACGATCTTCCTGATCGGGCTCTTCGTGTGCTACATCCGCGCCGCCAGCCGCGGGCACGTCGCGGAGCCGGGGCTGGCCGGCCCGCCGGAGCGGTTGGCCCTGCTGTCCAAGCCGTGGCGCCGCGCGGCCACCCTCGCTCTGTTTCTCCTGCCGGCGTACGCGATCCTCATCTCGGCGGAGCCGTTCGCCAACGGGCTGCTCCACAACGCGCGGCGGCTGGGCATCGAGGAGTTCATCCTCATCCAGTGGCTCGCCCCGCTGGCGTCAGAGGCGCCGGAGTTCATCGTCGCCGTGATGTTCGCGCTCCGGGGCAACCCGACGGCAGGCCTGGGCACGCTCATCTCTTCGAAGGTGAACCAGTGGACGCTGCTCGTGGGGCTGCTGCCGATGGTGTATGCGCTCTCGGGAGGGCACCTGCAGCCGATGCCCCTGGACGCGCGCCAGGCCGAGGAACTCTTCCTGACCGCGGCCCAGTCGCTCCTCGGCATCGTCGTCCTCGCCAACCTCAGCTTCGGGTTGTGGGAGGCGCTGCTGATGCTGGGGCTCTTCAGTCTCCAGTTCGTCTTCCCGACCACGCAGATCCGCCTCCTGCTCGGCTACGCGTACCTGGCGGTGACGCTCCTGTACCTCGCCAGCCCCACGTTCCGCCGTTCGGCGCGCGACCTCATCCGCTTCGGTTGGCGGGGGGGGGTGCGGTCCGGTAGTGCCTGAATTTAGATTTCACCGATTGTGAGATGATTACGCAGATACGGCCGTATCGGCGAAATCGTTCCAAAATCTGCGAAATCACGCCAAGTGAAGGCACGACCAGCGGTCCAGGTTGGCGGGACCCGCCGCGCGCGCTATAATAGCGTGTACGCGTTCGTGCGCAGTGAGCCGAGGCGGGAAGACGGGCATGGCACGCAGACCAGCGTCACGGAAACACACCCGTTCCAGCGCGTCGCCCAAGGCGCGCGCGTCATCCTCTCCGCGTAGCACCGGCGCTTCCGCGAAGACCGGCGCCCGCCGACTCGCGGTACTCGTCTCCACCCTGGCAAAGCGGGTGGCGTCACACGCCCGCCGGGCGGCGACCTCACAGACCAAGCGGCGGGCGGCGCCTGCGTCTTCCAGCAGGCCGGCCGCGGCGGCACCCGCGCCGTTCGTGCCCATCGCGCGCCGGTCGGTCGTGCGCAAGCCGGCGCGCGAACCGAGTGTGCGCCTCCGTCCCGCCGCCCCGCCTTCGGCGGGGTCCGCCAGCGGCGTGACTGGGGGGGCGCTCCGCCCGAGGTCCAGGCCGGTTCGGCCGGTGAGCGCGCCGGCGATCTCGTCGGCACGGAAGCCGCCGAGACCCGCAGCGCCCAGCGGAACGGTCCTCCCGATCGCCGCGCCATACCCCGCCCCGCCGATTCCCGAGCATGCGGCCGCCGGCGCGCCGGCTCCGGAAGAGCAGTACTCCCTCCCCGCCGGCTACGGCGACACCCGCATCGTCTTGATGATCAAAGACCCCTGGTGGCTCTATGCCTACTGGGAAGTCCAGCCGCAGGCGGAGCGCGCGGCCCGGAGCCAGTTGACGCCTGAGGACATCGTCGGACTGCAGAGCGTCCTGCGCGTCTACGATGTCACCGACACCGCGTTTCCCGACCAGTCGGCCCGCCGGTGGTTCGACATTCCGCTCTCCGGGCTGGCGACGAGCTGGTACATCCACGCCAACGCCCCGGACCGATCGTTCATCGTGGAGATCGGGCTCCTGACCCGCGGCGGCCGATTTCTGCTCCTCGCGCGGTCGAACCGCGTCACGACGCCGCGGGCGGGGCCGTCCGAGGTCATTGACACGGCCTGGGCGATCGATGACGAAACGTTTTGGCGGCTCTTCGGCGGCGCCGTCGGGAGGGGCTCCAGCCCCTCGGGCTGGATGTCGGCTCCGTCCTCCGCGCACGCCTGGCTGCCCGCGGGGACTGCGGCGGCGCGTCCGGCGGTCGTCAAGGGGTTCTGGTGCCGGGTAAACACGGACCTCGTGATCCATGGTGCCACCGAGCCGCGGGCGAAAGTGAGCATCCAGGGCCGGCCAGTGCTGTTGCGGCCCGACGGGACCTTTACCATCCGCCTCGCGGTGCCCGACGGGGCGCAAACGATCACCATCGATGTCACCTCGGCCGACGGCGCCACCACCCGGACGATCACGCCGACCGTGACACTCGCCTGGTCCGGGACGCTCGAACCCGAGCGCCCGGCCAAGCCGTTCCGCCCGAGCGGGAAGCCGGCCGACCGGCCCTCGCCCGGAGGAGCCGCCTGATGGAGCCGCGCGGCCTGCTCGCCCTCGTCCTGCACACGCACCTGCCGTTCGTGCGCCACCCGGAGCACCCGTCCTTCCTGGAAGAGCGCTGGCTCTTCGAAGCCATCACGGAAACCTATCTGCCGCTCCTTGCGCGGTTCCACCGGCTCGCCGACGAGCGCGTGCCGTTCCGCGTCACGATGTCGTTCACGCCGCCGCTCCTGGCGATGCTCGCCGACGAGCTGCTCCGGACGCGCTACCTCCGCCACCTCGAAGCGCTCATCGAGCTCTCGGCGAAGGAGATCGAGCGGACGCGGTGGGAGCCGCCGTTCCACCGCCTGGCGCTGTTCTACCACCATCGGTTCACGACCGCGCGGCGGCTCTACGTCGAAGCCTACCGGCGCGACCTCATCGGCGCCTTCCGCTCGCTCAGCGAGCGGGGCGTCCTCGAACCGATCGCCTCGTGCGCGACGCACGGCTACCTGCCGCTCATGGAGACCCAGCCCGCCGCCGTGCGCGCCCAGATCCGCATCGGGGTGGCGGCGTTCGAGCACGCCTTTGGCCGGCGGCCGACCGGTTTCTGGCTGCCCGAGTGCGGCTACCAGCCGGGGCACGACGCCGTCCTCAAGGAGTGCGGCATCCGCTACTTCCTGACCGACGCCCACGGAATTCTCTTCGGCTCGCCCCGTCCGAAGTACGGCGTCTACGCGCCGGCGATCTGCCCCAGCGGAGTGGCGGCGTTCGGCCGCGACATGGAATCCTCGAAGAGCGTCTGGAGCGCGGAGGAGGGGTATCCCGGGGACTTCCACTACCGGGAGTTCTACCGCGATATCGGCTTCGACCTCGACTATGACTACGTGCGGCCGTATCTCAACGGCGACGGCGCGCGCCTCCACACCGGCATCAAGTACTACCGGATTACCGGGAAGACCGACGACAAGCAGCCCTACGATCCGGACCGCGCGCTGGAACAAGCCGCCGGACACGCGAGCAACTTTCTCTTCAACCGCGGCAAGCAAGCCGAGCACCTCTCGTCCGTGCTGGGCCGGGTCCCGATTATCGTCAGCCCGTACGACGCCGAGCTCTTCGGCCACTGGTGGTTCGAGGGCCCCGATTGGCTGGAGTTCGTCATCCGCAAGGCCCACGCCGACCAGCCGGACGTCCGGCTCATCTCGCCCGCCGACTACTTTGAGCGCTACCCCACGAACCAGGCGCTTCAGCCGTCGCTCTCGAGCTGGGGCAACGGCGGCTACAGCGACGTGTGGCTCACCGGCGCGAACGACTGGCTCTACCGCCACCTCCACAAGATGGCCGAGCGCATGACCGACTCGGCGCGCGCGCACCGCCATCCCGACCCGCTGCGCGAGCGGCTGCTCAACCAGATGGCCCGGGAGCTGCTGCTGGCCCAGTCCTCGGACTGGGCGTTCATCCTCAAGACGCAGACCCACACCGCCTACGCCTACCGGCGCATCCACGACCATCTCGCGCGCTTCAGCGCGCTTGAGGAGGCGGTCCGACGCGGCCGCGTCGATGAGGGCTGGGTCGCCGGCGTCGAGGAGAAAGACAACTGCTTTCCGTTCCTCGACTACCGCGTCTACGCTTGAGAGATCGGAGGATAAAGCAGATTCACAGCGCAAGACCACGTTGTAAAGCAGATAAAGCAGATAAAGCAGATAACACAGATGCGACGTGTTATCTGCTTTATCATCTTGTCGGCCGGTGTCGCCTGGGCGCATCTGCGTTATCACGCCAATGATAAATAAAGGTAAAGGTGCCAGCTACCGGGGTGCCTGGCACCTGGGGGACATCTATGAAAACAGGCGACCCGTCAAGTACTTTTAAGAGTTTGCGCTACACATCTATTCGTGCGGGGTGAGCCGCACATGAGCTTGGATTCAGCGCCAGCGGTCCCAATCAGGCATACAGGTGGGGACCTAGTCCCTCGGGCGGGCTCCGCTGACGGGTATCGGTGTTGTGGTCGGACAGAACGCGTGCTGATCGTGCAGAACCGCATAGAGCCCCACCAGGAGCTTGCGCGCGATCGCAACCAACGCTTTGCCATGCCCTTTCCCCTTCGCCAAGCGCAGGTACGTCGACCGCAAGGGGCCGGGGTGGCGAATCACATGCTGGCTGGCTTCGACGAGAATCCACCGCAGATAGCGACTGCCTTGGCGAGTGATCCCGCGCCCGTGGCGGGTGCAGCCACTCTGATAGAGGCCCGGCGCCAGGCCGGCATACCCCACCAACTGCTTCGCCGACGGGAAGCGCTGGATGTTCCCAATCTCGGCGAGGATGAGCAGGGCCGAGAAGATGCCGATGCCGGGAATCGCGGTGAGGCGGGGTACCTCGGGGTGCTCCCGGGCGAGGTCGCGCAGGTGGACATCGATCCGCTTGATCTGGCGATTCAGGGCCTCCAGTTGGCTGAGGCCATCCTCCCGCTGCCAGGCCAACATGGGGGGCAGCGGCAGCGCTGCCAAGAGCGCGCGGCCCTTGACCCCGAAGGGGTCGGTGCCCGACACCGTCTGATTCGTCTTGGCGAGGAGTACCGTGAGCCGATTCTTGACCTGGGTCCGATCGTGCACCAGACGGATGCGATGGCGCAGCAACTCGCGCAGCGCTCGGATCGGTGGCGGGGGCACGTAGCTCGTCGGCAACAGGTTCCCTCGCAGGAGGTCGCAGAGGATCCCGGCATCAATCCGGTCGGTCTTAATCCGGGCCGAAGCGATCGCCCGTACCTTCAGCGGGTGCGCCAACTGGACGGTGTGGCCCAGGGCTTCCAGGGTGTCGTACATCCAGGTGTAGTGGGTCGTGGCCTCGAGGGCAATCGTCACCGGCTGATCCTGACACGGGGCAAAGAACTGCTGCAGTTCCGTGGGGTCGTTGGCCACACGCCCCTCACGGATCAGGCGACCATCCCGGTCCTTCACCACCAGCACGCTCATTGACTTATGCAGATCCAGTCCCACATAATACGTCATAGGCGACCTCCTCTCGTTGGGGCCTGGGTCTAGTCTAGCCCGTCGTGCCCCAGGGGTCGCCTGTTTTCATGAGATCAGGCAGTGCTGAGATGAAGAAACGTTTCTGAAATGTTCTCTAAGCTAAATGTGGAAGGGTCGTCCGGTTGTTCCCTCGTCGCGGATCTCGGCCGTCGGCCTCGGCCGTATGTGGCACTGGCGCAAGATGGCGCTGGAGCTGCTGAGGAGGCTAAACGGATACGAATAACTGCTTCAGCATGAGCAGGAAACGGTTCCTAAGGGTATTTACATCTTCAGTCCAATGATTGCCCGAACACTCCCTTTTATTTTTGCCTTAGCAGTTGTGGATGTTATGGTAAGTGATGGTGCATCACTAGCTGACACGGTTGGGGAAGAAGTGACCGTGAGAGGGCAGATCTTGAACTTAGACTTCAGACCAATGTTTGTGGATGGAGACGGCGTCTTGCTGCTTCATAAAGAGGAGGGAGGAAAGCTAACCATTAAGATCCCTGCTCGCGAAACACTCTGTCAGGCTACTAATCTGGGGATCTTTGCACATCTGAAAGTTGGTGACCACATTGAGGCCCGCGGTCGAATGACCTCTAAAAGCGAGTTGAGAGTTTGTGACTCGGTTAGTCAATACCTTAAATTCGTGAACAACGTGCCTTTGCCAGCACTTATCCAAACTTTAGAGAGCCAGGATAAAGAAGACCGTAGGGATGCCGCTCGATCTCTGTGGTTACTGGAGCCTAAGGATAAAGAAGTCATCCCTGCGCTGGTTCAAACGTTAAAAGACGAGGATGTGGCAGTACGAAGCTACGCGATTCAAACGCTAACTGAAATAGGGTGGGAGCCTCAAACCGCAGTACCCATACTGATTGAGCTGCTACACGATACCCACCCAAGAATCATCCATCTTAGCGCGATGGCCTTGGGAAGGATTGGACCACAAGCCAGTGAAGCTGTAAGGCCTCTGATGCAGCTTTTGACACATGAAGATGGACTGGTCAGCACCACCGCCGCATGG
>MHGT01000032.1:37546-37699 GCA_001805695.1 Omnitrophica WOR_2 bacterium RIFCSPHIGHO2_02_FULL_67_20 | reverse complement strand
TTCAGGTCACCTACGCCGCCCCGACCGAAAATTTCGATACCTACCGCCACGCGTTTCGCCAACTGGTCAAAACCTTGAAGCTGCTGTAATCTCCCACCTGGATCGCTTCGAGTCCTACCTCGTCGACAGACCGTAGGATTCTTCAGCGGTGAG
>MHGT01000032.1:0-37488 GCA_001805695.1 Omnitrophica WOR_2 bacterium RIFCSPHIGHO2_02_FULL_67_20 | reverse complement strand
CGCGCGAGGCACAGCGTGGTCTGCCGCAGCGTTTCAGGGATCAGGTGCACGGTCAAGGTCGACGCGGTCAGCCGGGTTCCCACCGTCAAGCTCACCCCATCCACCGCCACCGGGCCTTTTGACACCAGGAAGCGGCGCACGCCCGCCGGCACGCGGATCTCGAGCACGAGCTCCCCTGCCCGCTGCGTCCGCCGAATGATGATGCCCGGGCCGTCGACATGGCCCAGCAGGATATGGCCGTTGATCCGGTCGACCAGGGTCAGGCTCGGCTCCAGATTGACCCGCGCGCCGGGCCGCAGCGTTCCCACCGTCGTGAGGCCGCGCGTTTCTCCGATCACCTCAAAGACCATCAGACCGCGCCCCACCTGCACCGCGGTCAGGCACGTGCCGTTGACCGCCACGCTTTCGAGCGGCGCAACCCTGGCCGCGGTCTTCGGCGCCTGGATCGAAAGGCGCGTCACGCCGCGCTTCCGCTCGACGCGCTCGACCGTTCCGATTTCCTGGATGATCCCCGTAAACATCGCTGGGTTCGTTAGGCCGGTTGAGCCCGTTAAGCCCGTTATGTCCGTTGAGCCCGTTGGCCGGTCAAGCCGGTTGGATGTCTTGAGTAACCGGCAAACCGGCTAACTGGCTAACGGGCTGAACGCTTTGGATACACGACGTCCGCCTCCACGCACAGATCCGGCCCGACGCGGGACCACGCGAGGCGCTGCAGCCGGACCGCCTCTGAGAGCCGGCGCGCGCCGGCTCCGCCGACCGAGCTCGATGAGGCGCGGCCGCCGATGAGGAGGGGGGCTACGAAAAACGCGATCCGATCCACGAGCCGCTCCGCCAGGGCCCCGGCCAACACCTCCCCGCCGCCCTCAATCAGCACCGAGTGAATCCCCCGCCGGACCAGCAGCCGGAAGAGACGCTCAAGCGGCACCCGTCCCCGGCGTGCCGGCAATACCACGACCTCGGCCCCTCGGCGCGCCAGGGCGCGGACGGCCGAGTGCCTCTGCTGCGCCAGGCGGCGCGGCAGGCAGGTGGCGATGAGGGTCGGCGCGGGCGAGGCGGACGACAGGCACCGCGCCGACGGCGGAGTCCTGAGGCGGCTGTCCACGATAATCTTGAGGGGGCGACCGGCGCGGCGGCGGCCGAAACGGGCGCTCAACAGCGGGTTATCCGTCAGCACGGTGTCGATGCCGACCAGGATCGCATCCAGCCTGGCGCGCCATGCGTGGCCCGCCCGACGGGCCGGCGCCGACGTGATCCAGCGCGACTGGCCGCTGGACGTTGCGATCTTCCCATCGAGGCTCTGCGCGGCCTTGGCCACCACGAACGGCAGGCCGGTCGTCATCGCTTTGCGGAACGGCTCGATGAGCCGTTCGGCTTCGGGAGCGCGCACGCCGGTCGCCACCCGCACGCCCATCCGACGCAGCCGCGCGATACCGCGCCCGTCCGTCATGGGGTTGGGATCCTTGGCGCCGATGACCACGCGCGCGATGCCTGCCGCGCGGATGGCGCCGCAGCACGGGCCGGTGCGTCCGGTGTGGTTGCACGGTTCCAGCGTGACATAGAGTGTGGCGCCGCGCGAGCGCGCGCCCGCGCGCCGGAGCGCGTCGACCTCCGCGTGGGGAGCGCCCGCGCGCCGGTGCCAGCCCCAGCCGACGAGGCGGCCGCCCTTGACGATGACGGCGCCGACCGGCGGGTTGGGCGACGTCTCACCCTCGGAGCGACGCGCCAGGCGCAGGGCGAGGTCCATCCAACGCTCGCCAACGTCCGTTGCCCCCGTTGCGCCCGTTAAGCCCGTTATGCCGGTTGAGCCCGTTGCAACAGGCCAACGGGCGTAACGGGCCAACGGGCTTAACGGGCGTAACGGGCTTAACGGTTTCTCGACGTCCATTGGCGGAGCGACTCCACCAGCTCGTAGGGGATCGTGACGGCCCCGACCGGCAGCCCTTCCTTCGACTCGCCGTGGTAGTCGCTGCCGCCGGTCTTGAGCAGCTTCAGGCGGTCGGCGACCCCCTCGTAGTGGCGCACCTGCTCGGGCGTATGGGAGGAGTGGTAGACCTCGAGCCCGGCCAAGCCGTCCCGCGTGAAGGCGTCGATGAACGCGTCGCCTTTCAGGTACACCGGATGGGCGAGCACCGGCACGCCGCCCGCCTCGAGGATGAGGCGGATGATCCGGGACGGCGGCATTGGGGAGCCGGGCACGAAGCCGGGGTTGTCGGGACCGAGATACTTGGAAAACGCCTCGGGCAGCGAGCTGATGTAGCCGTGCTTGAGCAGGATGCGCGCCACATGGGGGCGGCCGACGGTGCCGAGCGCTGCCAGCTCCAGGACCTCCGCCGCGCTGATCCGGACGCCGACCTCCGAGAGGCGGCGGACCATCTCATGCACGCGGCGCACCCGCCGTGCCTGCTGCTCCGTGAGGTGTGCCACCAGCGGCGGGTGGCCGAAGTCCAGGAAGAGGCCCAGGACGTGCACGTCCTGGGCCTCGACGCTGGCCGACATCTCGATGCCGGGGATGAGCTCGATGCCGGCCCGGCGCGCCGCCGGCTCGGCCACGGCGCAGGCCTCGGTGTTGTCGTGGTCGGTGATGGCGATGGCCGAGAGGCCTGCGGCCTTGGCGAGCTCGACGACCCGCTCCGGGGCGTCCGTGCCGTCGGAATAGAACGTGTGGAGGTGGAGGTCAGCGGTCTTGGCTGGGGGCATGTCGCTTCTTATAGATGGCATCAAGGATGCCGTTGATGAACTTGCCCGACTCGGTGTCGCCGAATCGCTTGGCCAGCTCAATCGCCTCGTTGATGCACACCTTGGCGGGCACGTCGTCGAGGTAGAGCAGCTCGAATGCCCCCAGCCGGAGAATGTTCCGGTCGATGACCGCCATCCGCTTCAGGTTCCAGTTGTCGGCGTGGGCGCTGATCACTCCGTCGATGTCGGTGAGGCGCTGGCGCGTCCCCTCGACGAGCTGGTTTGCGTAGCTCTTGACGTCGTCGGCGACCTGCGCCTCGGCCTGCCAGAACTCCTCGATGACCTGTTTCGGGTCGGCGTGCCGGATGTCCACCTGGTAGAGCATCTGCAGCGCGCACTCTCTCGACTTCGTCCGGTTTCGCATGATTTCACAGGCGTGAATCGTTCAGCAGCTTCAGGACGGCGAGGGCCGCGAGCGCCGCCTCTTCGCCCCGATTGCCCTTGGACCCGCCGGCGCGCGCCCGCGCCTGCGCCAGCGTCTTGGCGACGATCACCCCGAAGGTCACCGGCACGCCTGTCCGCACCGACACTTCGGTCAGCCCGGCGGCAACCGCGTTCGCCAGCACCGCATACTGCGGCGTGCCGCCCTTGATGAGCGCGCCGAGCGCAATGACCGCATGGGGGTGGGGCCGGCGTCGGACGAGGCGGGCGGCGACGACAGGCAGTTCAAACGCCCCCGGCACCCACACGACGCGGATGGCGCCGGTTGAGGCGCCGTGGCGGCGCAGCGTCCGGACCGCGCCGTCGATCAGGGCGCGGCTGAGCGGCTCGTGGAACTGCGAGGCGAGGATGACGAAGCGCTTGCCCCTTGCCCCGCCGGCTTCGCGTTGCGACGCAACGCGGGCGGGGCGGGCCGGCCCAATCCGCCGCATCACGCCACCGGCGCACGCGGAACGCCGAGGCTAGACGGCATCGAGGAGGTGGCCGAGCTTGTCGCGCTTGGCCTCAAGGTACTTCGCGTTGTCGGGATGCGCGCCGATTTCAATCGGCACGCGCTCGACCACGCGCAGCCCGTACCCCTCCAGGCCGACGATCTTCCTGGGGTTGTTGGTGAGCAGGCGGAGATCCTTCAGCCCCAAATCCACCAGGATCTGCGCGCCGATGCCGTAGTCGCGCAAATCCGGCGGGAAGCCGAGCGCCAAGTTCGCCTCGACCGTGTCCATCCCCTGGTCCTGGAGCGCGTACGCCTTCAGCTTGTTCGCCAGGCCGATGCCCCGCCCCTCCTGATTGATGTAGAGGATGACGCCGCGGCCGTCCGAGGCGATCTTCTCCATGGCCCGGCGCAGCTGCGGACCGCAGTCGCACCGGCGGCTGCCGAACACGTCGCCGGTGAGGCACTGCGAGTGGACGCGCACGAGTGAGGGCCGGCCGTCATCCACCGCCCCCCGGACGAGTGCCACATGCTGGCGGTCGTCGATGCTGGTGCCGTAGAGCACGAGCGAGAACTCGCCGAGCTCAGTCGGCAGCTTGGTCGTCGTCACGCGCGTCACCAGCTTCTCGAAGCGCCGGCGGTACTCGATGAGGCTGGCGATCGTGCAGATCTTGAGCCGGTGCCGCTCGGCAAAGGCCAGGAGATCCGGGATGCGCGCCATCGAGCCGTCGTCCTGCATGATCTCGCAGATGACGCCCGCCGGGGCAAGCCCCGCCAGGCGCGCCAGATCCACCGCCGCCTCGGTGTGGCCCGCCCGGCGCAGGACGCCGCCCTCCTTGGCGCGCAGCGGGAAGACGTGGCCGGGGCGGCACAGGTCGCCGGCTCCGGAGGCGGGGTTGACGAGCACCTGGATCGTATGGGCCCGGTCGTGGGCGGAAATGCCGGTGGTGACCCCGCGCTTGGCGTCGACCGAGATGGTCCAGGCCGTCTTCATCGGATCCTCGGAGGGGCTGACCATCGGATGGAGCCCCAGCCGGTCGAGCGATCGGCCCTCCATCGGAACGCAGACGATCCCCCGGCCGTGAGTGGCCATGAAGTTGATGTGCCCCGGGGTGGCGAAGCCGGCCGCCATGACGAGGTCGCCCTCGTTCTCGCGGTCATCGTCGTCGACGACGATGACGAGGCGCCCCTGGCGGATCTCTTCCAGGATTTCTGGAATGGGGTGGAACGCGGGCTCAGGCATGGCAGATCAGTATAGCCTCCGGGGGAAAGGGGGTCAACCCAGGACGCTGATTACCGCAGATTGCGGATATCTGCGATTCAGGCCGCGACGGGGACGGTCGAGCTGGGCGGGCGGCTGGGGGTGAGCTTGGCGGAGAGGATCTTGGAGATGCCGGGTTCTTCCATCGTCACCCCGTAGAGCGAGTCGGCTTTGGTGATCGTCTTCTTGTTGTGCGTGACGAGGATGAACTGGGAGAGCGTGAGGAACTCCTCGAGCACGCGGGTGAAGCGGTCCACGTTGGCCTCATCGAGCGGCGCATCGATCTCATCCAGGATGCAGAACGGGGAGGGCCGCACCTTGAAGAGCGCGAAGAGGAGTGCCACGGCTGTGATCGCCCGCTCGCCGCCGGAGAGGAGGCTGATGCTCTGGAGACGCTTCCCCGGCGGGCGGGCGACGATGTCGATGCCGGACTCCAGCACATCCTCCTCGTCGAGGAGGATGAGGTTCGCTTCACCGCCGTCGAAAAGCCGGGTGTAGTAGTGCTGGAACTCCTGCTTGATCCGCTCGAACGTCTCGCGGAACTGGGTGCGGGCGGTGCGGTTGATCTGCGTGATGGAGGTTTTGAGATCGTCCCGCGCCTGGACGAGGTCCTGCTGCTGGGTCTGGAGGAAGTCGAGGCGGCGCTTGAGCTCGTCGTACTCTTCCACCGATCCCAGGCTCACCGGACCGATCCCCTCCAGCTTGGCCCGCAGCTTCTGGACCTGCTCGGACGCCTGGGCGCGCTGCTCGTCGGTGAGCGGCGGCGGGTTGGCCTGGCGCTCCGCGTCAATGGCGGTCTGGTCGATCTGATAGAGCTCCCGCAGCCGCTCGACCAGGTGGGTGCGGCGGTACGTCCGCTCGGAGAGCTGCTGGGCCTGTTCCTGGAGCTGGCGCATCAGCGTCGAGAGCTCCTGCTCCGCGGCCAAGAGATGCGGCAGGAGCTGGTCCCGCGTCGCCTCTTCGGTGTTGAGCGTCTGGCTGACGGCCTCCGCCTCGGCGTCGAGCCGGCTCCGCTCCTCGGTGAGGCGCTGGACCGCCTGGCGATGCTCCTCGAGCTGCCCGCTGAGCTCTTCGGAGCGCCGCAGGACGTCCTGCCGCCGGGCGACCCTGGATTCGAGCTGTTGCAACAGCCCGGCCTTGTCCGCGTCAAGCTCGGCGCGGCGAGCGCGCAGCGCGTCGCGGCGCTCCGTCAGCGACTGCCGAGAGGACTCGACCTGTGCGCGGGCGATGAGCAGCTGCTGGCGGCGCTGTTCCGAGGATTCGCGCGCGGCCTGCGCATCGCCGAGCGCGCGCTCGAGTATTCGCTGGCGCTCCTGCGCCTCCTGCACTGCCCGCTCGGTCTGCGCCGATTCGCGGCACAGCTCCTCGCGCTGGGCCGTCAGGTCCCCCGCCTCCAGCTCGCAGGCGCGCTGCTCCTCGTCAAGCCGCTCCAGCTCGCGCGCAAGCTGCATCGCCTGCGCGTCCAGCTTGTGCAGAGCGGGTGCTGTGTGGGCCGCCTGTCCCTTCGCCGCCTCCTGCTCGCTCAGGCGCGCCTGCCAAGCCTGCTCCGCCTCGCGGGAGTCGGCTTCGACGCGACGGAACTCTTCTTCCAAGGCCTGAAGTACCGCCTGGCCCGCTTCCCAGCGCTGCTTGCGCCCAAACCGGCTGGAGGCGGAGGCGCGGGTGGTCCGGCCGAAGCGCCACGAGCGGCGGTCCCACCGCTCGCCGCGCTGGCTCACCAGCCGTCCCTGCGGCGGCCGGGCCTGGCCGAGCAGCCGCTGGATGTCGTCGATGACCCAGGAGTCGTTGAGCAGCCAGTCCACCAGCGGCTGGTACTCGGGCTCGGCGCGCACGTACTGTTTCACCGCGCCCGCGACCCCCTCCTGCGAACCGGCCGGCTCCATCGCCAGCGCGAGCGGGCAGTCCGAGAGGACGAGGAAGCGGCAGCCCTCCAGCCCCTGCTCATTCAGCAGCTCCCGGCAACGGGACAGCGCCCGGCGGTCGCGCACGACCAGCGCCTCGCCGAGCGGCCCGAGGGCCGCCTCGACGACCTCTTCGTAGCCGGGAGCGGGCTGCACGAGATCCACAAGCGGGCCGATGAGCCCGTCCACCTGCCGGCTCATGAGCGTCTTCACCGTGTCGGGAAACCCTTCATAGCGGTGCCAGAGGTCTTCGAGCAGCGCCGCGCGGGCGCGCTCACCCGCGAGCCGGTCGCGCAGCTCGTGGAGCCGTCCGGTCAGCTCATGGCGCCTGGCCGACGCGGCGTCGTGCAGCTCCTGCGCCGTCGTCAGGCGGCGCCTGAGTTCGTCGCAGGCGCGCTGCAGTGCGGCGTGCTCGTCGAAGGCGGCCTGGCTGCGGCGGCGCAGCTCGTCGGCGTGCGCGGTGCGCTGGGTGCGCTGGGCCTCGAGGCGGCTGACGTGCGCCTCCACGCCCTGGAGCCGCGAGGCCGCTCCGGCGAGCCGGTTGCGCTGGTGCGAGGCCTCGGAGGCCGCGTCGAAGAGCTGGGCCTTGGCCGTTTCGAGCGTTTCGAGCGCCGACTGCAGCACGACCTCGAGCGCGGCCAGCTCGCCGCCGCCCTGATGGGCCTGTTCCTCGACGGCGGAGAGCTGTGCCGCCACCTCGGCCTCGGCGCCGCCCACACGGGCGAGCTGCTCGTCGAGCTGGGTCGTGCGCTCGCGCAGCTGGACCGCCTCGGCCTCGGCCTGCTGGACCTGCTGCGCGAGCTCTTCGATCCAGCGCGTCTTGAGGGCGAGCTGGCCGTCGTGCTGCTGGACTTCGCTGGCGGAGGTCACCGCCTGCGTGCGCAGCTCCTGGAGCCTGCCGGCGATGGCCGAGACCGCGGCGTTGGCCGCTTCGAGCGACGTGACGTGCGTTTGCTTCTGTGCTTCGAGCTCGTCCCGCTTGGCCTGGAGCGCGCGCACCCGTGTTTCGAGCTCCTGGTCGCGCGTCTGGCCAGAGCCCAGCTCATCCACGACGAGCCGCAGCTCCAGCTGTTTCAGCTGCTCCCACTGCGTTTTGTACTGGCGGGCCTTGTTCGCCGCGCGCTCCAGTGCGGCGACCTGCCGGCGGACCTCTGCGATGATGTCGGCGATCCGCACGAGGTGCTCTTCGACCTCGTCGAGCCGGCGCATCGTCTCACGCTTTTTCGCGAGATACTTGGCCACACCGCTGGCCTCTTCGAAGACGATGCGGCGCTCCTCCGGCTTCGAGGAGAGGATCAGGTCGATGTGGCCCTGCTCGATGATGGCGTACGTGCCGCCGCCGAGGCCCGTGCCGAGGAAGAGCTCCTGGATGTCCTTCAGCCGGCAGGGGCTCTGGTTGATGAAGCACTCGCTCTCGCCGGAGCGGTAGACGCGGCGGGTGATCGTCACTTCGGTGAAGGCGATCGGCAGGAGCCCCTGCTCGTTGGCGATGGTGAGGTGCACCTCCGCCATGGAGAGCGGGGCCTTCTTGTCGGTGCCGTTGAAGATGACGTCTTCGAGGCGGGGGGCGCGGACGTCGCGCGGGTTGTGCTCGCCGAGCACCCAGCGGATCGAGTCGACGATGTTGCTGTTATGCACCACCATGCCGTTGGCAATGAAGTTGTGGTAGCCGTCCACCGTCAGGTCATACACCCACTCTGTTCCGCGAACCGGTTCGATGCTGGCAATGGCGTCCCAATACACGTCAGACTCCGCTAGAAGCCGGAGCCGCTCGCAGAGTGTGCTGACCTCGGGGCCGCCGCGACCCAACCGCTGAACGGCGTCCAGTACTCGTCTAATACCCGGGCGAGTCGCTTCACACCGTCCTTCGTAGTAGGCGGCTAAGGTCGGATGCTCCTTCCGGAGCCGCTTGACCGAGAGTCCGGCCTGACGCACCAGGGCGTTCACCAACGGGGTCACGCCCGGCACCACATCGTCGTTCGGGTTGGGCGATTGGTTGAGCAACCGGAGACACTCCAACGCGCGCCGCTTCTCTCCTCGAAACTCAAGGACCTCCGCCAGTCGTGTGAGCTGTTCCACCCCGTAGATCATCACGCTGTAATACGTCCGAACCACACGATGCCGGGTATTGGTGGCCGCTTTTCGCTTGGTGGCGATCCGACCCACAATGCCGAATCGGAGCAGGAGCAGACAGACGTCATCGGCCAGCCGGTGGCTCGCCGTCGCATACTCGACGTACGCGATCGTCCTGCCGGCGCGCATCTTCATCGCTACGTGCCCATCCCCCTCGAACAGGGCCGACAGGAACGCGCGCACGCATTCCTCCGACGCGCCCAGCACGACGTCCGGCGCTTGCTTCTCAGCGGACAGTTGACCCACGGCGAATCCAAAAGCCTTCTCGAGGTACAGGCAGAGCGCGTGGGAGAACACCAGTACGTCCTTCGCGTTGGGCTTATATGACAGCACTCGCGGCCGCACCCCGAAGGTCTCGGCGGCGCAACGGCAAAAATCCTCCACTAGCGCTGGGTCGCTATTCACAAACCACACCTGGTTCGCCGAGGTGTTCTGTCCTTCGGAAATGCAGTAGCCCAGGAACCTGGCCAGCGCTGGAGTCATCCGCGAAGGGATGGTCATGGCGGCCTTGGCGCCCCGGCTCGCTTGCAGGACCGTGCCGACCGACGCATCGCCCCCGTCCTGCGACCATGTCTGGAGCCGGCTGACGGTCGCCGCATTGACAGCTTGTCCCTGTCGCACCATGCTCACATGGCCCCGCTCGATTCCGGCGCGTCGCGCGACGGCGGCCAACCCGCCACCTCGTTCGCTGATGTGATTCACCCACTGTTCCAGCGCTGGCGAGTGCGGGACGTAGACGGAATCGCCACGACTAAACCGACTGAAGATCGCCGCACGGTCCAGCGCATCGCTCGCGCCCGACACGGGCAGCGTGCGGGGAATGGCGATCCGCATCCCGAGCCGCAGTTGGTCGGCCGGCAGGCTCTTCAGCGCGCCGCCGTCCAGTGTAAAGAGCGGGTGGTAGCCGGTCGCGACGAGCTCACGGCCCGTCCGGGTCACGATGCGGTAGAGTATGGCGGGAGCGGTGCGCTTGATGAACGCGGTGATCGGACGCGGCTCAACCTTGAGGGAAGCCGGGTTGAGGGACAAGACGCGCAGGCCATAAGGATTGTCGTGCGTCGCCTGCCCATCATCCCAATCCTCGATGCGGCCGGCATCCCGGAGCGCTTCTTCCACAAGCTCCTTGATTGGAACAACCCGCCCGTCCGCCAGCACCACGCGGGAGTCCCCATGCACGCACTTGCCGGACCCGTTCGGCCCGACGATGGCGGTCACCCCGGGCTCGAAGTGGATGACCGTCTTGTGGGCGAACGACTTGAACCCGAAAATTTCTAACTTTTTAACGCGCATCCACGCAACTGCTCAGCCAACAATATCCTCGCCGCCGTCCACGCCAATGGTGTTGCCCGTCACCCAGTCCGCCCCGGCATTGGCCAGCACGGCGATGGCCTGGGCCACGTCCTCCGGCGCGGTGAGCCGGCGGTGGGGGTTGCGCACCTTCGAGAACTCCATCATCTGCTCGTTCCCCGGGATCTTGCGCAGGGCGGGCGTGTCGGTCACGCCGGCGCGGACGGCATTCGCCGTCGCCCCGTAGGGGGCCAGCTCCATCGCCAGCTGCCGGATGTGCGACTCCAGCGCCGCCTTTGCCGCGGACACCGCCCCGTAGGTCGGCCAGACCCGGGTGCCGCCCGCACTCGTCATCGCGAAGACGCGCGAGCCCTTGCCCAGCAGCTTGCGCCCCACCAGGTCCTGGACCCAGTAGACGAGGCTGTTCGCCATCACGTCGAGCGTCATCTCCATTTGATCCTTCGTGAGCTGTTCCTTGGGGTCGGAAGCGAGGTACGGCTTGAGGGTGCCGAACGCGAGCGAGTGGAGCAGGACGCTGATGGGTGCTCCGGCGAGCTCAGGCTGAACCCGGTCCAGCACTTCCTGGCGCTTGAGCGGGTCGGCGGCGTTGACGTTGAAGAAGTGCGTGTGCACGCCCTGATCCTGGAGCGCCTTGACCAGTTCCTCGACGCCGGCCAGCGCCGAGCGCCGGTCGAGGTGCACGCCGATGATGTGCATGCCGTGCCGGGCCAACTCCCGGGCCGTCGCGGCGCCAAATCCGCTGGAGGCGCCGAGGATGAGCGCCCACTTCCCGTTCAGGCCGTTCGTCGTCATGTCCTCCTCCCTGCGATTCGATGCTGCGCGGCGCGCTCAGACAAGCGTACAGCTTACACCACAGAAACGCCGAACACCACCGAAACGCTTACGGGGTGTAGTCGACGGCGAGCCGGAACGTGACCTCATGCGCCGGCGAATCCTGCGGGAACGGCGGGAACGGCTCGGCCTGCTGGAGCGCCTCCGCGGCCGCCCGGATGAAGGCATCGCCCCCGGAGCTGATAATCTGCTGAGCGCCGATGAGCCGCCCTTCCCGCCCCAGCGTGAACGATACGATCACTGAGCCGGACGGCAGCGACGCCTGCCGCAGCCGGTCGGTCAACCGCTCCTGCAGATGCCGGCGGACCGCCTGACGGTACGCGGGCGGCAGCGACGAGGCGCGGCCGCCGTTCGATTCCAGTTCTTCGATGACCGGCGACGGCTGGGGGCTGTCGGCATAGGCGGAGCCGTCGGGCATGATGATCTGGGGGGTCAGGAAGACGACCAGCTCGGTCTTTCGGTTCGAGTCGGTCGAGCCCCGGAACGCCGCCCCGATGATGGGCATGTCACCCAACACGGGCACGCGGTTTTCCGTCCGCTCGTCCTTGTGCTCGATGAGGCCGCCGATGATGAGCGTGACCCCGCTCTTCACGAGCACGTTTGTCTCGGCCTCCGTCGAAGTCACAATAGGGATGCGGTTGGTCTGGAACGTCTCGACCTTGGAGGTGCTCACCTCGGGGCGGACCTTGAGCTGGATGTGGCCGTCCCGCTTGATGCTCGGCGTGACGAAGAGCTTGGTGCCGACATCCACGTACTGGATCTCCGGCGCCGAGACGGTGGAGCCGGTCGCCGGCACGGTCGTCGTCACGGTGACGACCGCCTCCTTGGTCCCGACAAGGATTTTCGCCTCCTGGTTGTTCGAGACCATGATGCGGGGGCTGGAGAGCGTGTCGGTGCTCGTGATTTTTTTCAGCGCCTCGATGATGACCTGCGTGTTTCCCTTCGGCGCCGTCAGCAGCTTGAGCGCCCCGCCGGTCGCGGCGCCGCCGACGATGTCGCTCAGCACGCGGAAGTTGCCGCGCGTCTGCATGTCGATGCCGGCGAACACCTGCTGCCAGTCAATGCCGAGGTCCATCTGGTCGGTGAGGTCGACCTTGACGATCTTGGCTTCGATCAGCACCTGGCCGTCCGGGGCGTCGAACGCCCGCACGATCCGGTCCACCTTCGTGAGCACCTCTTCGAGATCCGAGACCACCGCTTTGTTGGTCCGGGTGTCGAACGTGAAGGTGCCGGCGGGCGAGAGCAGCTCCTGGACTTTCTCTTTGAGCTTCTCCGCGTCGGCGTAGTTGAGGTTGTAGACGCGGGTCTTGGTCGGCCGGTCGAGCTCCTTGAGGACGCCCTGCATCTCGACGAGCTTCGCCGGCACATCGGTGAGGATAAGCGTGGCGGTCGCCTCATCGACCACCACGCGGCCGATGGAGGACTTGATCTGGTTGAGGACGGCGGCGGCGGGCGAGCCCTTCGCGTACTTCAGCGGCTGGATGAGCGTCTGGGTGCGCACCTGGAACTTTTCCCCGTAGAGGAGCTCGTAGTCGCGCGCCATCATCACCGTCACGATGTCGCCGCGCCGCTCATACGCGAAATCGTTGGCGCCGATGATGAGCTCGAAGGCGTCCCACACGTCCACGTCGTCGACGAAGATCGTCACGCGGCCCGTGACGTTGCGCCCGGCGATGAAGTTCAGCCCGCTCTTCTGGGAGAGCAGCTTGAGCACATCGAGGATGTCCACGCCTTTAAGATCCAGCGAGATGCGCCCTCCGGCGCGGATCGGTCCCTCTTGAACCGGGGGCGCGGGCGGCTGCGCCATCAGCCGCCCTGCCGCTCCACCGAGCAAGAGCAGCACGAGGCCGAGACTCGCAAGGGTTGGGGGTTGGGGGTTCGGGGTTCGGGGCGAACCGGTCTGCCCTGAACCCTGAACCCTGAACCCTGAACCGAGCGGCGGCTTTGGAGGCATGCTTACAACGAGAGCTCGATTTTTTCGCCCGCCACCGTGAGGATGACGCGGCTGTCCAGCACCTGCTCGACAACGGCGTCCTCGATCACCATCTGGCCGGCGGTCACGAAAAACGTCTTCTTCGTCTCGGAGTCCTCGATGATCGCCTGCGGCGGGTCGCCTGCGACGATCCCCATGAGCGTCAGGCGGGCGGCGAGGAGCTTGGTCGATGTGCTGAGCGGGGCGGCTGCGGCGCCTGTCGCCGGTGCCGCGGCGCTCGGCGCGAAGACGGTCCTGGGCACGCTGGCGCTGAGCGACGGCAGCTCGTGAGGGGACGGGAGTGCTACCGGCAGCGAAGCCGCCGCTTCGACCGGCAGCAGCACCGGTGGCAGCGGGCGGAGCACCTGGACGATAAGCACGATGACTTCGACGACCAGGAACGCCCCCAACACGCACATGGCGATCGTCGGCCATCCCGGCGCGCGCGCGGGTGAGCGGAAGACCCGGGCCTTCGCCGCCTGGCTGGAGGCGGTCATGAGCTGGCCGGGGCGCGGGAACGCCGCGGCCTCGGTGGCGGACCGGGCGGGTTTGCCCCGGATGAGCTTCAGCAGCTTTTCTTCAGGCGGCGGCTTCGCGAAGCCATCGGGACTCATGGCGGATCAGCTCCTCGACGAGCGCGGCGTCCGCGACCGACTTGTCGTGGATCACCATCGATTCCAGCGCGTTGTGGCACAGCAGGGCGATCTGCCTGGGATAGCCCTGCGTGAAGCGGTGGATGACCGACACGGCCTCGCTCGAGAAGAGGCCGCGGCCGTAGGGCAGGCCGGCGGAGCGGAGGCGGAACTGGATCATCTCCGCCGTCTCCTCCTCGCTGAGCGGGTTGATGATGTACTTCAGCGCCACGCGGTCGATGAAGTTCGTCACGCGCGCGAGGCGTCCCAGGAGCTCCATCTGCGCGAAGATCACCACCTGGAGCAGCTTGAACTCATTCGTCTCGTAGTTGAGCAGCATCCGGAGATTTTCCAGCATGTCGAAGGAGAGCTTCTGGCCCTCGTCGATGATGAGGACCGTCGTTTTCCCCTCGAGGACGCCGCTCTGGAAGAGGTGGTGCTCGATCGCCTCCCGGCAGTCAAGGGTGGACTTGCACTGGGACTGGATGCCGAACATCCGCGTCAGCTGGTAGAGGAACTGGTACTCCGACTCAAAGGAGGGGTCGAGGACCATGTGGAAGGCGAAGCCGTCCTCCTGCGGGAAGGCGGAGAGCACCGTGCGGGCCAGCGTCGTCTTGCCGGTCCCCACGTCGCCGAGGATGAGCGAGAGCCCGCGCCGCAGCCGAATGGCGATCTCGAGGCGCGCCAGCGCCTGCACGTGGGAGCTGGAGCGGAAGAAGAAGGCGGGGTCCGGGCTCGTCGAGAACGGCTCTCTCGTCAGGCCGAGCACCGTGTAGTAACTCATCGGGGTGCAGCTGGAGGCTCGGGGCTCGGGGCTGGGGGTAACTGCTCGGAACTGCGAACTCCCCCGGCCCGACCCGGCGTGCCGGGGCGGGCGAACTCCGAACCGTTATGGTTGATGAAGTGCTGAATTTCGAAGAGGCTCTTGCGCTGCTTGCGCAACGTGCGGATCGTGGAGAGGGTCGCGAGGGTGGCGTCGTCGAAATAGCGGAAGCGCGTCTCCGGGCTTCGGCCCGCTTCTTGAATGAGCCCGCGCCTGAGATAAAACTTCACGGTGTGAATGGAATGGCCGCTCAACCGCGCTAAATCTTTGAGCAAATAGACATTAGCAAGTAGAGGCATCAACTACTCTCTTGGTAGAGAGTGGTTGAATTATAACACGCAACCCTTCCCTGTCAAGTAGGATCCGGCTGGAACGCCAGGTGCTGAAGGACAATGGTCGCGCGCACCAGGTCCGGCTTCAGCGGCACGCCGGTCATCCTGAGCCGCTCGATGCCGACGAGGCGCGGCATGCGCAGGAGCGCATCGAGAAACGCAAGGAGGTGCTGCTGCGTCCCCTCCGCATCGAGCTCGACGTCGAAGCGGCTCACGCGCTCCTGCCGCTTGACCGGCCGGGGCTTGAGGCCGAGCTGGATGTTCGAGGCTCGGGCGAGCATCTCCAGCTCGTTGAGGAGCGTGCTCTGCAGCTGCGCGTCATCCCCGCTCTGCAGGTAGCCGGCGACGGCGGCGTACTCGCGCTCCACCGCCGGCGACTGGACGAGGAGATGGCCGACCGCTTCGAGCCGCTCGGTCTGGGTGCCGACGCGGCGCCGCGCGTCGGTAGTGCGGTCCCACAGCGGCTGCAGAACCCACGAGACGAGCGCCCAGCAGCCGATGACGACGCCCGCTCCCATCGCGAGCCGGCGTTCGCTGGGCCGCAGCGAGACGGGCGGGGTCATCCCACCACCTGTTTGACATCGCCGAAGGCGACACAGATCGCTGGGCCGGGATCGTCTCGGCCGCTGGCGGCCCAGCGACCGGCCTGCGGCCAACAAACAGGTGGTGGGATCATTCCGGCTCTTCCCGGCCTGTCGTGGCGGCGCGCACGCGGACCAGCAACTCAAAATCGGCGCGGTCGCCCGAGGGGCCGCTGCGGCGCGTCGAGCGCTTCAGCTCGACCGCCGCGATCCCCTCGAGCTGCTCGAGCGCCTTCGCGTAATCGAGAATCACCTGGGTGGAGTCGGCGTTGCCACGCAGCTCCACTTCGCTCCGCCCCCGCTCGAACGAAAGCCCTTCGAGCGTCACGGCGCTCGGCGTGGCGCTCAGGAGGCCCGAGAGCACCGTGGCGAGCGCTCGGCGGTGGCCGAGGATCGTGTCCGTCATCTGGGTCATCCGGATCTTCTCGCGCACACGCTTCGCCTTCGGCTCCACCTCCGCCAGCACGCGGTCCACCTGTGCTGCCCGCCGCTCCTGGCGCAGCCCCTGCACGGCAAGCAGCCCCGCAAAGAGCGCGAGGACGCCGACGAGCATCGCGCTCATCGCCACCAGCTCCCGCACCTGCCGGCGGTGCCGCACGTGGGCGCGCAGCTCCGGCGGGCCAAGGTTGAGCGATTCGGCCGTCTCGGTGCCGGCAAGCCCGCCGACGACGACGGCGGAGACGGCGGACGCCGCGGGCTGGCGGTGGACCGCCGGCGGTTCGATGGCCTCGGCGGGCAAGCCGAGGCGCGCGCCGAGTGTTTCGCTCCAGCGCGCGAGCTCGCCCAGGCCGGTCACGATCACCGACCGCACGTCGATCTCGGGCAGCTCTTTCTGGACGGCGGCGCGGGTCCGCTCCGCCTCCAGCACGAGGAGCTCGGCCGCGTCCATCGTCCCGCCCCAATCCTGGCTCCCCTGCCCGATGCCGCGGCCGGTCAGAAGCCGGCCGTCGGCGACGACCACGAGGTCGGTTCGCGTGTCATCCACGTTGACGACGAGGACCGGCTCGCGGGAGGCGTCGAGGACGGCCGCCTGGCGGTACCAGCCCAGCACCCCCCACGAGCTGACGGTGAGTGCCACCGGCACGAGCGCTACCTCCCGCAGGGTCGAGAGGGTGCGCTCCACCGTCTCGCGCTGGCAGGCGACGATGGCGACCGTGCTGAAGCCGTCCTGCGCGTTGAGGACATGGAAGTCGGTGACCGCCTGCTCCTTCGAGTACGGGAGCTGCCCCTTCGCATAGAGATCTACCATCGAGGCCAGCTCGTCGGTCTTCATCGAGGGGAACTTCACGACACGGGTGAGGACCTGCTCGCGGGGCATGACGCCGACCGCGTCGGCGCGCGAGGCGCCGGCCGACTCGAGCAGGGCGCGCAGCGCGGGCACGACGTCTCCGCCCGCCGGCAGCGGCTGGGCGTGGACGGCGCGCAGCCGGAAGCGGCCGCCGCCGCCCTCGCACACGGCGACGCGGACCGAGCTCTGCGTCCATTCAACGATCAGCCGGATCGCCATCAGCTTTCTCTCCACGCAATGATGCACGGCGCGGGGACGTGCTCCGGGCAGGGCGCGCGCCGGACGACGGCCTCGACGCGGGCCTGTGCTAGCGGGCGCTCAATGATCCCCTCGACGCTGATGAGAAACGTCTGCGAGGCGACGCCGAAGGCCGGACCGCTGAGCAGGTTGCCGTCCGGCGTGCCGGTGAGGTCCACTCCCTGGGTGTCTGTGAGCCGCTGAACGATCGCCAGCCCCGCCCGGGTGAAGATCCCGTCCTGGGCGTGTTCCTGCGGGCCATCCGGCCCCTCGCGAAACCGGGTCACCAGCTGAATCGCAGACTCGGTCAACCCCAGCGCGCGCAGCACCTCCGCCGAGGCGGTGTTGATGTTCAGCGCGGTCCCGGCGCCGGCGTACGGGCTGGTCGACGCGCGCAGGGCGTCATAGGCCTGCGGCGTCATGCCGGACAGATCCGTCAGCTCCTCAGGGACGGCGAAGGGACCGTTCTTGGCGGCGTAGGGCGGGTGCTGGTCCGGCCGATCTTCCGCCGCATCCGGTTCGTCGCGCGCGTCGATGATCGCCTGGACCAGCCCCTCGTCCCCGACCATCGCCAATAGCTGATCCTTCGTGGCGGCGTTGAGACTCAGCTTGCGCTCCTCGTCGGTGATGCGGATTGCCACCCGCCCGCGGAACCTCGACGATCCGGAGCCTGGCGAGGGGAACGCGATGACCCAGACGGCCGGATCGCCGTCCATGGATCCCCTCGTGGAAAACGCGGCCCACTCGTCCCCCTCCCAGTCGTACGCCTGGCCCTCCGCCTCGGGCGGGTCGTCCGCCAGCCGCTGCATCGCCAGGTACACGCCGCCGCGCGCCAGCGTCACAGCCTGCTCCCGCGCCAGCCGGTATCCCGCCATCTTCACGCCGAGCGAGAGGTAGCGGCCGATCGCCACCGCCAGCACGGAGAGGATGGTGACCAGCCAGAGCGTCATGACGAGGAGCGAGCCCGAGCGAGTTCGACTCATGGCGCCGCCGCCGCTGGAAGCACCCCGGCCGGCACGGCGCACACGCGCTCCATCCGTCCGCCCCCGCTCAACTTGAGCGAGACCTTGATGAGACGGGGCAGCGCCAGTGGTCCCGTGTCGGCCGGCGGCCCCCACTCGAGCCTGCCTTCGCCCGCGGTCCTTCGCTGGGCGTACTGGAGCCAGAGCGCCGAACACCCGCCGAGCAGGAGCGCGGCCGCGGGCTCGAGCTTCGCCCGGGCTTCCCCGATGGACTGACTGGTGCGCCACAGTCCCGCCGTCCCCTCGCGCTCCTCGCACCGGTACGTCACGATACGCACGGCAGGCAGGCCGCCGGGAATCCGCTCGACGGTGAACACCACCAGCGCGTCCTCTCCGAATTGCGGCGCCGGCAATCCGCCGAACTCCTCCCCGTAGGCCTCCTCGCGATTGTCGTAGACGAAGGCATTGGCCAGGTCCCGCTCGAGCCGGTCGAAGGCTGAGCGCCGGCGCTGCACGGCCTCGCCCCGCAGCGTCGACTGCTGCCACACGATGAGTCCGCCGCGCAGGTGCGCGCCGAGCCCGACGAACAGGATGGACATCATCGTCGCGGCGATCAGCAGCTCGACAAACGTGAAGCCACTTGGTTCAGGATGGCCCTGAACCCCGAACCCTGAGCCCCCAACAAAACGCATGGTGGTTCACTGGGTCCAGTTGGCCGGCCACACGGCCGTCAACGTCGTGGAGGAGGCCGGCGGGCTCTCGCGCTCCACCGTCAGGGTGGCGTCGGCGGCGGCCGGCGAGCCGTCCGTCTTCGTCACATCCGCGCGCGGCTCGGCGCTCAGCACCCATCGATATCCGGCAAACGGCTCGTCGAACGCGCCCTCGCGGTCCGCAGGCGGCAAGCCGGCGAGGCGCCGGCTCTCCCATTCGAGCAGCTTTCCGCGCGCCAGCGCCAGCGTGGCATCCGCCTCTTCGATCCGGCGGAGCGCTCCCAGCTGGCCGCCGAGCGCGCGGGTGATGAACACGAGCCCCACGACGACGACCACCGCCGAGAGGACCGCTTCAAGAAGCAGGAGGCCCCGCCGCGATCCGAGCCTGGCCGGTCGCCGCATCCACCGTCACCGTGTAGACGTGATCCCCCACGCTCACCGTCACCGAGGCACCCTCCGCGGTGCCTTCCGGGAAAAAACGCACGCAGCGGCACGCGATCTCCTCGCTGCCGCGCGCGAGGGTCACCACGGCCCCGGCCGGCAGCGGCGCGCTCTCCATGCGGACGGCCTCGTCCGCTTCAGGCGAGATCTCTCGGGCCGGGACCGCTTCGATGCGGACGCGAAGACGCTCCGCGTCCCACGTCCAGACCGTCTCGCGCCCCTCGGCCACCGCGCGCTCGTGCGCCAGCCGCGCAAGCTGGGCGAGCTCGAAGGCCGCGTGCTCCGCCCGGAGCCGCTGCGCGGTGCGCTGGAACCCCGGCAGCGTGGCGGTCAGCAGGATCGCGAGCACCACGGCGACGAGCACCACCTCAATGAGCGTAAACCCGCCACCGTATTTCGCGTCTAGTCCCAGTTGGTCACGTCGTCGCTGCCCGGCTTGCCGTCCGCCCCCGGCGAAGAAATGTCGTAATCCTGGTTGTGCTGCGACTGCCGTTGATACTCGTACGAACGGCCCCAGGGATCCTTGGGCAGCCCCTTCTTGAGGTAGGGGCCGTTCCACGTCGTCCCCTCGGCGACGCCGGACGGCGCATCCTTCGCGACGAGCTCGTCCAGCGACTCGGGGTAGCGGCCGATGTCCAGCTCGTAGAGGTCGAGGGCGAGCCCGATGGCCGAAAGGTCCGACTTCGCCCGGGCGATCTTCGCCTGCTCGGTGCGGCCCACCAGCCGCGGCACCACCATCGCCGCCAGCATCCCGATGATGATGACGACGAGCATGATTTCAATGAGAGTAAATCCCCGGCCGGATTTTAGATTTTGGATTTTAGATTTCGGATTGCGGCGTCTCAGAGCAGTCCGTTCCAAAATCCGCAATCCAAAATCCAACATTCCTCGCATGTGCTTTCCCGTCATTGGACCCCCAATCCGATTTGAAACACCGGCAGCACCATCGCCAGGACGATGAACATGACGATCCCTCCCACCGCCACAAGCAGGACCGGCTCCAGAATCGTCGTCAGCGTGCGGAGCGTCCGGTCCAGCTCGCGCTCGTAGGCGCCCGCGACCTTCAAGAGCGCCGCGTCCACCGTGCCGGATTCCTCGCCGACCGCCACCATGTTGCTCACGAACACCGGGAACCCCCGCGTCGCGGCCAGCGCCCGCGCGAGGCTCGAGCCGTCGCGCACCGCGTCGCGCACGTCCGCGACCGCGCGCCGCAGGGTGGCGTTGCCGACGTTGCCGGCGGCCACCTCGAGCGACTGCAGGATGGGCACCCCCTGCCCGAGCATGATGCCCAGGTTGCGCGCGAACCGCCCCGTTTCCAGGCGCCGCAGCAGCGGGCCGACGCCCGGGGCGGTGAGGAGCGCGCGGTCGATCGCCGAGCGCCCCGCGGCACTCGCATACCAGCGCCGGAGCGCCCACCCCGCGCCGGCGGCACCGGCGCCGAGCGCCCACCACCAGTCGGTGAACGCCCGGCTGACCGCCAGGAGCAGGCGCGTCGGCAGCGGCAGGAGCTGACCCGTCTCGAGAAACACGAGCGAGAGCGTCGGGATGACGTACGCCATGAGAAACACGCACATGAGGATCGCGATGCAGAAGACGAAGAGCGGGTACGCGGAAGCACTCAGGAGCCGGCTGCGCAGCTCGGCCTCGTGCTCGCCCAGCTCGGCGAGCCGGCTCAGCGCGGCCTCCAGCCCGCCCCCGACCTCTCCGGCCAGGATCATGCTCCGGTAGAGCGGCGGGAAGACGCGGGGGTGGTCGCGGAGTGCCTCGCTCAGCGCGCGTCCGTCGCGGACCGCGCCGGCCAGCGATTCAATGACGCGCCGCAGGCCCGGCTGCTCGGTCTGCTTGGCGAGGAGCGTGAGCGCGTTGAGGAGCGGCAGGCCGCCCCCGAGGAGGTCGGCGAGCTGGCGCGTCGTGTAGGCGAGCAGGCGCGGGGAAAGGCGGCGCGACAGGGCGCCCCTCGGCGAGGAGGCGCGCAGGCCGACTTCGTTGATGGAGATGGGAAAGACCCCCTCCCCGCCCAGCCGGCTGAGGGCCGCCGCTTCGCTGTCGGCCTCGATCGCGCCCTCCACGACATTGAAGGACTGGTCTTTGGCCCGGTAGGTGAAGCGAGGCATGACTTTGAGTATAGCACGGAGGGCGTAAGGCGTAACGCGTAAAGCGTAACGTGGGGTCAAACGCCAGCCTTCACGTTACACGTTTCACGTGACACGTGACACGTGACACGTGACACGATGCAGCGCCCGACCGGCGCTTACGTGACGCGGAGCACTTCCTGGGGCGTCGTGACGCCCTGCAGGATCTTGCGCCAGCCGTCCTGCCGAAGGGTCCGCATCCGGCCCTCCCGCTGGGCGGCCTGCGCGATCTCATGGGAGGAGCCGTGGGCGAGGACGAGCTGCTGGATGGGCTCGGCGAGCAGCAGGAACTCGTAGATGGCGGTGCGGCCCTTGTATCCGGTGCCCTTGCACGCGGTACAGCCGCGAGCGCGCCAGAGGGTCGGGGGCATCTCGCCGGTGACGCCGAACTCGGCGCGCAGGCCGGGGTCGGTCGGCTGGGGCTCCTTGCAGGCGGGACAGATGACCCGCACGAGCCGCTGGGCGATGAAGCAGAGGACCGAGGAGGCGACGAGGTAGGGCTCGATGCCCATGTCGAGCAGGCGGGTGACACCGCCCGCCGCGTCGTTCGTGTGGAGCGTCGAGAAGACCAGGTGCCCGGTTAAGGCGCTGCGGATGGTGATTTCCGCCGTCTCCGGGTCGCGCACCTCGCCGACCATCATGATGTCCGGGTCATGGCGCAGCATCGAACGCAGCCCCTGCGCGAAGGAAAAGCCGATCTTCGGGTGGACCTGCAGCTGCGTGATGCCGGTGAGCTGGTACTCGATGGGGTCCTCGATGGTGAGGATCTTCACGTTCGGGGCGTTGAGCTTCGACAGGCAGGCATAGAGCGTCGTCGTCTTGCCGGAGCCCGTCGGCCCGGTCACGAAGATGATGCCGTGCGGCTTCTGGATGAGGTGGACGAGCGTCTCAAGCTGATCCCCTTCCAGGCCGAGCTGCTTGAGGCTGAAGAGCATCTGCGCCGAGAGGATGCGGATCTCGACCGCCTCGCCGAAGCTCGTCGGCAGGACGGAGATGCGCAGATCCAGGTCCTGGTCGTCCAGCTTGACCTTGATGCGGCCGTCCTGCGGCAGCCGCCGCTCGGCGATGTCCAGCTGGGCCATCACCTTGATGCGCGAGACGACCGCCTGGTGCAGCCGGATGAGCTCCGCCGGCGTGGGGACCTCGTACATGACGCCGTCGATGCGCTGGCGCACCCGGAGCGTCTGGCCGAACGGCTCAACGTGGATGTCCGTCGCGCGGTCCCGCACGGCGGAGAGGATGAGCTGGTTGACGAACGAGATGACGGAGGCGTCGTCGGGCTTGGCGGCGAGATCCTCGGCAGCACCCGCCTCGGGTGCGACCGCGTCGTGGACGCCGGTGTCGAGCAGGCGTTCCACCGCCGAGGCGCCGACGCCGTAGTGGCGGTGGATCGCCTCGTGAATCTCCCTGGGGCTGGCCAGCGCCGGCTGGACCGCGCAGTCGAGCAGGAGCTTCAGCTCGTCGAGCTTCTGGACGTCGAACGGATCGGCGACGGCGATGCGGAGGATGCCGCCGCTGAACCCGAGCGGCATGAGCTGGTAGTGGCTGGCGAACCGGGGCGGGACTTTGGCGAGCACCTCGGGCGGCAGCTGGAGGTCGGCGAGGCGGACGTACGGCATGCCCGCCTGCTCCGCCAGGACCGGCAGGGCGCGCTCGGGAGCCAGGAGCCCCAGCCGGGCGAGGACCGTCCCGACGAACTCGCCGGTGCGGCGCTGCTCGGCCAGCGCGCGCTCCAACTCCTCGGCGGAGAGAAGCCCGCGCTCGACGAGCAGCGACCCCAAGACCCCTCGACGCTGCTCGGCGTACATGGCTCTACCTTACCACATCCGGGAGAGCCGCCACAAGGGACGGGGGAGGAGGAATCAGCCGCGGAAGGCTTTGAAGAGCACGGTGGCGTTATGGTCCCACCACCTATCGGAGTCGCTGAATAGCGACCAGCCGCGTTGCGGCTCGCCGTTGGCGAACCGATAGGTGGTGGGATGGCCGCCGATCAGCCGTGAAACTTCCTAAAAATCACCGTCGCGTTATGTCCCCCAAACCCCAGCGAGTTCGAGAGCACCGCCTTGACCGCGGCGCGCCGGGCGTGATTGGGGACGTAGTCGAGGTCGCACTCGGGGTCCGGGTGCTCGTAGTTGATGGTGGGGGGCATGACGCCGTCGGTGATGGCGAGGACCGAGATGACCGCCTCCACACCGCCCGCGGCGCCGATCAGGTGGCCGGTCATGGATTTCGTGGAAGAAACCGCCACCGTCTTGGCGGCCGGGCCGAAGGTCTTCTTGATCGCCAGCGTTTCAATCTTGTCGTTGAGCTCGGTCGAGGTGCCGTGGGCGTTGAGGTAGGTGACGTCCTCGGGCCGCATCCGGGCATCTTCCAGCGCCAGCGCCATCGCCTTGGCGGCCCCGGTTCCCTCCGGGTCGGGTGCGGTCATATGGTAGGCGTCCGCGGTGAGCCCGTAGCCCGCCATCTCGGCGAGGATCGCGGCCCCGCGCTTCTTCGCGTGCTCCAGCTCTTCCAGGACCAGGACGCCGGCGCCCTCGCCGATGACGAAGCCGTCGCGCTCCCGATCGAAGGGACGGCTGGCTGTGGCGGGCTCGCCGTTGCGGCGGGAGAGCGCCATGAGCGCGCAGAAGCCGCCCACCGCCATCGGGCTCACACAGCTCTCCGTGCCGCCGCCGAGCATCACGTCGGCCGCCCCCCGCTGGATGATGCGGAACGCCTCGCCCACTCCGTGGGCGCCGGAGGCGCAGGCGGTCGTCGTGCAGAAGTTGGGGCCCTTGAAACCGAGGTTCATGGCGACGTGGCCCGGCGCCATGTTGCAGATGAGCATCGGGATCATGAAGGGGGTGAGCTTCTTCGGCCCCTTGGCCAGGTAGACGCTGTGCTGCTCCTCGATGAGGTGCATGCTCCCCATCCCGGAGCCGATGATGACGCCGCAGCGGAACGGGTCCTCGCGCTCGATGCTGACGCCGGATTGCCGGACCGCCTGCGTTGCCGCCGCGATGGCCAGCTGCGTGAACCGCTCGGTGCGCCTGATCTCCTTCGGGCTGATGTACGACGCGGGGTCGAAGCCCTTGACCTCAGCGGCGATGCGGGACTCGAAGGCGGAGGCGTCGAAGCTCTGAATCGGGCCGACACCGCTTTTGCCGGCCAGGAGCGCCGCCCACATGGCGGGGACGTCGTTCCCCACCGGCGTCACGGCACCCAATCCTGTCACCACAACCCGCCTCATCTATGACGTCCTATCTGTGTAATCAGCTCTTCAATCTGCTTTATCATCTTCACAAACACGAACGTCCCGCCAAAGCGGGACGTCCTGTTGCCACACTCAACTTGTGCGGAAGGCTATTTCGCGCCGGCAGTCTTCGACTCGATGTATTTGATGGCGTCGCCGACCGAGCTCATCTTCTCGGCATCCTCATCGGGAATCTCGATCCCGAACTCCTCCTCGAGCGCCATGACCAGCTCGACGGTGTCGAGCGAGTCCGCACCCAGGTCTTCGATGAACGAGGCCGCATCGGTCACTTCTTCCAGCTTGACGCCAAGCTGCTCAGCAATGATCGCCCGAACCCGATCCGCCACAGCCTCCGCCATCCATCCCTCCCCTGGTTTCCGCCCTTACATCGCGAGGCCGCCGTCCACCACCAGCACGTGGCCGGTGACGTACCGCGCGGCGTCGCTGACGAGAAATCGCACGGCCTGCGCCACATCGCTCGGCTCGCCGAGCGTGCCCATCGGGATCGCCTCCATGAGCCGCTGCTTCGCCGGCTCAGGCAGCGCTTCGGTCATCTCGGTCTTGATGAAGCCGGGTGCCACGGCGTTGCAGGTGATCCCGCGGCTGGCGAGCTCCTTGGCGACCGCCTTGGTCAGCCCGATGATGCCCGCCTTCGATGCGGCGTAGTTCGCCTGCCCTGGATTTCCAATGATCCCAACGATCGACGCGATGCTGACGATCCGCCCGCGCCGCTGCTTCAGCATGTGCTTGGCCGCTGCGCGGGTGCACAGAAAGGTGCCCGTCAGGTTGACGGTGAGCACCCGATCCCACTGGGCATCATCCATGCGGACGAGCAACCCGTCCTTGGTGATGCCCGCGTTGTTGATGAGTATATCGATTCTCCCTAGCTTGTCAAGCACTTTTGCCATGCCCTCGTCGACCTGTTTTCCGTCGGTGACGTCCACGGTCAGCCCCTCGGCGCGGCGGCCCATCGCGCGCAGTTCCGCGACGGTCTGCTCGAGCTGCTGGGGGTTCACGTCGAAGAGGGCGACGTCCACGCCGTCCCGGGCCAGGACGAGCGCGATCTCGCGGCCGATGCCCCTAGCCCCCCCGGTCACGATGGCGACCTGGCCTGTCAGCGATGATGCCATGCGCGCAATTATAGGCGGCCGGCCCCGACAGCACAAGCAGGAAACGCACTACCCGCTCCCCGGGTAACGTTTACCGGGGAAGCGGGTTGGGGGCGACCAGACCAGGAGAAACAGGAGAGAAAGCGGTATGGCGAAGCCGCCGCGGTGAACGGCTCAGGCGCGCGGGTGGTGGTTCGTGCCGTCCGGCCGGGCGGACGCCGCCCCGTTGCTGCCGATGCTGTGGCTGGAGTCGGGCAGGTGAGCCGGCTTGAGGGTGCCCTCCTCGGAGAGGCTGACGATGACGTCCACCACCTGCGGGTCGAACTGGATGCCCCGGTTGCGCCTGAGCTCCTCGATCGCCTTCTCGATGGGCATGCCCTTCCGGTAGGGCCGGTCGGTGATCATCGCGTCGAAGGCGTCCACCGCGGTGGCGATGCGCGCCCCGATGGGGATCTCCTCGCCCTTAAGCCCCTCCGGATAGCCGGAGCCGTTGTAGGCCTCCTGGTGGTAGCGGACGATCTTGGACATCTCCTGCAGGCCGGTGATCTGCTCCAGGATCTCGGCCCCGTCGACCGGATGGCGGCGCATGATCCGCCACTCCTCGTCGGACAGCGGCCCGGGCTTGAAGAGGATCTCCTTGGGCGTGAAGATCTTGCCGACATCGTGGAGGAGGATGCCCGCGAGGAGCAGCTCATCCGGTATGCCGTCGAAGCTCATCCCCTCCTGCCGCAGCCGGGCGATGATCTTGCTCGCGTACTCTACGCTGCGGGAAACGTGCTCGTGGGTGTAATGCGGGTCGATCTTCGAGATGACGAGCGAAAACGCCCCGACGATGCCGCGCGTCACCTGGCGCATTTCCTCGAGCGACCGCTTCAACTCCTGGTTGGCCGAGCGCAGGTCCTCATAGAGCGAGGTGCTGACCTTCGCCAGCACCTCCTCCTGCAGATACTCCAGGCTAAACGGCTTGATCACGTAGTCGGCCGCCCCGAGCAGCTTGACCTGCTCGATGACCTCGGCATCTTCGACCGCCGTGATGACGATGATCTTGATGGTCTCGTCGAACGCCCGGGTCTCCTTGAGGATGTCCAGGCCGTCGAGGCCGGGCATGTGGAGGTCGAGGAACACCAGGTGGGGGCGCTCCTGACGGATGCAGGAGAGGGCCGAGGGGCCGTCATGCGCAAGCAGGACGCGGTAGCCCCGCTCGGCAAAAAACGACTCCAACAGCCGGCAGATTTTCTGCTCGTCGTCAGCAACGAGGAGTTTTACCATGCGTGCTGGGAATATCCGGGCCTCACACTACAACCATACCTGAGCCAGCCCCTGCTTGGCAAGCCATAACAGCTTGCTGCAGCGTGTATTATACCTCATTATCATCCGGGGCCCCCTCCTGGCTCCGGCGCCTCGGCCGAGCCCGCCGCCGGCTGGGCCACGGTGGCCGCACCCTCCTCCCAGACCGGCAGACGGACCGTGAAGCAAGTCCCTTTGCCCTCGACGGACTCCAGCTCGATCGTGCCGCCGTGCGACTGGATGATGCGCTGGGTCACGAAAAGGCCCAGCCCGGTCCCCGTCTCCTTCGTCGTGTAGAAGGGGTCGAACACCTTCCGGAGGGCGGTGGCCGGAATGCCGGGGCCGTTGTCCTCCACCTTGAGGACGACGGAAGAGCCGTTCGGGTGGGCCGAGAGCGCGAGCCGCCCGCCCTTCTCCCCCATCGCCTGGCAGGCGTTGAGGATGAGGTTCAGCAGGACCTCCTGGAGCTGGTTCTGGTTGCTGCGCACCTTGGGGAGCTGGTCCGGCATGTTGACCACGCACTGCACCCGCTCCAGCCGCACCTGGTAGCCGGCCAGCGTCAGGCTCTCCTCCACCGTCGCCTTCAGGTCCACCGCGTTGACGTCCGGGGGCGCGGGCTTGGCGAAGCGCAGGATGCGGCGGGTGATGTCGGCCGCCCGCTTGCACTCCTCGATGATGCTCAGGAGCAGCTTGTCCACCTGCGCGTCCTGGCCCCGGAAGCGCTCCAGGTAGAGCTGCGACTCGCCGGAGATGATGGTCAGCGGGTTGTGGATCTCGTGCGCCATGCCGGAGGCCAGCTGGCCGAGGCTGGCAAGCTTCTCCGACTGGATGATCAACACCTCGTTCGCGCGCAGCTCCTCGAAGAACATGGCGTTCTCAAGCGCCAGGGCCGCCTGGTTGGCGAGTCCGGAGAAGATGGCCAAATCGTCCGTCGTGAAGGGTTCGCGGCTGCGCTTCTCGCCCAGCGCGAGGAAGCCCAGCAGCCGCTCGTTCGAGAAGCTCGGCACGATGAGCCGCGCCTCGACGCGGCGCATCCAGCCGTACACCTGCTCGGCGGTCCGGTCCCGGCCCTCCCCGCGCCGCAGCTCCGCCTCCGATGCCTCGCGCAGCTCGTCCACCACCAGCAAATCCTTCTTGGCCTCGAGCCGCCGCACCAGCGGGTCGGCCTGGTCCACCGAGAGCTCCGGCGGCAGGTGCGACTGGTACCGCACCGCCTGCAGGACGTAGCGCTGCTCCTTCGGCTCGTAGAGGAAGAGCGCCGTGTTGGTCAGCCCGACGGTGCGGTTGACGGTGTGGGTGATGAGCCGGCAGAGCCGCTGGATCTCCTTGATGCGGATCATCCCGCTCGAGGCGCCGATCAGCGTGTGGTGGTAGCGTCGCTGGTCCCGGATGAGCGCCCACTCCATCCGGCGCAGGAGGGCGAAGTAGGCCAGCGGGGCCAGCAGGGCGAGCAGGCCGAAGAAGGCGAGCGGGATCATCCACCAGACACTCGGGAAATGGCCGCGCAGCCAGGCCGAGCCGAGGGTGAAGAGGAGCGTCGGGACGGCGAGGACGACGCCGTAGAGCGCGACGAAGAGGGCGACCTTGGCAGGGTCCAGCCGCTTGAAGACGATCCGCTCGAGGAGGGTGGCGGACATGGCGCTCATGGCTCCGGTGCTGCGAGTGCGCGCTGGACCGCCGCGGCCAGGTCCCGCAGCGAGGAAAGCGGCTTGTCGAAGTGGGCGAAGGCGCCCGCGCGCAGCAGCCGCTCGCGCGTCACACCGCCGTCGTTGTAGGCGGTGATGATGATGACGCGCGTCTGGGGATGCGCGCGCCGGATGCGCTGGAGGACTTCGTCCCCGTCCATGCCGGGCAGCTTCAGGTCCACGAGCACGACCCGCGGTTTGTGCGCATCCACCAGGGCGAGACCCGAGGGACCGGTGAGCGCCACGCGCACGTCGTAGCCGCGCGCGCCGAAGAACGACTCGATCGCCTTGGTGAACTCGACTTCGTCGTCAATCGCCACCAAGACTGGCCTTGCTGCATCCATGGAGTGCGTTCGGGGTTGGGGGATCAGGGTTCGGGGTAAATACTCCGAACTCCGAACTCCGAACTCCGAACCGACAAAACACTCATGGGGCTCCTCTCACCCCGCCTTGGCGGGAACCTCTCGTGCCACCGGAAAGTCGAGAAAAAATACCGTCCCCTTCCCCACCGCGCTCTCCACCGCGATCCGCCCTCGATTGCGTTCCACAATTTGGCGGACGATGAAGAGCCCAAGGCCGGTGCCCTTGCCTGGCTCCTTCGTCGTGAAGAAGGGGTCGTAGATCTTGCCCAGCTTGTCGGGGGGAATGCCGCTGCCGCTGTCCTCAATCTCGATGCGGACCCGGCCGTCCTCGTGCGCGCGCGCGCTCACCCGGATCGTCCCCGGCGGCGTGATGGCCTGCGCCGCGTTGCGGATGAGGTTGAAGAGCACCTCCTGGAACTGGCGGCGGTCCACGGTGATGGACGGCAGATCCGGCGGGATCTCCTGCTCGAAGGCGATCTTTTCCAGCGTGAGGTCGTGGCCGACCAGCAGGAGCACCTCCCCCACCTCCTGTTCGACCGACACCGGCTGGATCGAGGGGTCCTTGATGGGCTTGGCGAAGTTGGAGAGCTTCTGGGTGATGGCGGTCGCGCGGTCGATCTGCTTGAGCGCCACCTGCAGGATGGAGGAGGTCCGGTTGAGCAGGTCGCTCGGCGACTTGCCGATGAGGATGCCGTCTTCCAGGTCCATCAGGAACGCCTCGCACTGCGCCTTGATGATGCCGAGGGGATTGCAGATCTCGTGGTTGATGCCGGCGGAGAGCGTGCCGATGACGGCCAGCTTCTCCCTCTGCGCCGCCTCGGCCTGCGTCTTGGCCAGCTCGTCGAAGAGCTGGGCGTTGCTCACCGCGATCGCCAGCGTGCGGGCCAGGGGGAGGAGGATGTCGAAGTCGTCCTTCGTGAACTCCTCGTCCGACTTCTTCTTGCCCAGGCACAGGACGCCGATGAGGTCCTCATGGAGATGGAGCGGCAGGCACAGCCGCGCGTTGAGCTCCTTGAGGCGCCCCGTCACCGCCTCCGGGAAACGCACCTGCCCCAGCGAGCCATCCAGGCCAATGGGCTCATGGGTCTCGCGGAAGAACCGGATGAACGGCTCCTGCTCGTCCAGCGCCAGCCGGCGGCCGTTCGTCCCGCGCGAGGCGGCCAGCTCATACGTCTGCGTGTCCTTGTTCAGCAGCAGCAGGCTGCAGCTCTCCAGCTTCACCGTATCGGAGAGCGTCGTCACCGTCGTCTGGAGCAGCTGCTTCAAGTCCACGATGACCATCACGTCGTCGGTGAACTTCTTGAGCAGCTCCTTGTAGTCGTACTTCTTCTGGAAGAGGAACCGGTCCGTCACGTTCACCAGCCAGTTGCGCAGCGGGCCATACACCCCGGCGATGACCATCGCCGCCAGCACGTTCGAGAGCCACCGGGGCGTCGCCACGAATCGCGCCAGCAGATCCTGCGTGACGAACGCCATCGACGCCACCACCGCCACCACGGATCCCACAAGCCCCGCAAACACCAGGGTCCGCTTGATAATAACTTCGATGTCCATAAGTTGATAACGAAAGATGGCATAGCTCAGGAAAATAGGAAATAAAGGAACTGTGAAGTTGCCATATGGATATAGCTTGAACCCGAAGACGGGAAGGAAACAAGAAATACCCCCAATGTATCCAACAATACCTGCTAAAAAAAACCATCTAACTTGGAGCCGACGCTTATTACCAGCTGTCCTCCCCATGTACCGCCATAGCTCGACATGGCTTAGGACAACCATGCCGATAAAAAATAAGACAAACGCAGGATAGGCGACCCCTACTGGCTTAGTGACGTAGTAGAGATTCTTAAAAATTTTGTCTACGTTCGCAATAAGTAAGGGGGTCGCATCTGTGATTAAAAATCCGGAACTTAGTAAGTATCCGAGGATGACTGTAATGGGACGCCGAATTCCAAGAAACACGATGACAAAGTGATAAAAAATTGAGGGTATGAGGATCACGGCAACATAGGTTATGCGCCACCAAAGCAACGCCGTTTCTGAATTTGAAGCTAGGCCAATTTGCAACCCTCCAAGTCCCCAGATAGCGACCGTGATGCAGAACATGCTCCATAGCTGATTAAGCCAATTGGTTCGGTTGCTGAAATAGACCCACGCGCCAATACCGAGACTCGCTAAACTGGTTAAGAGCCCGGAAAAAGCAAAGGTGTTCATCTGGTTCTTCCAAATATTGAGGAAAACGTCTTCCGAGCGGGAACTATAGAGCGTGGCCGAATGAAGCCTGAATTGCCGCAGTACCGATACAACTTTCCCAGCATGCCACTATCCATCTTCGGCCATTTAAATCCTGCTTTGTTTAATACTTCTTTCGTATAGCTTGAACTAAATCTTACGCGGTAGTTCAAGTACGGAACAAACGGTCCAATTAGCCGCCACTGAGTAAGAGAGAATCGTGATTTGTTGAAATGCTCCGCCGGGATCAGGGCAGGCCTGTGACACCCAAACACTTGTATTCCTACATCAATTAATTTTCCCAAAGTAGTATCTTCGGGATTGACCAGATGCCATGCCCCTCGCAATGGATACTCAACCCAAGAAAGAAGGCAAAGCGCCTCAGCAACTTTATCAACTGGCACCAAGGAGAGCGGCGCATCCTCACGCGCAGGCCACTCATTAAACAAATTATGCGCCAGGAACCGTAAAGGCTGGTAAATCACCTTGAAACCACTTGTGGTACCGCGAACAGAATCACCCGTGATAATTCCTGGTCTGTAAATTGCAACGTTCAGACCTTTGTTTCTGTATTCCAGGGCGAGTTGTTCCGCCTCGAACTTGGTCTGCTCATATGCATTGTGAAAGCGCTGGCTGCAACTAAATTGACTTTCTGAAAACCATCCCTGCAAATTGCCAGCAACGGTGACACTACTAACATGATGGACGCGAATTGTGTGGCCGTTTAGCTGACTACCATGCAAAGCTAGTCTAAATACATTCTCTGCTCCTACGACGTTGGGGAGGCGAAGAGCGTTGAGAGGAGCGTTTAGGTCGGTTCGTGCTGCGGTATGAAAAATATCTGTGATTTGTCGTAAGAGATCGTTACGTAATTGGAGCGACAAACCTAGGTTGGGTTCACAAATATCACCGCACACCACTTGAACTGTCTTGTCTGCCCCTCTAATTTCTCTCCCGTTTCTGCAAAATTTTAGTGCCTCGGATACCCGATTCTCCGCAGAAGTTTTTCCCTTTGCCCTAGCCAAAACAAAAATTTTTCGATACCCTTGGTTTAGTAAAGCGTGCACTAGCCAGGGACCCAGCAAGCCGGTTCCTCCCGTAACGAGTGCTGTCCGTTCTATGGGTCTTGGCACTGAAGTTTTCACTTACCGCTCGTCTTTTTTAGAACAAGCACTAGGTACTCAACGTGGCGTCGAACATAGTTATGTGCCCTGGCAGAGTAACGGAGGTTTGCCCAGTCGTTGTCCGTTAAGCTATACAACAGTGGATTGGAGCGGTGGATAACAGTACGACTCCAACTCCACCGCCCAGCTTCCCCAATGGTATTAAAGATGCACTGGATCGGACCTGTGACTTTTCTGCCCCACTTGTGACATCCTTCAACTTCAAATCCAACGGACGTCGCTGACCTTAGGTATTCGCCGACAGAGAAAAAATCATCCCATTGCCACTCACGTCGGACGAAGCGTGTGGGTTCATCTTCAAGGATCCGTCGATCTTCCTCAGTCTTCCACGCAAAGTCGACCACAACTAACCGTCCATCTTCTTTCAAGACTCTATAAGCTTCCTTGAGAAATCTCCCTCGATCTGCAAAGTGAAAGGCCGCCTCTAGACATAACACCTTGTCAAAGCTGACGCTCTCAAATGGCAGGCTTAGCGCATCACCGTATTTGAATCTTAGATTGCCAACGTTCCCATAGAGAGCGGAAGCGACTCTGATGTGGTTAGTTAACAAATCAATCCCTGTTACCCTTGATTTGGGATATGAACAGGCCATCATGAAGGAGCCGTACCCTCTTCCGCATGCTATGTCTAAGACGTCGTCTTCTGCTTGAATGTCTAAGAACTCGAAGGATTTTCTCGCCAATCGAACTTGTGCTCTTGGCAGCATGTTGGCCGTCTTCAAAAAGGCGAAATTGTATAGCAGGTTCAGCGCGCTAAGAGGTGAGGGAAACCGAAAATAACCAAGATTAATCAAGGGACCCCACCCAAAAGCCCTTAAGACTTTGAAGGTAACTGTCGAACTGTCATACGCCGATTCGATGCGGGTTGATGGTTCAGCCTCATCGAGTTGAGGTCGTGGGACCACTTCTCTTTTTAGCAACCATTGCTTAATTCTGTTCTTAGTAATTGGGTCATTCGGGACGAAAGTTATTCCCGTGTCCCTTGAATCGCCATTTGAGTAGTCAACGATGTTTTCCTGCCACGCGACCATACCGCTTAGTTCTGATAGGCTCTGTCGGGACTGATTTCCATCAAACACGAACCGAATTTTCTGTCCAATCATTAAAGGTTCAGTGGTAGAGAGTCGCGCACCACCCTCAGATATATCCTCCATTAAGACTGGGCGGCTTTCGGATGGAGATTGACTCGACAACCAGTAACGAGCGGGCAGACATGCTGTAACTCTAGGAAATCGTCGTCTCTCCATTATCAACTCCTTGAAGACCCCGAAGCTGACCTATCTAAGCTCATGGCTGTTTGTCTTACGGTGGTCACCAACTTTGCAAACGAGCGGCGTTGGTCGACGTACTGGATGCCGAGGCGCTCGATGGTTTCTTTGTCCGCCGCCTCGAGGTTGAGGCCGTAGACGATGACCTCCTTGGGGCGATAGGGCGACTCGACGATGCGCGAGGCGATCTGGCCGCAGGGGATCTGGTAGAGCGAGTCGAAGTTGATGAGGACGATGTCGGGCTTGAACGACATCAGTTTCTGCTGGGCGTCGTTGATGGCGTGGGCGAACTCGACTTCGTAGCGCCCGCCGCAGCGGCTCTCATCGGTGAAGCAGGCGCGCAGGTACGGCGTGAGCCGGTCCTCCTCGTGCGCGAGCACCTCGGAGATGAAGAGCAGCTTCGCGGACGGGACGCCCTCGACCGGAGCGCGCTTGGCGAGCTGCTCGAGCCGGCGCTCGAAGTCGGCGAGGACCTCGATCACCTTCTTCTTGAGCGCGTCGAGGCCGATGGGCTTGGCGAAGAAGGCGTCGATGCCGATCGCCTCGGCGGCTTTTTTGTTCTCCTCGTCGTAGGCGGTGATGATAAATCGCTTCACCGCCGGGTAGTCGCGCTTGATGACCTTGAGCAGCTCCAGCCCGTTCATGCCGGGCAGCTTGATGTCGATGAGCGCCAACGCCGGCTGCTCCTGGGAGAGGAGCTTCAGCGCCGCCTCGGCCGAGGCGGCCGTCATGAGCTGGTAGCCGCGGCTGCCGAAGAAGCTGCTGAGCGTTTCGAGCATGACCGTCTCGTCGTCCACCACGAGGATCTTGCCCTTCACGATGGCCTGCTGCTCGAGGTAGGCCTCGAAGTCCTCGCAGTCCACGTAGTAGTCCGCCTCGCAGTAGTTGCGGATGTACCACGTGCGCTCCGTCCCCACCCACCGGTGCTGGCTCTCCGGCTTGATGCGGCAGAGGATCTTCGGGTTATGGAAAAGCGGGCACTTGGCCGGCACGGTATCCTCCTACTGATTCAAGAACTGCATGTAAATGGATTTCGCAGATTGTGGATTGATTTCGCAGATAGACCTCATAATCGGCGAAATCACCTCGAAATCTGCGGAATCTCCTTATGCTTCATATTTCTTCACGACCAACGCCGAGTTCTTGCCGCCGAAGCCGAACGAGTTCTTCAGCGCGAAATCGATGGTGGCCTTGCGCGCGACGTTGGGGACGTAGTCGAGGTCGCACTCAGGGTCGGGGATCTCGTAGTTGATGGTGGGCGGAATGACCTGGTGCTCCAAAGCGAGGGTGGTGGCGATGAGCTCGACGGCGCCTGCCGCCCCGATGAGGTGGCCGATCATGGACTTGGTGGCCGACACCGGCACGTGGTACGCATGCCGGCCGAAGACCTGCTTGATGATGAATGTTTCGGTCTTGTCGTTGAGCGGGGTCGAGGTGCCGTGGGCGTTGATGTAGTCGATGTCGGCGGGCTTGATCCCGGCATCCTTGAGCGCAATATTGATCGCGCGCGCGGCCTGGCGGCCGGAGGGCTCGGGGGCGGTCATGTGGTAGGCGTCGCAGGTCATGCCGAAGCCCACGATCTCGGCGTAGATGTGGGCGCCGCGCTTCCTGGCGTGCTCGAGGTCCTCGAGGACGAGCATCCCCGCCCCCTCGCCCAGGACGAAGCCGTCGCGCTCCTTGTCGAAGGGGCGCGAGGCGCGCTCCGGGTCGTCGTTGCGCTGGGACATCGCCCGCAGCATGCAGAAGGCGGAGAAGGCCTGGGGGAACACCGTCGCCTCCGCACCCCCCATGAGGATGACGTCCAGCTCCTTCTTGCGGATGGCGTTGAAGGCGTAGCCGACCGCGTCGAGCGCCGAGGAGCAGGCGGTCGCCAGCGAGAAGCTCGGCCCGTGAAGCCTCAGCTCGATGGAGATGAAGCTGGCCGGCGCATCGGGAAACACGGTGAGCGCCGTGAAGGGGTTGATGCGCATCGGCCCCTTCTCCTTGTAGACGTCGTGCTGCTCGAGAATGAAGGCATGGCCCGCCATGGCGGTCCCCACCACCACCCCGATGCGCTCCCGGTCCTCCTGGTCGAGGTCGAGTGCGGCGTCCTTGACCGCCATCTTCGCGGCCGCCACCGCCATCTGGGAGGTGAGGTCCATGCGGCGCGACCATTTCGGGTCGATGAACGGGCTGAAGTCGAAGCCGTTGAGCTGGGCGGCGAACTGGGTGGGGTACGGGGTGGGGTCGAACTTGCTGACCCGTTTGATGCCGGACCGGCCGGCCTTGAGCGAGTCCCAGAACGCCTCTTTCCCCGCTCCGATGGCGGAGATGACGCCCAGGCCGGTGATGGCGACGCGGTTACTGGTTGGCGGCATGGATGGCCGGCTTTCGCTGTCTGCGCTGGAGGGGGCGGTTCCACTGCTGGGCCTTGAGCCACTCGTCGATGTCGCTGCGGCGGAAGCGCCAGTGCTTGCCGACCTTGGCGGCCGGGATGCGGCCGTTCTGCGCCAGGGCGTAGAGCGTCGGCTTGGGGATCTTGAGGTAGCCGTGAAGCTCCTCAACGGTCAAGATTTCAGCCTCTTGTGGGGTCAATTCCATTTGGTCCTGATACAGAACCCCCGTAGTTTTCCTGCCCCGCAGGCTTGAAAGCTACAGGGGAACCATACAAAAACTAACAAATGGTACTGGTTATTACTAGTTATTATACAAAACTACCCCCCGGCTGGTCAACAGCTATTTTTACCTCACGAAGCAGGCGGCCGAACGGGGAAGGAGACTTCGACCGTAGTGCCCTTGCCGAGGGTACTGGAGAGGTGGATGGAGCCGCCATGCCGCTCCACAACCCCCTTGACGATGGCCATCCCGAGCCCCATGCCCCGCTCCTTGGTGGTGAAGAAGGGGTCCCATACCTGGCTGAGGTATTCCGGGGCGATGCCGGCTCCGGTGTCGCTGACCCGCAGAACCGCTTGATCTCCTTTGAGTTGGGTGGCGACCTCCAGCCGCCCTCCCCCTTCCATGGCCTCCATGCCGTTGAGGAGAAGGTTAAGGAGGACTTGCTTGAGCTGCTGGGGGTCGGCGTGAATCACCAACCCATTGTCGTTCGAGGAGTTACGAATCTCGATGCCCTGCTTCAGGCACTGGTTGGAGAGCAGCGAAAGGGTGTCGTCCAGCAGCTCGGAGAGCCGGACGGACTTCAGCTGCAGCGGGGCGGGCCTGGCGAAGTCGGAGAGCTCCTGGATGATGGTGTTGATGCGGTCGATTTCCTCCTGGACGATGCGGAAGAACTTCTCCCGGAAGGCCGGATCCATGTACTTCTCCGGCAGGTACTGGGCGAAGGTCTTGATGGCGGAGAGCGGGTTCTTGATCTCGTGCGCCATGCCGGCGGCGAACTGGCCGGCCGCGGCGAGCCGCTCCTGCCGCAGGAGCCGCTCGGAGGCGGCCTTGAGCTGCTCGTTGACCTTCAGCAGCTCCTCGTAGGAGGTGGCGTTCTCGATGGCGACCGAGGCCTCGTTGGCCAGGGTGGAGAAGGCATGGAGGTCGTCGGAGGAGTACCACGCACCCGAGCGCTTCGGGCCAAGTGCTAGGAAGCCGGTGAGCCGATGCTCCATCAGGCCGGGGATGACCAGCATCGACTCCAGCGCCTCCAGCTCGCTGCGCAGCGTGCGGTCCGGATGCTGGACGGCGTCGTCCGCCGTCAGCGGCCGGCGGTGCTCAACGAGCCACCGGATGAGCGGATGCGAGGCCTCCAGCGCGTAGCGCGACTGGAGCGAGAGCCGCTTGGGGCCGTGGCTGGCGCGCAGGACATAGCTCTGATGCGTCTCGTCCCAGAGGAAGAGCGAGGCATGAGTCATGCCCACGGTGCGGCTGACGAGGCGCGTGATGAGGTTGGAGAGCCGGTCGACGTTGCGCACCTGGGTCATGCCGCGCGAGGCAAGCTGCAGTGTGCGCTGGTAGCGGCGCTGCTCTTTCAGCAGGCGCGCCTCGGCCTGTCGCCGG
>MHGT01000031.1:11179-11490 GCA_001805695.1 Omnitrophica WOR_2 bacterium RIFCSPHIGHO2_02_FULL_67_20 | reverse complement strand
GGTGCTGAACTGGCGGTTCCCGTGTGAGGCCCTACGTGATCACCTTGTTGCGTTAGAAACTTGAGACCGCCTTTTCAAATCCGTGAAATCACCTTGAAAGCGGTTCGATCACTTCGAGCGGCGGCTCGCGCTCGATGAGGCCCGCCGCGTGCGCGCGGGCGAAGAGGAGGCGGAGCGCCTCACGGCAGGGCGGGGTGAGGGTCAGCGTTTCCTCGTTCACGTACATGCCGATGAACTGGCGCGAGCGGGTGGCGTCGGTCCCGCGCCCGTAGCGCATGGCGTAGGCAAGCGCCTCATCCTGATGCGCGAAG
>MHGT01000031.1:9011-11155 GCA_001805695.1 Omnitrophica WOR_2 bacterium RIFCSPHIGHO2_02_FULL_67_20 | reverse complement strand
ACCGTCGTGGCCCGCTGGGCCATGTCCTTCCCAAGCGATTTTTTGACCGCATTGAGCCCCAGCGGAATCGGCAGGCCCGTCTGCTGCTGCCACCACATGCCCAGATCCAGCACCGGCAAGAGGCCCGCGTCGCGGTAGGTGAGCTGCCACTCGTGGATGACCAACCCCGCGTCCACCGTCCCCTTCAACACCGCATCTGGAATCTGCTCGAAAGGCATTTCAACCGGCTCGAACTTCGGAAGCGCCAGCCGCAGCAGGAAGTACGCGGTGGTGTGCGCCCCGGGCACGGCGATGCGCCGGCCCTCGAGCGAGGCGAGCTCGCGCGGCGTCGCCGAGATGACCAGCGGCCCGTAGTTGCGGCCGACGCTTGAGCCGACGGACACGATCCAGTAGGCGTCCGCCACCGACGGGTAGCTTGCCGCGGAGATGGCCGTCATGTCCAGCTCCGCCTTGAGCGCCCGGCTGTTCAATGTCTGGATGTCCTCGATGACGTGCTCGAACCGCAGCCCATCCATCGGCACCGCACTCGAGGCGATGGCGTAGAACATGAACGCGTCGTCCATGTCCGGGGTGTGGCCGACCGTGATCGTGCAGGGAGCTGAGGCGGTTCGGGGTTCGGGGTTCGGGGTTCGGTGTTTCATGCACGGTCACTCCGCACTCCGCATTCCGCATTCCGCATTTGGATCAGGCCCATTCTTCGTAGTGGAGCTTCTCTCTGGGCACCCCGAAGCTCTCCAGGTCCGCGCAGACGGCCTTCACCACCTCCAGCCAGCCGCAGAGGTAGATTTCCTTGTTGGCGTAGTCGGTGACGTGCTTCTGGAAGAGCTGCTGGACGTGGCCCACCTCGCCGTGCCACTCCTTCGGCCGGCTGACCGTCGGGATGTAGTGGAAGTTGCGCCGGTGGCCGACGAGCGAGCGGAACTCGGATTCGTAGAGCAGGGCGTGCTCATAGCGGGTGCCGAAGAGCAGCCACATCTGCTTCGTGAAGTTGATGTGGAGGAGGTGCTTGATCATCGCGCGCAAGGGTGCGACACCGGTGCCGGTGGCGATGAAGACCGGCTCGTAGTCGAGCGGTTCCTTAAGGAGGAAGTTGCCGTGCGGGCCGGAGATCGAGACGGCGTCGCCCTCCTTGAGCTTCCAGAAGTACGTCGACGCGATTCCGCTCTCCACGTGCTGGATGCACAAATCGAGCGAGTAGGGCTCGTGGGGCGGCGAGGCGATCGAGTAGGCGCGCTTGACCGTCTTGCCCTGGTGGGGCGCGTTCAGGATGATGAACTGCCCCGCCTTGAACTCGATCTTCGGCGGCTCGGCGAGCTTCAAATGAAAGCCGCGGACGTTGTAGGAAAGGCTGTCGATCCGCTCGACGGTGGCGCGATAGAGGGTGGCTGGCATCGTCGGTGTGAAAACGCAGCGCCATTCTAGCAGAAGCGGCAGAAGATTGTAAACTCACGGCGGCGGGTCCGTCAGTGCGGTCGGCTGCGGCGGGGCCCCTCCGGGCCTGACGGCCCATAGGGCCGGAGGCTGCCGCTGCGCCACCCCACCCGTCCTCGCCGCGCCGGACTATAGCCGTCGTCGGCTCCGGGCGGGTGGGGGCCCCGGCTCCGCGTCACCCGCCGCAGCCCGCGTGGTAGCACCGAACGACTGGCGCGGATTCGATTTGCTCCGCGAGCGTTGACGATGTTACGCCGGTCTGTTATCGTGGGCGCGTCCATGCGCACGATGCGCCGCTCGCAACGCCTCCAGGACTTCCAGCGCCGCCTGCTGGCCTGGTACCGCGTCCACCAGCGCCGCCTGCCCTGGCGGGAAACCCGCGATCCGTACAAGATCCTCGTCTCGGAGATCATGCTCCAGCAGACGCAGGTGGAGCGGGTCGTGCCGAAGTACCGCGAGTTCCTCCGCCGCTACCCGACCATCCGCGCGCTGGCCGCGGCCGGAACGGCCGAGCTGCGCCGGGTATGGTACCCGCTGGGCTACAACGTGCGGCCGCTGCGCCTGCGGCAGATCGCCCGGCGCACCCTGCGGGAGCACGGCGGCCGCATCCCGGACTCGTACGACGGCCTCTTGGCCATGGACGGGATCGGCCGCTACACCGCGGGCGCGGTGCTGAGCTTCGCCTTCGAGCGGGACGCGCCCATTCTGGACAC
>MHGT01000031.1:0-9003 GCA_001805695.1 Omnitrophica WOR_2 bacterium RIFCSPHIGHO2_02_FULL_67_20 | reverse complement strand
CCCGCCTGCTGTCGCGGTACTTCGACCTGGCGGGCGGCCCCAGGGGCGGGTCCGCCAAGTGGCTGTGGCTCATGGCCGAGGCGGTGATCCCGACGGGGCAGGGCTACGCCATCAACCAGGCGATGATGGATTTCGGTGCGACGATATGCACCGCCCGGGCTCCCGCGTGTGGTGCCTGCGCGCTCAAGCGCAGCTGCCGCAGCTTCCCGCATCCTGATGCGAAACCAGCACCCCATTCGGCACGTCCAGGCGGCACTCGCCGTCATTGAGCGGCGCGGTCGGTGCCTGATCGCCCGGCGCCACCCCGGAGGCTTCTTGGGCGGACTGTGGGAGTTTCCGGGCGGCAAGCGCCGCCCGGGCGAGCGTTGGTCGACCTGTCTTCGGCGCGAGCTGGCGGAGGAGCTGGGCGTGCGGGCGCAGCACCCGGCGCCGTTCATGCGGGTGCGCTACCTCGATCCGAGCGGTATCCGGGTGTTCTTTGTTGTGTTCCGCTGCGCCATCGCGGGCCGGCCGAGGCCCTTGGCCGCGCGCGCCCTGCGATGGGTGCCGCTGAAACACCTGGGCCGCTACCGGTTCCCTCCGGCCAACCGGGCGATTCTCGAGCGGCTAGCCGAGCGCGGTTTCCATTGACAGCCCTCCGCGCGGTTTCTATACTGCGGACACCATTTTCTTGAACGGCTCGTGAACGCGGCGGAGCGCGCATGGACTATCCATTGGTGATGTTCGACATGGGCGGGGTGGCGGTGGAGGTGGAGTCGGACCGGCTGGTGCACCAGGTCGCGCAGCTGCTCGGCCGCCCCTTCGAGGAGATTCAGCAGGGGGTGTACCATCAGGACCTCATGCTCCCCTTCGAGCTCGGGCGGATCAACGCCCGCTCCTATTACGAAGGGTTGAAGAGCGCGCTGAAGCTCTCCTGGGCCTACGAGCGGTTCGTGACCGCTTGGAACGACATCTTCCGTGAGAACGTGGACGTCACGCGCATCATGCGCCGCCTGCACAACCGCCACCGGCTCATCGCGCTGACGAACACGAACGAATTGCACCTCGCACACCTCCGGAACACCATCCCCGCGCTCTCCGTCATCCAGGATTGGGTGGCCTCCTGCGAGGTCGGCCTGCGCAAACCGGACCCGCAGATCTACTTCCTCGCGCTGAAGCGCTCGGGGATGCTGCCGCGGCAGGCGGTCTACATCGATGATCGGCCGGAGCTGGTGGAAGCGGGGCGCAGCGTGGGCCTGACGGCGGTTCGCTTCGAGAACGCCGCGCAGCTCGAAGAGGATTTGCAGGCGATCGGGCTTAATCTTTGAAATCGACGCAAGCCTTTGAAGCGGGATGGAGCAGGGCAGGGTTCCGTATCAGAAAATTCTATTCGTGTGCGTGAACACTCGCGAGCCGCACGAAACGTGCTGCGCGCATCGGGAGAGCGAGGCGATCACCGCGGCCCTGAAAGCGCGCGTCAAGGAGCTGGGTTTCTCACGGGCGGTGCGGGTGAGCAAGTCGGGCTGCCAGGATCTCTGCGCCCGGGGGCCGAACGTCATGGTGTTCCCGGACTACGTTTGGTATCATGGGGTCACGCAGGCCGATGTCGAGCGCATCGCCCAACACGCCATCCGGGGATTGCCGGACATCCCCGCCGCTCCGCTCTCCGCATGCCCTTCCTGAAGCGGACACCGCTCGCCGGCCTCCTCGGCCTGCTGCTGTTCACGGCAGCGCCCACCCTGCACGCCTCCGGCGACTGGATGAGCGGGGGCCCTCTCTCCACGGACGACCTGTCGTCGTACACCGCGGTCACGGGGGTCATCACGGCGCTCAACCTCCGCAATAAGCCGCCGCTCATCCAGTTCACCTCCGAGGCAGGCGAGGTCCTGATCCTCCTCATCCCCAAGACCGCGCTCATCTCGATCGGGGAAAAGTTGGTCACGGCGAACCGGCTGCGGGTGGGACAGGAGGCGAAACTGCGTTGGACGGAGAAGGACGGCTTCCGCGTGGTCGGGTCGCTGAACGTGATTCCCAAGGCGAAACCTGAGACAAACTTCATGCAGGGCATGGGCATCCCGGCCATCCCGCGCCCGAACCTCACCCGTCCGGTCGCCCTCCCCGTGCCGCCGCAGGCCATTCAGCCGGCCGCGCCGGTCCTCCGCGAGAGTGCCCCGGCATCCTCGCCGCCGCCTCCCAGGCCGGTGCTGCCCGCAGTACCGTCGCTGAACCAGGAGATCAGGCGTTAGAGCTCGCTCCAACGCCACTGGGCGATTGACACGCCGTGGTTCACGCTGTGAGCCACGGCGCTTTTTACTTGTGATAATTCCCGTCAAGCGAAACATTTATCTTGAGGGATGGGCAATTGGCCGTTAAGCTCAGGCACGGAGGTGTGCATGCGGTCGCTGAGGTGGGTAGTCGCCGTCATCCTGGTCGGCGGGGTGGCCGTGGGTCTGGCGAGTCGCTCAGCCGGCTCCGTGCACGCCGGACCTCCCCACCCACGAGAGGTGCTCTTCACCTATCAGGCCCGTCTCACTCAGCTTCCACAACAGGCTGACACGATCGACGTCTGGATTCCGCTGGCCAAGACGACCCGCGAACAGCAGATCCTCCGCCGCCAGGTTCATGCCTCGATTCCGTACGCCATCGCGCAAGACCCGGAGTATGACAACGACATCCTGCACCTCAGCCTTCAGCCGCCTTTGCCAGAGGTTGTTGAGGTATCGATTGACTACCAGGCGCGTCTCGGATCGGGTGAAGATCCCCTCGCCGATCCGCCCGCGCCGGCCGATGAGCTGGCGCGCGAGCTCACGCCCCACGGACTGGTCATCGTTGACGATGAGGTTCGCACAAGAGCCGGACGCGCCACCATAGGTCGCACCACGCCAATGGACAAGGCGCGGGGCATCTACGAGGCCGTCATCCAGCAGGTCAAGTACGATAAGAGCGTGCCGGGCTGGGGCCGTGGCGACACGCGCCGGGTGTGCTTGCTGGGGGCGGGAAACTGCACCGACTTTCATTCGCTGTTCATCTCGATGGCGCGGGCCAGCCGCATCCCGGCCCGCTTCAAGATTGGAGTCGTCATCCCGCAGGCCGCTTCAGGAACCCTGCCCGGATACCACTGCTGGGCCGAATTCTATGTGGAGGGCCGGGGGTGGGTGCCGGTGGATGCCTCCGAGGCCTGGAAGCACCCGGAGTTGGCGGACTACTATTTCGGGGCGCGTGTTCCGGACCGTTTCCTCATCAGTGTGGGTCGGGATATCCAGCTTGTGCCCAGACAACAGGGTGAGCCAGTGAACATCTTCTTTACTCCATACGTTGAAGTTGACGGGCGACCGTTTTCGGATGTGGACGTCGAGGTGCGGTTCACGGACCTCAAACATGGGAGGACGACATGAGGCGTTGGGCGGTACATGGGCTCGTGGTCATCGGAATCAGTGGGCTCTTGGGCATGGCCATCTCTGTGGACGCAGCGGAGCACGGAGGACAGGAGCACGGAGGACAGGAACACGGAGGAACAACGACAGCGCCAGCAGCAGCCAAAGAACACGGAGGCCTGCCTGCCCCGCCCGCCGGCGGGGCGCAGGCAGGCACGGCGCAAGAGCACGGCGGCCAGGCGATGAAGGCGGAGCCGTCGGCGGCGCAGATCCGACAAGCGATCGAGTCCTACGTGAAAGGTATCGAGGCCAAGGACGGCGCCTTCGCGATCCACGATGAGCTCACGGGGGCCACGCGGAAGCTGACGTTCGTGCGGGTCCATGAACGCGTGGGCAAGACCGGTGGTCTCTACTACTCCTGCACAGATATGCGGGATACGGCCACGGGAGAATTACTCGACCTGGACTTCGACGTCGATGCGGCAGATGGTCAACTGAACGTGGTGGACACGCGCCTCCACAAAGTTGCAGGTCAGGCGCGCTACACCTATGACGAGCACGACAACCGCATCCCGGTGAGTTCAACACCATAGGCGTAGGAGAGCCGTTGTCCTTATGGATGCCCCATGTTACGATGACACCATGCGTTCCGCACCGGGGAAGCGTCGACCGGGGTAAACGTTACCCGGGAAGCGGGTATGCGTTTGGCGGCGGGGATTACCGAGAGGAGGGGCGGGTCAGCGCGAACGCCTTCCACCCCTCGACGAGCACGAGTACCGCCAAGAAGAGCAGGATGAGGGCGATGGCACCACTCCAGTCCATGGCGGTATGTCCGCCAATCAGCCCGGCGGCCCACGGCGCTGCGGTGAGGATCAGCGACCACATCGTCATCGTCAGCAGGAACGCGGCCGGCACGGCGCTGATGAGCCAGGGGTAGCCCGTCCGTTTCAGCCAGACGGTGATCGTGACCAGCGTGAGCGCGGCCAGCAGCTGATTGGACGTCCCGAAGAGCGTCCAGAAGACCCTCCAGGCCGGCACGATGTTCCCCGCCGGGTCCCGCACCGTCCAGCTCATACTCATCGCCGGCAATGCGAGCGTTGCCAGCGTTGCTCCGACTCCTCCCCACCGCCCCTTCCAGCCCGTCAGCTCCTGAAAGACGTACCGGCCCAGGCGCGTCGCCACATCGAGCGTGTCGTAGATGAACGTGGCGAAGGCGAGCAGCGCGAAGGAGCGGGCGAACTCGCGGTTGACACCGACGCGCTCGACAAAATGGCTCAGGCCCTCGGCGTAGATGCGGTCGGGCGAGCGCTGTGTTCCGGCATCATGCGGTGAGAGCAGCATGACCGTCGAGAGTGCTATGACCGCGACGAATCCCTCCAGCAGCATCCCGCCGTAACCCACGAGGCGGCAGTCGGTCTCGCGCGCGATCTGCTTCGAGGTCGTGCCGGAGCTCACGATGCCGTGGAACCCGGAGCAGGCGCCGCAGGCGACGGTCACGAAGAGCAGCGGGAAGAGCGGAAAGCCCCGCTGGCTGGTCCAGCCCAGGAAGGCCGGGTACTGGATGCGGTCGCCGCCGAGGAGCAGGCCGACGATCCCGGCGGCGAGCGTCACGTAGAGGAAGAAGCCCCCGAGATAACCGCGCGGCTGGAGCAGCAGCCACATGGGGATGATGGAGGCGATACCGCAGTAAGCGAGGATGAGGCCGTTCCAGACGAGTTGGGGCCTCGCCCAGGGGGCGGCCGTCCAGCCGGAGGGGATGCTCAGGGGAATCGATGGTCCGCACCAGATGATGACGCCGATGAGCGGCAGGAAGATCGCCGTCGCCAGCCACAGCGGCATGTGTGCGCGGTAGAGGCACACCCCCATGAGCACGGCGGCGCCCAAATACAGCGTGGAGGAAGCGGCCACGCCCCCGCCATAGGTCGGCTCGACGAACGAGCTGCTGGTCAGGTCGGCGAAGGCGATGATGACGTAGATGAGCGAGAGCCACACGAAGGCCATGAAGAGCCCGTGCGCCCGCGGACCGAGCAGCTCATGGACCAGCTCGACAACCGAGCGGGCGCGGTGCCGGACCGAGCTGACCAGGCTGGCGAAATCGTGGACCGCGCCGAAGAAGATCGCGCCGAAGACGATCCATAACAGCGCCGGCAGCCAGCCGAACCACAGCCCACCGAGGATCGGGCCGACGATCGGGCCGGCGGCGGCGATCGCGGAAAAGTGCTGGCCGAGCAGGAATGGCGCCTTGGCCGGGACGTAGTCGACGCCGTCGTTGAGCGAACAGGCGGGGGTCGGACGGCGCGGGTCCAGGTCGAACCAGCGCGCCAGCAGCTTGCCGTAGATCGCGTAGCCCGCCACGAAGAGCGCCCCGGCGGCGAGGGCAACAGTGGCGAGCATCAGGTGGACGCAGATGTCCGCAGATCAGCGAAAATCTGCGTCTTTTCATCTGCGGTCATCAGCGTCCTCTTCGCTTCCCACTTTCCGACCACCAGTAGAGCGGCAGGCCGAGGGCCAGGAGGACGAACCCGAACGCGGCCTCGCCCGGCTGCTTGCTGCACACGTCCACGATGAAGCCGGCCATCGTCAGGCAAAAGAGGAGCGGGGTCAGCGGGTAGCCCCACGCGCGGTACGGCCGGGGGCGGCCGGGCGCGCGGCGGCGCAGGATGATGACGCCCAGGACCGCCAAGATGAAGAAGACGGTGATGGCCACCGTCGAGTAGGTCATGATCTGCTCGAACGTCTTCGTGAAGACCAGGCCGATGGCGATGGCCGCGTTCGCCCACAGCGCCAGCGCCGGCGTGCGGAGCCTCGGATGCACCGTCCCGAGGTGGCTGAAGAGCCGGTGGTCTTTGCCGAGGGCGTAGAGGATGCGCCCGCCCGTCAGGATGTAGCCGTTGAGCGCGCCGAATGCGGAGCAGGCGATCATCCACGAGATGAACACCGCCCCGCTCTCGCCCAGCGACTGCTTCATGACGGCGGCGGCCACGAGCGGCGTCTTCGGCAAGAGGTCCACCGGCACGAAGAGCAGGTAGCTCCAGTTGACGAGCAGATAGAGCGCCGTGGTGAGGAGGACGCCGCCGATGATGGCGCGCGGGATGTTCTTGGTCGGCTGCCGCATCTCTTCCGCCACGTAGGCGGCTTCGGTCCAGCCCCCGTAGGTCCACAGGACGAAGACGAGCGCCACCCCGAGCGACTGCACGCGCGGCAGGTCCAGCGGTAGTACCGTCCAGTCGACCGCGACGGTGTGGGCGCCGGCGATCGCGCGCACCCCCGCCAGAATCAGCGCGCCAAGTGCCGCGACCTTGAGGACGGTGAACACGTTCTGCACGAGGGTGCCCCACCGCAGGCCGAGCACGTTCACCGCCGTCAGGAGGAGGATGGCGCCCGCGGCGACCGGTCGGAGAAGCGGCTCTCCGAATGGCATGATGCGGCGCAGGTACTCCGCGAAGACGAAGCCGAGGATGGCGATCGTGCCGGTCCGCTCGATGAACAGCTTGGTCCAGCCGAACAGGAAGCCCCAGAGGCGGCCGTAAATCTCCCGGATGTAGACGTAGTCGCCGCCGGTGGCGGGGAACATCGCAGCCAGCTCCGCATAGGAGAGCGCCCCGCAGAGCGAGAGCAGCCCGCCCACGGCCCACAGGCCCAGGATGAGCGGGGCGGAGGGCAGCGCTCCGGCGATCGAGCTGGCCGTGCGGAAGATGCCCACGCCGACGATGCAGCCGATGACCAGCATCGTGGCGTCAAATAGACCCAGCGACCTGACCAGCGCAGACCGACTCATTCAGATTTTGGATTTTTGATTTTCGATTTTGGAGTCTCAGCGCGTTCCGTCCAAAATCCAAAATCCAAAATCAAAAATTCCATATCATGATCCCTCATAGTGCCAATGCCACGGCTCGAATGACGTGTGGTACGCATTGTCCCGCGGATAGGAGAGGGCGAAGCTGAACTGCCCGGCGTGCTCCTGGAGCCAGCGGTACTCCGGCAGCGCCTCGAACTCCTCCGGATGGTCCTCGCCGTTGATGCCCGCCTCGTTGATGAAGTCGATCGCCTGGCGCGCCGGGTTGCCGTGCTCGCTGTGGCCGGGCAGGGCCACGAACCGGTTGGTCTCGGTGACCGACCAGCCGTGCTTGGGCAGATAGAAGAGGAAGAGGTAGAGCTGGTACGCGGGGGAGCGGTAGCCGGATTCGACGAGGAGCCGCCGGCCCAGGCCCGCCTGCATCGCCTCCATCATGCGCCGGTACGCCTCAAGGGCCGCTCGCGGCAGATACTGGGGGTCGAGCGGTTTCGCCGCGCCGTCCTTGACGACCTGCTGCGGGCCGACCGGGACGAGCTCCGGCGTCGCGGCCGATTCGCCGAAGTAGTGGCTCGTCGCGCCAAGCGCGCCGGCCCTCACGGCGCGAAACTCATCCAGGAAGGCCCGCTGGGAAGCCGTCAGCGGCTCGTAGAGCTCCTGCCATGCGAGGAGGTTGGCCGCGCCATCCTTCTTCTTGGCGCTGATGAGCGGATCGAGCGCGGCGAGGACCGCCTGAAGCGTCTCGCGTTCCTGCGGCTCCAGCTGCACTACATTGAGCGCCCAGACGGGGAGCGTAGAAAGCAACCAGGCGGCCGCCCCCATCAATGGAAGCAGCCGCCTGGCGGAGCACGAAGGCAGGAAACGCGCCCTACCGCTTGCGCGCCTGAAGCTGGTCAACGAGCCCGGAGATCCACCGGCCCGCGAGGTCCTTGCAGCCCAGGCCGAAGGCGATCGCGGCGCCGAGGCTCAGGCCGGCGAGAATGATCAGGAAGACCTCGCCGACGAACTGAATCTGGAGCTGCTGGAGCGCGGCCACGCACGCGAAGACGACCACAACGGTCTGCACCGCCTGCCCCAAGAGGTGCGCCTGGAGGATGCCCGAGTTGCTGGCGGCCGTCCGGACCGTCGCGGACAGGAATGCCGCCGCAAAGGCGCCGACGATCAGGATGAACACCGCCGCGATCACGTTGGGCAGGAACCCGACGATCTGCTGGAAGAGCTCTGCTGCGACCGTTAGGTTGAGCGCGTTGAGGGCGGTCATGACGAAGGCGAGCATGACGAGCCAGTAGATGATGGCGCCGATGAGCTCGGAGAGCTTGCGCCGGATGCCGCCCCGCATGAGGATGGCGGAAATCTGCAGCTGTTCGGCGATCTTGTCCAGCGTGATGAGCTTCAAGCCTCTGACGATGAGCTGCTCAATGAGCTTGGCAATGATGCCTCCGATGAGCAGGATGACCAGTGCCCCGAGGATTGAAGGGGCGTAGGTGAGAAGCTGGTTCACAGCCGACTGGAGAGGAGCAACCACGAGCTGCTGGACGAGGTTCATCCCTGTTTCCATCTCGTTCCACCTCCTCTGGTTGTGAAAACTTGTGATGTATTCTACCGGACTCTGGCAGATTTTGCAATAACTTTTTTAAGTTTAACTGAGCAGGAAGCGCTAGGGTTGGGGCGGGGGTACGGTGGATTCGTCCGCGAAGACGTACTCGGGCTGGATGACCGGCGTGTAGCCGGGGGGTGCCGGGAAGGGGAAGGTGACCAGCTCGTAGAGCCCGGCGGAGGTCCGGATGAACCCGTGGCCGAGCCCGCGGAGGAGCCCCCACGTGAAGCCGGCGAGCGCCCCATCGCTGAGGTTGGTTT
>MHGT01000030.1:5863-11305 GCA_001805695.1 Omnitrophica WOR_2 bacterium RIFCSPHIGHO2_02_FULL_67_20 | reverse complement strand
CTGAAGGCCGGTTTCTAGGAGTTCACAAACCAAGATTGATTCCGCAGATTATGGATTGATTTCGCAGATACAACGTTCTCATCGGCGAAATCGATTCACAATCAGCGAAATCACCTTGGCAGTTTAAGGTCGTTTTACATTCATATGGTTCCAACCTTGGCCGCGCTCTCGCCTGCGGTGGTCCAGCGGGCCTCGCGGGTGAGCATCCTGCTGATGGACGTGGACGGCGTCCTGACGGACGGCCGTATCGTCTACGCCGACTACGGCGACGAGCTGAAGTTCTTCGACGTGCAGGACGGGGCGGGGCTGATCTTCTGGAACCGGGTCGGGCTCAAGTCCGCCATCATCAGCGCCCGCGAGTCCCGCATGGTCAAGCGGCGCGCCAAGGAGATGCGGGTGGACTGGCTCGCTCAGGGCCAGCGCCTCAAGCTGCCCGCCTACCAGAAGCTGCTCAAGCGCTTCCGCGTGAGCGACGAGCACGTCTGCGCCATCAGCGACGATCTCATAGAGCTGCCCATCCTGCGGCGGGTCGGTCTTGCGGTGGCGGTGCCCAACGCCGTGGAGGAGGTCAAGCAGGCCGCCCACTACATTACCCGCAGGCCGGGAGGGAGGGGGGCGGTTCGCGAGGTCGTTGAGCTGATCCTCAAGGCTAAAGGGTTATGGGAGCAGGTGTTGCAGCGCTACCACTGAAAGGCGCTTTATCCCAATCACCAATCATAAAAATTAAGTAAAAGTCTTGAAGATTCATGCGGACATATGGCATACTTCCTGAAGGTGTGAGACACCATCCATGGCGATGCACAAAAACGGTTCGCACAACGACAAGAGTCAGATCATGACGCTGCGCGAGGTAGCCCAGTACCTCGGCCTGCACGTCATGACGGTCTACAAGCTGACGCGCGGCGGCCAGGTGCCGGCAGCCAAGATCGGCGGCCAGTGGCGCTTCAAGCGGGACGTGCTGGAGAAGTGGCTTGAGGCGCAGATGCACCAGCGCGCCGACTAGTGCCGTTCCAACTATCTCCGCCGAAGGTCTCCCGTCCGGTCCCGCCCCGTTCCAACACGTTGGAACGGGGCCAGCAGGAACGGGACGGGTTCTCTCACCCAGATGGTTAGGCTCATCAAGTTGGAACGGCACTAGCGCGGACTAAGGGGGTCAGACCCCTTCCTTAATAAGTCAATCTGCTGAGCGGTCCACACGGGCCGCTCAAGCTGTTTTCAGCCCCCTCCTTATGGAGCCCGCCTCCCGGGTAAACGTTACCGGGGTAACGTTTACCCGGGAAGACGTTACCTGCATTCCCTCGTTATTCTTGACGCTACCCCGCGGAGGGGCGTATCATATTCGTTCGGCATGCCGCCATGAAACATCCCGTCCGACGACGCCTCATGTATTTGGGCTTCCGAGGGTTGCGAGCGCTTGCGCGCTCGCTGCCGCTCGCCGCCGCCCGCGCCTTCGGGCGCACCCTGGGTGGGTGCGCCTACCGCTGTCTCGGGCTCCAGCGGCGCCTGACGGAGGAGCATCTGCGCCTCGCCCTCGGCGAGGGGGTCAGCGCCGCCGAGCGCTCGCGCATCGCGCGGCGCGTGTTCGCCAATCTCGGGCAGACGTTCATGGAGTGGCTGCACCTGTCGGCGGTGTCCGCGCAAGCGCTCCAGGCGCTCATCGCGTGCGACGGGCTTGAGCATGTGCGCCACGCACTCGCCCAGGGCAACGGCGCGATCCTCCTCACCGCGCACTTCGGCAACTGGGAGATGATCCCGCTCTACCTGGGAGGCCTCGGGTTCAAGGGCGGCGTGCTTGCGCGCCGGCTGCGGTACCCCGAATACGAGTCCTTCCTCATCGATCTGCGCGGCGCACAGGGCATCTCGACGCTGGCGCGCGGCTCGCTGAAGGAAGTAGCCGGGCTCCTGCGGGCCAACCAGATCGTCGGCATGCTCCCCGACCAGGACCTGGACAGCTTCGAGGGCATCTTCGTGGACTTCTTCGGCCGGCCGGCCCACACGCCCGTCGGGCCGGCCGCGCTCTCGCTCATGACCGGCGCCCCGATCCTGCCCTGCTTCCTCATCCGCGAAGGCGGGCGGTGCCGGTTGGTGATCGAGCCGCCCGTGGCGAAGCCCGCCATGCACGACCGGACCGAGGCCATCGCGGCGCTCACGCGGGGCTGGAGCCGCGTCGTCGAGTCCTACGTCCGGCGCTATCCCGACCACTGGGTGTGGATGCACCGGCGGTGGAAGACCCAACCTGTGAAGAGCGCTGAGGGCTCAGGGCTCAGGGCTCAGGGCCAGACCGTTTCCCCCGAGCCCCCAGCCCCCCCGGCCCGACCCGGCGTGCCGGGGCGGGCGAGCCCCCAGCCGAACATACAAGCTGTGGCCGCGCTCTTCCTTCTCGCGTGCTGCGCGCTCGCGCTTGGTGGGTGCGGCGGATCGGGGAAGCCCTCCAACACGTCGCTGCGCGAGCCGGCCGGGACCGGCACCGTGACGCCGAACCCGGACGCCGACCAGCAGATGAGCGGCTTCGCGCTCACGGGCTACGAGGTGAGCGGCGCGAAGCGCTGGACGCTGGAGGGGCAAGGGGCCAGCGTCGAGGACGACATCGTGACCATCCACCACCCGAACGCCGTCGGGTATGACCCGGAGCGGACCGCCTACCTCACGGCGACGGCCGCCCAGATGCGGCAGAAGGACCGGCATGTGCGGATGGAGCACGACGTCACCATCCACACCTCGGACGGCCTGTGGCTCGCCACACCGGTGCTCCACTGGATCCCCGACCAGAACCAGGTGGCGACGGAGGAGCCGGTGCGCATCGAAACCGACCACATGCTCCTGCGGGGGCGCGGGGCCCGCGGCCTGACGCAGCTGAAGCAGGCGACCATCTTCGAGGACGTCGAGCTCATCCTCAACCCCACCGACCATGAGACCGCGGAGGCTCCGGGTCATGTGCGGATCACCTGCGACGGCCCGCTCGCCTTCGACTACGAGAACGACATCGCGACGTTCGAGCAGAACGTCCACGTCGAGGATCCGAACGGCGACCTCTACTCGGACACGCTCATCGCCTACCTCAACCGCGCCTCGCACACGATCCGCTACGCGGAGGCGGTCGGGCGGGTGCGCATCCACCAGGCGCACAACACCGCCATGGGCGAGCGCGCCGTGTACGAGCCGTCGGCCGGAAAAATCACGCTGGTCGGCAAGCCGTCGCTCCTCATCTACCCCGAACCCCACGGTGGCAGCACCCAGTTCTCATTCGGCGCCCTCACACCCCAGCCGCAGGACACCGCCACGCCCGCGGTGGCCGCGAGCCGGTAAGCGCATGCAGCAGCTGCAGACCGAGCATCTTGTCAAAGGGTATAACGGCCGGCCGGTGGTGGACGGCGTGGACATCCGCGTGCGGCGCGGAGAAATCGTCGGCCTCCTCGGCCCCAACGGGGCCGGGAAGACGACCACGTTCGCCATGATGGTCGGCTACGTCCGTCCCGACGGGGGGCGCATCGAGCTCGACGGACGCGACGTCACGGACGTCCCCATGTACCAGCGGGCCCGGTTCGGGATCGGCTACCTGGCCCAGGAGCCGTCCATCTTCCGCAAGCTGACGGTCGAGGAGAACATCCTGGCGATCCTCGAGACGCTGGACCTCTCGCGTGCGGAGCGGAGAGCGCGGCTCGACCGGCTGCTCAACGAGCTGGGCATCACGCACCTGGCCCGGCAGAAGGCGTTCACGCTCTCGGGGGGCGAGAAGCGGCGGCTGGAGATCACGCGGGCGCTCGTCACCAATCCCCAGTTCATCCTCCTCGATGAGCCGTTCTCGGGCATCGACCCCATCACCGTCTTCGAGGCCCAGGAGATCATCCGGGAACTGAGGAAGCGGGGCCTCGGGATTCTGCTGACCGACCACAACGTCCGCGAGACGCTGGAGATCACGGACCGCGCCTACATCATGGCGGAAGGCCGCGTGCTGATCGACGGAAACGCCCAGCAGTTGATCACCGATCCCCGCGCCCGGGAGATTTACCTCGGCGAGAAGTTCCGCCTCTAGCGCATGTTCCGGACACCGGCTCGCCGCCCGCCCGACAACGGGAAGACGCAGATTACCGACACCGCCCCGTGCCAGAAGTCGCTGCGCTTCACCCTGGGCCGCGACACGGTTGAGCCGGTGCGCGGAGAGGTGCTGGCCGAGTTCCAGAAGCAGGCGGCCCTCCCGGGCTTCCGGAAGGGCAAGGCCCCGGTCGGGCTGATCCAACAGCAATACGCGAAGCCCATCGAGGAGGAGACGCTCCACCGGGTCACGCGGCGCGCGCTCGAGCAGGCGGCGAAGGAGCACGCGCTCAAGCCGGTGGGGCCCTTCGAAGTGAGCGCTGCGGCGTTCACCGACTCGGGCGGGTTGACGCTCGAGGCGACGGTCGAGGTGGAGCCGGCGTTCGCGCTCGCCGCCTACAAAGGCATTCCGCTGACGAAGATCGCCGTTGACGTGAACACGAGTGATGTGGACCAGGCGCTGGCCAAGCTCCAGGAGTCGATGGCGCAGCTCGTGCCGGCCGCGTCCGGCGAGGGCAAGGAGCGGCAGGTTCCGGCACTCGACGACGAGCTGGCGAAGGACCTCGGCTCCGAGTCGCTTGGGCAGCTCCGCGCGCACGTCGAGGCGAAGCTCCGCGAGCAGCGGCGCACGACCCAGGCCGAGGCGCTCGAGGCGGCGCTCTGCGCGGCACTCCTGGCCCGCCACCCCTTCGGCGTTCCGCCGCGCCTCGTCGGCCACCAAGCCGAGCGGCTCACCCGCGAGTTCAAGGCCCGCCTGCTCCTGTCGGGCCTGTCCGAAGAGCAGGTGACCGCCGAGGTCTCGAAGTTCACCGGCGAGCTGCGCACCAGCGCCGAGCGGCGCGTGAAGCTCGGCTTCATCCTCGACCGCATCGCCGAGCAGGAGAACATCGCCGTGGCGCAGGACGAGCTGGTGAAGCGGCTCTGGGAGCTGTCCCGCCGATGGAAGAAGGACCCGGCCGAGGTGCGCAAGCTCTTCGACGCGGAGGGACTCTGGGGCTCCGTCGTCTCCTCGATCCGGCAGGAAAAAACCATTGCGATGCTGCTCTCGGCGGCCGCCGTGCAGGAGTCGGCGACCTCTTCAACGGCAACAGGACCAATAACGACGCATGATTGATTCCGACGTTGTGTTGTGACGATCAATCACCAGGGAGGGAGTTGCATGAGCGAGCAGGGCCAGATTCTCGTTCCGATGGTCGTGGAGCAGTCGCCGCGGGGCGAGCGCGCCTACGACATTTACTCGCGGCTGCTCAAGGACCGGGTGGTGTTCATCGGCACGCCGGTCGACGACGCGGTCGCCAACCTCATCATCGCGCAGCTGCTCTTTCTCCAGAACGAGGACCCGGACAAGGAGATCAACGTCTACATCAACTCGCCCGGCGGCTCCGTCACGGCCGGCCTGGCGATCTACGA
>MHGT01000030.1:5478-5849 GCA_001805695.1 Omnitrophica WOR_2 bacterium RIFCSPHIGHO2_02_FULL_67_20 | reverse complement strand
GGTGGCGACCTACTGCGTGGGACAGGCGGCCAGCATGGGGGCGCTCCTCCTGTGCGCCGGTGCTACGGGCAAGCGCTTCGCCCTCCCGGCCGCGCGGATCATGATCCACCAGCCGTGGGGCGGGGTGCAGGGTGCGGCGTCCGACATCTCGATCCAGGCCCGCGAGATCCTGCGGCTGCGCGAGAAGATCAACGAGCTGCTCGTCAAGCACACCGGCCAGCCGCTCGACAAAATCCAAAAAGACACCGACCGGGACTACTTCATGTCGGCGGACGAGGCGAAGGAGTACGGCCTCATCGACGAGGTCATCCACAGCAAACCGAAGAAATAACGTTGCCGCGTTGGCGAGTGGGCGCGTTGGCGCGTTCAGC
>MHGT01000030.1:3359-5471 GCA_001805695.1 Omnitrophica WOR_2 bacterium RIFCSPHIGHO2_02_FULL_67_20 | reverse complement strand
CCCGCAAACGCGCTAACGCGCAAACGGGAGCATCCATGACGCAGGACATCTTACTCACACCGGGGCCGACCCCGCTGCCGCCGCAGGTGCGCGAGGCGCTGGGGCGGCCGATCATCCACCACCGCACGAGCTCCTACCGCGCGCTCTTCAAGCGCGCCATGCAGGGCATGCAGACGGCCATGCAGACCTCGCAGCCGGTCTACTGCCTGACGAGCTCGGGCACCGGGGCCATGGAGGCGGCGGTCGCCAACCTCCTCTCGCCGGGCGACGCAGCCATTGTGGTGTTGGGCGGCAAGTTCGCCGAGCGCTGGCAGTCGCTCTGCAAGGCCTACGGGATCACCGTCGTGCCGATCCCGGTCGCGTACGGCGACGTGGTCGACCCCCAGGCGGTGGCGGACGCGCTGGCGGCGCACCCGAAGGCGAAGGCGGTCTTCACCACGCTGTGCGAGACCTCGACCGGTATCGTGAACGACATCCAGGCCATCGCCGCCATCACGCGCAAGAGCCAGGCGGTCCTGGTCGTGGACGCCATCAGCGGCCTCCTGGCGGACGAGTGCCGCACCGACGAGTGGGGGATCGACGTCGTCGTCACCGGCTCGCAGAAGGGGCTCATGCTGCCGCCGGGCCTGGCCTTCATCAGCGTGAACGCGCGGGCCTGGGCGCTGGTCGACCGGGCAACGTGCCCGCGGTTCTACACCGACCTGCGGCTCTACAAGAAGTCGCTTGCCGACGACGATACGCCGTTCACCTCGGCCGTCCCGACGGTGGTCGCACTCGACGAGGCGCTCAAGCTCATCCTCCAGCTGGGCGTCCCGCAGATGATTCAGCGCTGCGCGCTCATGGCCCGCGCCACCCGCGCGGCCGCGTCGGCCCTGGGCCTGACGCTCTTCTCGACGCGGCCGTCGAACGGCGTCACCGCCGTCACCGTGCCTGGAGGCGTCGACGGCAAGCAGCTGACGAAAATCATGTACGACCGCTCGCGGGTGATGGTGGCGGGCGGGCAGGGCGACATGGCGGGCAAAATCTTCCGCTTCGCCCACATGGGGTTCATTTCGCCGGAGGACGTCCTCGCCGGTGTTGCGGCGCTCGAGGGCGCACTCGCCGAGCTTGGGTACAAGTGCGAGCGCGGCAAAGGCGTCAAAGCGGCGCAGGCGGCGCTGGGGCGCCAGGCCGCCGCGGCAGGAGCCACCCGATGAGCAAAACGGCGACCAAGGGTTCCAGCGCCGTCGGGGGGCGCGCGAAGGCGAAGACCGACCGCCTCAAAGTGCTCATCGCGGATCATCTCTCGGAGGACGGCATCACGCTGTTGAAGAGCGAGCCGGGTCTGGAGGTGGACGTGAAGACCGGACTCTCCTCCAGCGAGCTGGCCGAGATCATCGGCCCGTACGAGGGGCTCATCGTGCGCAGCGCCACGAAAGTCACGGCCGAGGTGATCGCCAACGCCGGCCGCCTGAAGGTCATCGGCCGGGCCGGTGTCGGGCTCGACAACGTGGACGCCGCCGCGGCGACCAAGCGGGGCATCATCGTCATGAACGTGCCCGCCGGCAACACCATCTCGACCGCCGAGCACACGATGAGCATGCTCATGGCGCTCTCGCGGCGCATCCCGCAGGCGTACGCCTCGCTCAAGGGGGGAGCCTGGGAGCGCTCGAAGTTCGTGGGCACCGAGCTCTCCGGCAAGACGCTGGGCATCGTGGGCCTGGGCAAGATCGGCACCGAGGTCGCCAAGCGGGCGCAGGCCTTCGGGATGCGGATCATCGCGTACGACCCCTTCCTGTCATCGGAGCGCTCACAGCAGATCGACATCCCGCTCACCGCCCTGAAGACCATCTACGCCGAGGCCGACTACATCACCGTCCACACGCCCCTGACCGCGGAGACGAAGCACCTGATCGGAGCGAAGGAGATCGCCGCGATGAAGAAGGGGGTGCGGCTCATCAACTGCGCCCGCGGCGGCATCATCGACGAGGCGGCGCTCCACCAGGCCATCGTGAGCGGCCAGGTGGCCGGGGCCGCGCTCGATGTCTTCGAGGAGGAGCCGCCGAAGAAGGACCACCCGCTGCTTCAGCTTGAGCAGGTGGTGGCGGTGCCGCACCTGGGCGCCTCGACCCA
>MHGT01000030.1:0-3336 GCA_001805695.1 Omnitrophica WOR_2 bacterium RIFCSPHIGHO2_02_FULL_67_20 | reverse complement strand
GCAGGTCGCCGACGCGCTGCTCGGCCGCGTCATCCGCAATGCGGTGAACATGCCCTCCGTGGACGCGAAGACGCTCCAAGTCCTCCAGCCCTACATCGTGCTGGGCGAGCGGCTCGGGTCGCTGGCGACGCAGCTGTCCAGCGGCAAGATCGCCGAGATCCGCGTGACGTTCGTCGGCGAGGTCACCAGCCACGACACCTCGCCGGTGACGCTGGCCGTCCTGAAAGGGGTGCTCTCACCGATGGTCGGGGAGAACGTCAACTACGTCAACGCCTCGCTCATCGCCGCGGAGCGCGGGGTCAAGGTGGTGGAGGCGAAGGCGAGCCGCATGGACGAGTTCGCCAACCTCATGGCGCTCGAGGTGTGCAGCGACGGCGAAACGCTGGCGCTTCAGGGGACGCTGTCGGCCCGCCGCGAGCCGCGCATCGTCAAGATCGACCGCTACTTCGTGGAGGTGGCACTCGACGGCTACCTCCTCATCCTCAAGAACGAAGACAAGCCCGGCCTCATCGGCCAGCTTGGAACGCTGCTCGGGGAGTCGAAGATCAACATCGCGGGCATGAGCAATGGCCGCGACAAGCCGGGCGGCACCGCCATCACCGTCGTGAGCATTGACAACGATGTGCCGCCGAAGGTGCTGGCACAAGTGAGGAAACTCAGGCATGTCATTGATGCCAAGCTCATCAAACTCTAGCTGCTCTCCGGTATCAGATACGTATCTGATACCGGCCGGTGGATGAACCTCATCGTGGTCGGCGCCCAGTGGGGCGATGAGGGGAAGGGGAAGGTCATCGACGTCCTCAGCGAGGACGCGGACATCCTCATCCGCTACCAGGGCGGGCACAACGCCGGCCACACCGTCATCGCCGACGGCGAAGAGTTCGTCTTCCACCTCATTCCCTCGGGGCTGCTGCACCCCGGCAAGGTCGGGCTCATCGGCAACGGTGTGGTGATCGATCCGGCCGCACTCCTGGAAGAGATGGGCCGGCTGGAGGCGCGGGGGATCGACGTGAAGCGCGCCGTCAAGATCAGCGACCAGGCCCATGTCATCTTCCCCTACCACAAGCGGCTCGACCTGCTGGAGGAGTCCACCCGGGCGGGCCGCATCGGCACGACGGGGCGGGGCATCGGCCCGTGTTATGTGGACAAGGCGGCGCGTTCCGGCATCCGGATCGGCGACCTGTGCGGGGACGGCTTTCCGGAGCTGCTGCGCCGCAACGTGGCGGAGAAGAACCGGCTGCTCCGCGCACTCTACAGCGAGCCGCCCATGTCATACGAGGAGCTGCTCGCACAGTACCGGGGCTACGCCAAGCGTCTGGCCCCGCATGTGGTGCACGGCCCGCGGTTCCTCCGGGAGGCCATGGCCCAAAAGAAGCGGCTGCTCTTTGAAGGGGCGCAAGGCGCCCTGCTCGACATCGACCACGGCACCTATCCCTATGTCACCTCTTCCAGCGCGACCGCGGGCGGCGCCTGCACGGGCGCCGGTATTCCGCCCACCGCCATCGACCGCGTCATCGGCGTCGTGAAGGCCTATACCACCCGAGTCGGCGAGGGACCATTCCCGACCGAGTTTTCCTCCGAGCTGATGGAGCGCATCCGCACGAAGGGCAAGGAGTTCGGCGCCACGACCGGCCGGCCCCGCCGCTGCGGCTGGTTCGACGCCGTGGTGGCGCGCCACGCCGTCGACGTCAACGGCTGCGATGCCGTCGCCGTCACGAAGCTGGACGTCCTCGACGACATGGAGACGATCCAGATCTGCGTGGGCTACCGCGATGGCTCGCGCACGCTCGACGATGTGCCGGCGGACGCCGCGCTGCTCGAGCGCTGCCGTCCGGTCTACGAATCGCTGCCCGGCTGGCGCAGCGAAACGGGCGAGGCGAGCGGCTTCGACGAGCTGCCGGCCGCGGCCCAGCGCTACCTCAAACGGCTGGAGGCCCTGCTGGGCGTCCCCATCTGCCTCATTTCGACCGGTTCCAAGCGGGAGCAGGCGTTCAAGGTGGGCTGCTGGTAGTGGCGAAGTGGCCAAGTGGCAGAGTGGCCAACGTACCCTTCCCGTTTCGCGGCCACTTAGCCACTCAGTCACTTTGCCACTCGGTAGGGTGGCTTGACGCTTTCCGAGGGCCATGTTAGGGTAAACGCACCGCAACGCAAGAGGAGGGCACGCACCATGTCTCGTCGAACCGTCGGGATGCTCGCGCTGGGGCTGCTCACGGCCGCCGGCTGCGCGATCAATTTCTCCAAGCGCTCGCCCTGGGATATCCAGCAGCTCGCGGAGCTGAGCGACCAGCTCGAGCAGTTCAAGACGCTCGCCCGCCTCAAGGCCGAGGAGATCAATGAGCTGCGCCGGGCCAAGGGGCTCATGGAGCAGAAGCTCAGCGGTTCGGGGGCGAGCATCGGCTACGATGAGCGCGGGCTCGTGACGCGGCTGGTGGACCAGGTCCTCTTTGATTCCGGCAAGGCCGACCTGCGCCGCGGCGCCTATCCGGTGCTGGACAAGGTGGCCCAGGTGCTCCAGGAGGTGCCGGACCAGCCCGTCGGCATCGAGGGCCACACCGACAATGCGCCGATCAAGGTGTCGGGGTGGGCGGATAACCACGAGCTGTCCGTGGCCCGCGCGAACGCGGTGCTCAGCTATCTCGTGGAGAAACACGGCATCGACTCCGCGCGGCTGACGGCGATGGGCTACGGGGAAGACCACCCCATCGAGTCCAACGAGACGGCGGCCGGCCGGCAGAAGAACCGGCGCGTCGAAATCGTGATCCTGCCGCGCGCGTCCGGTGCCTCCTATCGGGAAGAAGCGGACCGCGTGTCCGGCCATCGCAGCCGGTACACCAAGTAAGCGGGCGGGGACACCATGCGGCGCGGCATCATCATTGCATTATCGGTCATGGGGGTGATCCTGGTCGTCCTCGCGCTCTCACTCGCCTCGGTCGGCACCGAGCTGGACCAGGCGCGGATCGATCGGGATGAGTACCAGTTCCAGGTGGACGACCTGCAGGAAGAGCTGGACACGCTCACCCAGGAGCGGGAAAAGCTGCAGCAGCAGGTTGACGAGCAGCTCAAGACCATCGAGCAGTGGAAGGTCCAGCAAGAGCGCGCGCGCACCAACGGCCAGACAAATGGTGTCTCAACGCCTGCTGCCGAGCCCGTCCCATCCCCGGCTCAATAGCCAACATGGACGACCGCCAACACCCGTTTCGGCACCTGGCGATCATCATGGACGGCAACGGCCGGTGGGCCGCGGCCCGCGGCTTGCCGCGGGTGTTGGGCCACCGTCATGGACGGCAACGGCCGGTGGGCCGCGGCCCGCGGCTTGCCGCGGGTGTTGGGCCACCG
>MHGT01000029.1:5752-5907 GCA_001805695.1 Omnitrophica WOR_2 bacterium RIFCSPHIGHO2_02_FULL_67_20 | reverse complement strand
CGGCGGAAGCGTCTTCCGCATAGTTGAGATCAAGCACCGCGTGCCCGCCGACCATGCCAACGCTGGCGGCGGCCACGAAGTCCCGCAGCGGCAGCGCCGGAAGCGCGCCCCGGCGGCGCAGGGCGCTGAGCGCTTCCGCCAGCGCGATGAAGCCG
>MHGT01000029.1:0-5725 GCA_001805695.1 Omnitrophica WOR_2 bacterium RIFCSPHIGHO2_02_FULL_67_20 | reverse complement strand
CCGTCGGCCTGCACCACGTCGCAGTCGATGAGGACGGTCCGCTCCCCGAGTGCGGCGAGGTCCACGACCGTTCGGAGACTGCGGCCGATGAGCCGCTGGATCTCCTGTGTGCGGCCGCCGAGCCGGCCCTTCACCGCCTCCCGCTCGATCCGCTGGCTGCTGGCGCGCGGGAGCATCCCGTACTCGGCGGTCACCCAGCCCCTCCCGCTGCCGCGCAAAAACGGCGGCACCTTCTCCTCGACGGTGGCGGTGCAGATCACCTTGGTGTCGCCCCACTCGATGAGGCAGGAGGCGTCGGCGAACTTCATGACGCCGCGGGTGAGCGTCACCGGCCGCAGCTGGTGCGGTGAGCGGCCGTCGGGGCGTCTCGGCGCGGTCTTGGAACGTATTTCAAAACTCCCAACAGGATTTCGCCGATTTCGAGATGATTTCGCCGATAGGACGTCCATCTGCGAAATCAATCCACAATCTGCGGAATCATGTTGGGTGTTGAAATGAGTTCTTAGTAACCATTGACCCGCTCCACGGTGCCGATGGCCTGGCCGAGGAACTGGTGGCCGATGCGGTTGAACTGCGTCGGTTCGTCCGTGACGAAGAACCGGTAGCGCGGCTTCCTCCGCGAGTCGGATATCGTATCGGCCCCCACGAGCACGCCGCGCACCTCGTGCGCGGTCTGCCGCGCCGAGTCGACCAGCGCCACCCCCGGCCCCATCACCTGCCGGATGGTGGACGCGAGCAGCGGGTAGTGGGTGCAGCCGAGGATGAGCGTATCGATGCGCTGGCGCAGCAGCGGCTGGAGGTAGCGCTGCGCCACGTGGCGGCTGATGTCCCCGCCCAGCCAGCCCTCCTCCACGAGCGGCACGAAGAGCGGGCAGCTCTGCGTGAACACTTTGATGGCGGGGTCGAGCTGCTGGATGGCCGCATCGTAGGCCCCGCTCTTGATGGTGGCGTTGGTGCCGATGACGCCGACGCGTTTGTTCTTGGTCTGCCGCACCGCCGCCGCCGCCCCCGGCCGGATGACGCCGATGATGGGCACCTTGAAGTACTTGCGCAGGGTGGGCAGCGCCCAGGAGGAGGACGTGTTGCAGGCGATGACGATGCACTTCACGCCGAAGCGCAGGAGGAACTCGACATTCTCCAGCGAGAACTTCACGATCGTCATCTTGGACTTGGTGCCGTAGGGCACCCGGGCCGTGTCGCCGAAGTAGACGATCGACTCGGACGGCAGATTCTCCATGATCGCCTTGACGACCGTCAGGCCGCCGATGCCGGAATCGAAGACGCCGATGGGCTGCCGCGCGCTGTTCATGAACAATACCCGTTAGCGCGTTTGCGGGTTGGCGCGTTCGCGCGTTGTGGCATGGACGCCATCACCTTCGTTTAAACGCACAAACGCACTAACGCCTCAACGCGCACACCCAGGTTAAATGTGCTCCAGCCCGAGACTGCGGATATAGGACAAGAGCCCGTCGGCGATGGCCCGCGCCGCCGCTTGCCGGTACTCCGCGCCGGCCAGGCGCGAGGCCTCCGTCTGGTTTGTGACGTAGCCGACCTCCACGAGAACCGCCGGCATCCAGGCCTCGCGCAGGACGACGAACCGAGCCGGCTTGACCGCCCGGCACGGCACTTCGAGGCCGTCGCGCAGCGAGCGGCAGACCGAGGAGGCCAGCCGCCTGGACTGGAACCGGGTGCGGCCCAGGACGAGATCCCACAACACCTGCTTGACCGTCGTGGAGGCGACGCCGATTTCCGAAGCGGTGACGGCGGGCGGCCACGCGGAGGTGCCGCCCACCGTGGAGAGGCGCGGGTAGTAGACTTCGACGCCGGAGATGCGGGGGTTGCGGTTGGCGTTGACGTGGACGCTCACGAAGAGGTCCGCGCGGAGGCGGTTGGCGGTCCCCGCCCGCCCGCCCAGGGGGATGAACTGGTCGGCGTCCCGCGTCATCACGACGGTGTAGCCGGCCTGCTCGAGGGCGGCGCGCAGGCGGCGCGAGATGTCGAGCACCAGGTGCTTTTCTTTCAGCCCGTAGTGGGACGTGCCCGGGTCATGCCCGCCGTGGCCCGGGTCCAGCACGATGGTGCGGATGGGCGCGGACGGCGGGGCGCCGGGGTAGCGGGCGGGACTGCGGATGGATGAGCCCACCGGCGGCATTGGCCCGGAGGCGCAGCCGGAAACGAGGAGCAGTGCGGCGGCGAACAGTGAACCGGAGGGACGGACGCGCAACAACGACAGCAACCTTTCAATTGTCTCTGAGTGCCTCCACTATATCAAAGAATCGCCCGGAAGGCCAGGCGACTTCGCCCGCAAAGCGGACCGCTTCGGATGGAGATGGCCGCTAGACGAACTGGACCTTCACCCCGTACCACGGTGGACGCCCCGCCCGTCAGGGCGGGGAGGAATGGCGTGGTCGTCCCGAAGGGTCGTTCCAGAAGCCACGGCCGTTAGGCCGTGGTACGGGGTTCACCTCTTTGCCGAGGGCGCGGGCGAGCTTGACGAGCGTGCGCAGCGAGAGGCTGCCGTTGCGAGGACTCTCCAGCCGAGAAACCGTCTGCTGAGAGGTATGGAGCCGCTTTGCCAGCGCACGTTGGCTTAAGCCCCTCCGCTGGCGCAACTGGCCGATCTGGATCGCCAGCTCGACGAAGAGACCCTCTTCCTCGTAGGCCTCCCGGAAGGCGGGATCCTTGAGTTGCTCCTTCAAGTAATCCTGAAAGCGCCGCACACCCTTCATGGGTGAATCCCTCCTCATTCCAGGGGAGTGCTCCAACTGTGCCTGCCCCGGCTAGTAAGCTCGCCGGGCGGGCCGGGGCCAGCCCAGATCAGCCAGGCGGGACTGTTTGGGAGTGCTCTACCGATGCGTTCTCTGGACGTTAGTATATCCCTTCAGAGGAATAGAAATCGAGGGGTTCCTACCAAAAATAAGCACCCTTGTCCTCTGGAATGAGAACAAGGGTGCAACATGGTGGAGGCGCTGGGAGTTGCACCCAGGTCTTCGGCTCGAGGTCGTGGGCCCTCTACATGCGTAGCCCCGCATTGAACCGCTCACCCGAACCCGTCTGCGGAGCGGGCGCGTTCAGGCAGAGCCGCTGGATCTCCTCGCCCCCTCGCGCGCGGCGCGCGAGCGGACCAGCCTGCACGACACGCCGCCCGGCCCGCAGGCTGACCGGTCAACGGCGTCGCCTAGTTAATTAGGCGACGACTTGGAGTGCCTCAGAAGCGAGAATCGCTTCCGCTTCTGCTACAGGGTTGTAGTTGGCACTTGGATTGCTGCCAGGTGTTTTACGAGGCCTCCTGACAACCTCGGCATGCCCCCCACAGCGCACGGGTCCGAATCGAATCTCATCGCCCCCATGTGTGAGTCGTCGTCAGCGTGACCGCTTCTGCCGAGTCCGGACGGCGCGCTGGAGCTCGCGGTCCGTCTCGCGCTCGCGAATGCGGTCGCGCTTCTCAAAGATCCGCCTGCCCCGCCCCAACCCCAGCTCCACCTTCACGAGCCCGTGCTGCTGGTAGAGCCGCAGCGGGACGAGCGTCAGCCGCTTCTGCGTCAGCAGCCCTGAGAGCCGGTCGATTTGCCGCCGGTGCATCAAGAGACGGCGCACCCGGGCCGGCTCGACGTTGAAGCGTCCGCCCTGCGCATACGCGCTGACATGCATATTATACAGGAGGAGCTCGCCCGCATCAACGCGGGCGAAGCTGTCGTCGATGCTGACGCGGTGAGCGCGGATGGACTTGATCTCGGTCCCCTTGAGCTCGATGCCCGTCTCATGCGACTCGAGGATGTCGTAGTCCCGCCGCGCCTTGTGGTTGGTGGCGAAGACGGCCGGCGGGGTCGGTTTGGCGGGAGTCATGGCCGGGACTCAGCGCTTTTGGAGGACGCTGATCATCCGCCAGGAGAGTGTCGCGCGGTCGAAGGGTTTGACGAGGTCGAACTCGCCGTGGGTCGAGCGGAGGCTGAAGACACCGGAGCCGCCGACGAGTGCGCCGAACTCCTGCGGCAGGAGCAGCCGCGTACGGGTGGGCCCGCCGCGGATCTCCCGGATGCCGCCCGGTTCCTCGACCACGAAGACGAGCTCGTCGTCGAAGGTCTGGCTGACCGGATCGACCGACTCCGGGTGCTGGAGGTAGAAGACGCGGACGGTGGTGCCGCCCTCGGTCTGCTCCCACTGGTGGATCTCGTTGCCGATCTTGTCCCATTGGGCCGGCACCCAGAAGTCGGTGAGGTAGAGCCCGCCGGGGGCCAGCAGGCCGGCGACGGTCCGCAGGTGCGCGGTGATCTCTTCGTTGGTGAGCAGGAAGCGGAACGTGTCCATGAAGCAGAAGGCCGCGTCGTACGTCCCGCGCAGGCTCAAGCACCGCAAATCGTCCACCGAGGCGGTCACCGGTAGGTTCGCCTTCTTCGATTCCTCTTGCACGAAGGCGACCATCTCGGGCGAGACATCGACACCGGTGACCCGGTAGCCGCGGCGCGCCAATTCGATCGTATGGCGGCCGGCCCCGCAGCCGATGTCGAGCAGGCGCGACGCCGTGGACGGGCCGTGCGCAGAGAGGCAGGCCTCGATGAAGTCGCATTCGACGCCGGTATTCCACCGGTACCCGATTGCGTAATAGCGCGGATGGCGGTAGACGGTGGACTGGTTCATGGCTGGAGCGCTGTCTGGGAGACCCGGCTCTGCCGCTGCGGCGGCGATCCCAGCCGGATCAGCGCCGCCTCCAGGACCTCGCCGATGAGGTCGGCGTAGCGGCATCCGAGATGCTCCGCCAGCAGGCCGATGGTGCCCTCCGGGTCGAACGAAGGCAGCGGGTTGATTTCAAGGAAGTAGACATGGCCCTGGCCGTCGACCCGGAAGTCCGCGCGCGCCATGTCCCGGCAGCCGAGGGCGTCGAAGAGCGTCAGCGCGGCCTCCTGCGCCTGAGACTCCAGCCGCTGATCCAGCTCCAGCGGCGCGAGCGTTCCCTGCCCTGACGCGCGGCCTGCCACATGGCAGGAGAGCCGGCTGACCGGGTCGAGCGGACGCTGGATGGCGGGTAAGACGCGCGGCGGGTCGTTGCCGATGATGCAGACCGTCAGCTCGCCGTGCTCGATGAACTCCTCGACGAGAACCGGCTGGGCGAACCGCTCGCAGGCCCACGCCACCCGCGCCTGCAACGCTGCGGCATCGCGGACGACCGACGAGGGATCGATCCCGATGCCCGAGCCCTCATAGCGGGGTTTGACGATCACGGGAAACGCCAGCGGCAGCGGATCGGGCAGCGCCTGCGGGCGGTCCACGCAGAGCCACGCGGGCGTGCGCAGTCCGTGGGCCGCCGCCAGCCGCTTTGTCATCACCTTGTCGAGCCCCACCGCCAGGGCCAGCGGGTCCGAGCCGACGTACGGGACGCCGAAGAGCTCCAGGACCATGGGCGCCCACGCCTCGCGGCAGCGGCCATGCGCGCCCTCGGCGATGTTGAAGACGAGGTCCACATCGCAACAGCGCTCGCGCCCGCCCCGCGCGACGTCCAGGGCGCTGCCGAGGAGCGTGACGTGGTGGCCCAGCGATTCGAGCGAGCGCTGCAGCGCCTGGACCGTCGGGAGCGGGTCGAACTCCGCCTGCCGCCAGTCGCTTGGATCGGTTTGAAGGTCGAAGGTCAGTCCGAGGTGCATAGCGTCGAGGATTATACCATGTGTGTGCCCCGGCAAACCCGCTTGCTCAACGGGCCGATCCATTGAGGGTGGGCGGGTCCTGTCCG
>MHGT01000028.1:6252-8441 GCA_001805695.1 Omnitrophica WOR_2 bacterium RIFCSPHIGHO2_02_FULL_67_20 | reverse complement strand
AGAGGACGAATAGCCGCTCATGTAGCTGGGTGGCCTCCTCCCTTGTCCCCCTCCCCACGCAAATACAATTCAAAGCCTACTTAGATTTGGCGATGGTGGCGTCGAGCGGCAGGCGGTGTCCAGCTCTCACACGCTTCACTATTATACTGGCGGGGCTGTCGTTGCGCGACTTCCTTGTCTCAGCATGTGCTTGAGCGCGCGCGCTGCCGCTTCCGGGTCCGCGGCGCCGCAGACCGCTCGCACCACCGCGACCCGGCGAGCGCCGGCCGCCAGGACTTCCGGCAGGGTCTGCTGATCGATGCCGCCGATGCAGACGACGGGCACCCGGACCTGCGACTCCACCTCAGCGATCAGTCCAAGGCCGACGCCGGCATAGTCGGGCTTGGTCGGCGTGGCGAAGACCGGCCCGCAGCCGATGTAGTCCGCCCCCTCGGCTTCAGCCGCGAGCGCCTGCGCGAGGCTATGGGTGGACTTGCCGAGGATGGCGCGGGGTCCGAGCAGCCGCCGGGCAGCTGAGAGCGGCAGGTCCTCCTGCCCCAGGTGGACGCCCTCGGCTCCGACGGCGCGCGCCACCTCCGGCCGATCGTTGAGGATGAGGGGAATGCCGGCGCGACGCGTGAGCCGCAGGAGCCGCCGGGCCTCCTCGATGAGTGCCTCGTCTGAGGCCGATTTGTCGCGCAGCTGCAGGACGTCCGCCCCGCCCCGAATGGCCGCCTCCGCCACCTCGGCGAGGTCGCGGGTCTTGGCGGTAGCGCGGTCAACGATGACGTAGAGCCGCCAGTCGGAGCAAGCAGTCGCGTTCGGTGTCATAGGTCGAAAACCGCAAGCGCTGAAATGTCGGGGTCAGGCGCGGGGCGAGCAGGCGCGAGCATTCTTCGAGCGTCCGGAGCGACTCCTTGGAGCGCTGGAAGTTGATGAGCAGGAGCCGCTCCAGCGAGTCCACGCGCGCACCCGGAGCGCGCCGGCCGACGTCTCGTCGGCTCTCCCGCGCCCGGGCCAGGTCCACGCTGGTCACCGGAAGCGCCCGCACCGCGCGCGCGACCGCATGCCGCACGGCGCGCAGGCGCCGGAAAAGATGCGGCGAGCTGTAGTGAAAGCGGATGACCTCCTCGCAGACGCGCAAGCCCTCCAGCGCCCGGTTGGCGTTGGCATCCACCAGGCGCAGCACCGACACTGGATGTGCCATCAGGAATTTCGGATTTCGGATTGCCGATTTCGGAACGGCGAACCGTTCCTCCGAAATCCGAAATCCCAAATCCGAAATCCGCTCATGCCACCTTCTTCATCCTCTGGATGAGCGCTGTGGTCGAGTAGCCCTTCAGCAGCGGGAACCGGACGACGCGCCCGCCCTTGCGCCGGACGACGTCGCTGCCCACGATCTGTCCGGAGCGCCAGTCAGCGCCTTTCATGAGGACGTCCGGCCGCAGCCGCTCGATGAGGCGCTGGGGGGTGCGCTCGTTGAAGATCGTCACGTAATCAACGCTCTGGAGCTCGGCGAGGAGTAGTGCGCGGTCGCGCTGGGAAAACACCGGTCGGCCGGGGCCCTTCAGCGCCCGCACCGAGCGGTCGCTGTTGAGGCCGACGATCAGAAGGTCGCCCTGCCGTCTGGCGTGCTCGAGCAGCTTGACGTGGCCGGCGTGGAGGAGGTCGAAACAGCCGTTGGTGAACACGACCCGTCGGCCCCGGGCGTTCGCCCGCCGGACGACGCCGACCAGGGCGCGGAGCGGCTTGATCTTATCGCGGGCGGCCGGAGCCGGCATCCGTGAGCCCGTCTTCGACCAGCCCGCACAGAATGTGGCCGACGGCCAGGTGGACCTCCTGGATCCGCGCCGTCACGGAGGACGGCACGCAGATGCAGACGTCGCACAGCGCGGCCATCTGCCCGCCCGCCCTACCGGCGAGGCCGACGGTCCTAAGGTTCAGATCCCGGGCTTTCTGCAGTCCTTTGACGACGTTGGGCGAGTTGCCGGAGGTGGACAGCCCGACCGCCACGTCGCCGGGCTGAGCGAGCCCTTCGAGCTGGCGGGAAAAGATCTGGTCGAACGCGTAGTCGTTGCCGATGGCCGTCACGCTGGCCATGTTCTCGGTCAGCGAGATGGACGGCAGCGACCGCCGCTCCCGGCGGAAGCGGCCGACGAATTCCGCCGCCATATGTTGACCCTGCGTGGCGGAACCGCCGTTGCCGAACC
>MHGT01000028.1:0-6210 GCA_001805695.1 Omnitrophica WOR_2 bacterium RIFCSPHIGHO2_02_FULL_67_20 | reverse complement strand
CTGCTCCACCGGCAGCTCTTCGAGCAGCCCCGCCGTTTCTTTCAGGCTGGCAATGATGACGTCCCGTGCTGCCATTGGCGCCTCAGTCGAAGATCTTGGCGATCGTGTAGAGCCCCATGTCGATGGTCTTCAGCGCTCCGGTGCCCTGGTCCAGCGGCACCGCCTCGATTTTGTTGCCCTGCAGGCTGACCATCGTGCCGAAGCGGCCGGCCAGGACAAGCTCGACCGCCTTCACGCCGAAGCGCGTGCCGAGGACGCGGTCGAACGCCGTGGGGCTGCCGCCGCGCTGGATGTGGCCCAGGACGGTGACGCGGGTTTCGAACCCGGTGCGCTCCTCGATCATCTTCCCGAGCAGATCGCCGATGCCGCCGAGGCGCACGTGGCCGAACTCATCGAGCTTCTCTTCCCGGGTCACATCGGAGCCGGTCTTGAACTGGGCGCCCTCGGCGACGACGATGATGCTGAAATCCTTGCCGCGTCCGTGGCGCCGCTTGATGGTGTCGCACACCTCGTCGATGTCGACCGGCACCTCGGGGATGAGGATGACATCCGCCCCGCCGGCGATGCCCGCGTAGGTGGCGATCCAGCCGGCGTGGCGCCCCATAACCTCCGCCACCATGATGCGGTGGTGGCTCTCCGCGGTCGTGTGGAGCCGGTCGATCGCCTCCATCGCGATGTTCACCGCCGTGTCGAAGCCGAAGGTGAAGTCGGTGGCCGGGAGGTCGTTGTCGATGGTCTTGGGCACGCCCACCACCCGCACCCCCTCCTTGGCGAGCTTCGTCGCGACCCCCAGCGTGTCTTCCCCGCCGATGGCGATGACCGCGTTCAGCTCCAGCCTCGCGAGGGTCTCATGCAGCCGCTTCAGGTCCTCCGGGCGCTTGTACGGGTTCGTCCGTGACGTGCCGAGGATGGTGCCCCCCCTGGGTAGGATGCCGGAGACCGACTGGAGATCCAAGGTGACCGTGTCGCCCTGGATGAGCCCTTTCCAGCCGTTGCGGATGCCGCTGACGTTGACGCCGGCCTGCAGAGCGGCGCGGGTCACCGCCCGGATGACCGGGTTGAGCCCCGGACAGTCGCCCCCGCCGGTCAGCACACCCAGATGGCGGACCGCAACCATGTCGCTTCTCCTTGTTGTTGTGGACGATTTCTGCAGCACGTTCATCCCACCACTTGATCGGTCCTGATCGTCATTCGCTCTCCCCCAGCTGGAGCTGCCGATCGATGTAGTCGGTCGAGATCTGCCCGCGCCAGAACGTCGGGTCGCTGAAAATCTGCTTGTGAAGCGGAATGGTCGTGCGGATGGGCTCGAGGAGGAACTCATCCAGCGCGCGCTGCATGACGCGGATGGCGTCCTCGCGCGTGCGCCCCGTCGTGATGAGCTTGGCCAGCAGCGAGTCGTAGAACGGCGGCACGTCGTAGCCGGCGAAGACGTGGGTGTCCACCCGGACGCCGCGCCCGCCGGGCGGTTGGTACTCGGTGATGCGGCCGGGCGATGGCGCGAAGCCGTTCGACGGATCCTCCGCATTGATGCGGCACTCGATCGCCCACCCGTCGAGTGCCACGTCATCCTGCTTCAGGCCCAGCGTTTCCCCGGCCGCCACCCGGATCTGTTCCTTGATGAGGTCGATGCCGGTCACCATCTCGGTGACCGGGTGCTCGACCTGGATGCGGGTGTTCATCTCGATGAAGTAGAAGGTGCCGTCCTTGTTGAGGAGGAACTCGATCGTGCCCACCGACGCGTAGTCCGCCGCCTTGGCCGCCCGGACCGCCAACTCGCCGATCTTGCGGCGCAGCTTGGCGTCGACCGCCGGCGAGGGGGACTCCTCGATGAGCTTCTGGTGGCGGCGCTGGATCGTGCAGTCGCGCTCCCCCAGGTGGATCGTGTGCCCCGCCCGGTCCGCGAGGATCTGGAACTCGATGTGGCGCGGCTGCTCCAGGCATTTCTCCACGAAGACGTCGCCGTTGCCGAAGCTCGCCTTCGCCTCCGCCTGGCAGGTCATCAGCGCGCTAATGAGTCGCACGTCGTTGTGGCAGACCCGCATGCCCCGCCCGCCGCCGCCCGCCGCCGCCTTGACAATGACCGGGTAGCCGATCCGCCGGGCGGTCTTCAGCGCGTCCTCCTTGTTGCGGACGGCGGCCATGCTGCCCGGCACGATGGGGATCCCCGCCTTGCGCATGAGGTCTTTGGCCGCGATCTTGTCGCCCATGAGCCGGATCGCCGAGGCCGGCGGCCCGATGAACGTGATATTGCAGGACTCGCAGATCTCGACGAAGTGGGCGTTCTGCGAGAGGAAGCCGTAGCCGGGATGGATGCCGTCCACATCGGCGATTTCGGCCGCGCTGATGATGGCCGGGATGTTCAAGTAGCTCTGCTCGGCTCGCGCTCCGCCCACGCAGATCGCTTCGTCCGCCAGCCGCACGTGGAGGCTGTTGCGGTCCGCTTCCGAATAGACGGCGACCGTCCGGATGTTCATTTCTTTGCAGGTCCGTATGACCCGGACGGCGATCTCCCCCCGGTTGGCGATGAGGATTTTTGAGAACATGGCGAGAGCCGTGAGCCGGGCCGCGGCGCTAGGAGCGCGGCTCGACGACGAACAGCGGCTGGCCGTATTCCACGGGGGCGCCGTTCTCCACAAGGACCTCGGCGATGCGGCCGGCGACTTCCGACTTGATCTCGTTCATCAGCTTCATCGCTTCGAGGAGGCAGACGACCTGGCCGACCTCGATGTCCTGGCCGATCTCGGCGAACGGCGGGGCGTCGGGCGCGGGGGCGCGATAGAAGGTGCCGACCATGGGGGATTTGATGACGATGCGGTGGCCGCCCTCGGGGACTTTCGGCGCGGCGGCAGTGCCCGCGGCCGGCTGCGGGACGCCGGCCGAGTATTCGACGATCTGGGGGCCGGGCCCGGAGGGCGCCTTCTTGAGCCGGATCCGGAGCCCCTGGTGCTCCATCTCCAGCTCGACGAGGCCGCGGCTTTCCATGAGCTGGAGCATCTCTTCAATCAACCGAAAGGCTTCCCGTTCGGACGATTTCACTCGCTTGTCCACGTCGGCCTCCCCGTTCCCCGTTATGTCCGTTATGCCCGTTATGTCCGTTGGCCTGTTGGTATAACAGGCTGAACGGGCCTAACCGGCCAAACGGGCCAACGGGTTGTACTTACACGCGCGACACGTACGAGCCGGTTCTCGTATCGACTCGGATGCGGTCGCCAGTCCCGACGAACAGCGGGACCTGAATGGTGGCGCCGGTTTCGAGCTTGGCCGGCTTCAGGCCCCCCTTCGAGGTGTCGCCGCGCACGCCCGGCTCGGTGGACTCGATGTGCACGTCCACGAACATCGGCGGCTGGATCCCGATGAGCTGGCCGTCGTGAAACTGGCCCTCCAGCTCCATGTTCTCCTTCACGAAGCCCGCCGCCTGGCCGATCGCCTTCGCCGGCACCTGCACCTCTTCGTACGACTTGGTGTCCATGAGGTGGAACGTGTCCGCGGTGCGGTAGAGGTATTGGAGGGTGCGCTTCTCGATGTACGCTTCCTGGAACTTCTCGCCCGCGCGGAAGGTGCGCTCGATGACGGAGTCGTCCCGCAATCGACGGAGCTTGGTGCGGACGAAGGCGCCCCCCTTCCCCGGCTTGACGTGCTGGTACTCCACGATGATCCACAGCTGGCCGTCCATCACGATGGCCTCGCCGTTTCTAAACTCCGTGGTGGAGATCATGGTGCCCTAACCCCCTGCCCGGCGCCTGACCGGCCGCGCGGTTCGACGGACCGCACGGGTCGGCTGGCCGAGCAGTGCGAGGAGCGCCTCCAGCCCGAGCCGGTAGCTTGCGGGGCCGAAGCCGGACACCTGCCCGCGGCAGACCGGGGCGATGAGCGACTGATGGCGGAACGGCTCCCGGACGTAGATGTTGGAGAGGTGGACCTCTACGGCCGGGATCCCCGCCGCCTCGACCGCGTCGCGGATGGCCACGCTCGTGTGGGTATAGGCGGCCGGGTTGATCAGCAGGCCATCGTAGCGGCCCTTGGCCCCGCCGATCTGCTCGACGATCTCCCCCTCGTGGTTCGACTGGAGGACCGTCAGCGATGCGCCGCGCGCCGCCGCGAGCCCTTCGAGTTCGCGGTTGATTGACGCCAGGTCGGCGGTGCCGTAGATGCTCGGCTGGCGCTGGCCGAGGAGCTGAAGGTTTGGGCCATGGATGACGAGGATGCTTAATTTTCTCATTACTGGTTACGTTTTTCTGACGGCTGCTCGGCCTCCTCCACCAGCATGACGGGGATGCCGTCGCGCACGGGGTAGCGGCGTCCGCACCGGACGCAGACCAGCCGATCCCCCTCTTCGCGCACCGCCGTCTTGCACACGGGACAAGCCAGCAGTTCCAGCAGGGTTCGGTCGATCATTGGTTCTCCCTTTGCAGAGCGAGTAGGTCATCGGGCGTTTGGGGGACGCTCGTTCGATTTGACTCACTTCGCTCGTGACTGAAATCCGCGAGTCGCTTCATAGCCTCCGCCATTCTGGATACGCTCCCCTTCTCCGAGACCATACGTTCAACATGATCAGATAGCTGTTTGACATGGGTTCTCAAGGTCTTCCACTCAGTATCCTGGAATATCCTAGTAAAAACATTACTGAGCTCGTCAATCTGACTTCGGATTCCCTTGACGTCCTCCGCGATCTTGAGATTCCGAAGCCCAAGACGAATGAGATTGAACATCGGAAAGAGCGTCTGAGTGGAACAACCAAAGACCTGCAGCTGGATAGCGCGCTGGGGAATCGGATTCTCTTGATCATAGACTTGTTGCGTGAGAAACGCTTGCTGATAGATGATGTCAGAAGGCATAAAGATTAAGGCATAGTCTGTTGTTCCCGCATCGGGCTTGATGTACTTTGCAGTGGCCTCCATCTGTCGGATGAGCTGATCCCGGAAGGCTCGCCACGCCGCCTTTAACTCAACCTCATTAGAGGCGTCTACCCAGGCGCGATACTGTACCGTGGGAAACTTGGAGTCGATGGGTACAAGGCATTCCGGAAGCTTGATTGCAAAATCGACGACGTCTTGCCCGACAGCTAGGAGGCGTGGTTTGCGTACATAACACTGTTCGCCGAGATGCGTCTTGAGCAGCACGTCTAGCGTTGCTTCGCCAAATTCAATTCCAGCGGCCTGTGGAGAACGGAATATTGAAACGATAGGCTTCAATGTGCTAGCCATATCGCTGACTTTTTGAGTTGCGTCTTTGCTGATCCTCTCCAGCGATTCAGTAATGGTTGTGATGCGTTCCGTCCATGTGGTGGAGAGATCGCGCATGGCATCACGGTCCTCACGAATTTCGGTGACTTGGGTCTGCCGCTGTGTTAGGAGCTCGTTGTATCGTCCCCGCAGTTCATTCGTAAGACTGGATAGGTCCTCCTTGACCTGTAGCGCAGCTTGGGCCGTGTCTGCGACTACTTTGGCAGCGGCTTCGGCAGTCCGAGCCATTGCGGCGCTCCGTCGCTGACTGCGTACTAGTAACACAAGCAGTCCGATGAGGACGACACCAATGAGCAACGCCGCTAGGATGATCATGCGCCACCCGATTTCGTCAGGTAGCGCATGCGTAGCTGGTAGAGCGCGTCCATCAGCAGTTTGTCTTCGTCCGCCGAGCGGTTGCCCTTCGTTTTCTCTTCGAGGAGGCCCAGGAGATCAATGAGATACTTGGCATGCGGGAGATTTGCCGCCTGCTTGCGGGTAACCGGGTGCGCCATATCCCCGAGCGCGATGAGCGCTTCCATCGCCAGGCCGGAGAGGAAGACGTCGAACCGCGCCTGAGGGACCTCCTCGGCCTCCGGGCCGGCGGCCTCGGCCGGGCCGGCCGCCGCGGGCCCGGCCGGCTTGGCCGGCGAAGCGACGGTTTGCTTCTCGCGCTCCGCCTGCTCTTTCCACGACTCGTCAACTCGCTTCTTCACCGGCTCATCCATTTAATCTGCGTAATCCGATGTTATCATCCGTGTCATCATGTAATCACGATGCCCGCGTAGCCGGTCGTTGAGCCGGGATCGCCGCCGGCGTCCGCGCTCGTGCCGTATCGCGCGACCCGCGCCGACACAGCACCCAGCGCGCGCGCCGCGTCCAGCACGCAGGCGGCGGCCCCGTCGCCGCACATGACGATCGACCGCTCATGGACGCAGTCGAGCAGCCTCCGTCCGTCAAGCGTGCGCATGGCGTCCAGAAGTGCCTG
>MHGT01000027.1:12344-36550 GCA_001805695.1 Omnitrophica WOR_2 bacterium RIFCSPHIGHO2_02_FULL_67_20 | reverse complement strand
CCAACGGGAAGCCGCCGACGATGCCCGCCTTCGCCAGAGCGCGGTTCACCGCATCCACCGAGATCCCTGCGTCGTACTCCAGCGTGAATTCGTTGAAGAACGGCTGGTGGTCGAACGCCGCCCGCACCCACGGCAGCTCCACGAGCCGCTCCCGCGCGTAGTGGGCCTTCTCGACGTTGAGCCGGGCGAGCTCCTGCATCCCGACCGGCCCCAGCAGGCTGAGAAAGATGGTCGCGCGCAGCGCGAGCCACCCTTCGTTCGTGCAGATGTTTGAGGTGGCCCGCTCGCGGCGGATGTGCTGCTCCCGCGTCTGCAGCGTGAGCGTGAACCCGCGGCGGCCGCGCTGATCGGCCGTGCAGCCGGCCAGGCGTCCGGGTATTCGCCGGAGCAGCTCCGACGTCGTGGCGAAGAGGCCCAGCCCCGGTCCGCCGTACGCGACCGGACTGCCCAGGCACCGCCCCTCGGCGACCGCGATATCGGCGCCGTAGGCGCCGGGAGGCTTGAGCAGCCCCAGGCTGATCGGATAGACCGAGGCGATGAAGAGGCCGCCGACGCGGTGGATCAGCGCTCCCGCCTGCGACATCGGCTCGAGGCAGCCGAACACGTTCGGCTGCTGCAACACGACGCAGGCGGCGTCATCGCCCAGCGCCTTGCCGAGCGCCTCAAGGTCGGTGATACCGTGGACGGCCGGGATCTCCTGCACGATCGCGTCGGCGCCGATGAGGTAGGTCGCCAGGGTCTCTCGCGCGTGCGGGTGGAGCGCTTCAGAGACGAGGACGCGAGGCCGCTGGGTGGCGCGCATCGCGAGGAGGACCGCCTCCGCCACGCTCGAGGCCCCGTCGTAGAGCGAGGCGTTGGCCACCTCCATCTGGAGGAGCTCGCAGACCATCGTCTGGAACTCGTAGATCGCCTGGAGCGTGCCCTGGCTCGCCTCGGCCTGATAGGGCGTGTAGGGGGTGAGCCACTCGCCGCGGCCGGCGAGCGCGTCCACGACAGTCGGGATGAGGTGCTGGTACGCGCCAGCACCCAGGAAGGAGGTCACATCCTTGAGCGAACGGTTGCGGCCGGCGAGCCGCTCGCACAGCTCCACAACTTGCGCTTCCGCCAGCCCATCGGGCACGTCCAGCTCGCGCCGGCCCGCCTGAGGCAGGCCCTCCTTCGCCAAGGCTCGCCTCTGCGAAGCCGGAGCTTCGCTACGGCGCAGCAGGGCTTCGGAGGGCAAGCGCAGGTCCGCCGGCACCGTGCTGATGAGCTCCTCGAACGAGCTGGCACCGATGGCGCGGAGCATCTCCTCCAGCTGTTCTTCGGTGTTGGGGGCGTAATCCATGTTCGTGGCGAAGGGTCAAGGGCGAAGGGCGAACGGGGAAGACCGCTTTTCCCTTCGCCCTACGCCCTTCACCGGCTCCTCAATGCGTGCTCGCTTGAATCTGTTTCGTGTAGGCGTCCGCCGGCAGCAGCGACTCGAGCTCCTTCGGCGCGCTCGGCGTGATGGCGTAGAGCCAGCCCCCGCCGTAGCAGTCCTGGTTGACCAACTGGGGACTCTTCGCCACCGCGTCGTTGATCCGGCTGACGCTGCCCGAGATGGGGGCGTAGATGTCGAACGCGGCCTTCACCGATTCAAGAACCGCCACCGCCTCCCCCTGCTTCACGGTCCGCCCGACCTTGGGCAGCTCGACGAACACGACGTCCCGCAGCTCCTCCTGGGCATGGGAGGTGATTCCGACCGCCACCTCGCCCCCGGCGCGGCGCGCCCATTCATGCGTCTTGGTGTACAACAAGTCCTCAGGAACCTGCATACGAGGTTCTCCGATTTAGTGGCTAAGTGGCCGAAGAGCGTCTTTCGGCCACTTGGCCACCGGGCCGCTTCATCACCGCTTGCTGGCTTTCACCTTTCCAGAACGGTAGCTTGACCACGGTCGCGGCATAGCGCTGAGCCCGGACGGTCAGCGTCAGCGCCGTGCCCGGCTTGGCGAACGCGGGCTCGACGTAGCCCATGCCGAGCGGCCGGCTGAGAATCGGGCTGAAGGTGCCGCTCGTCACCGTGCCCACCCGGCGCAGGAGCGCTCCCCCGGCCCGCCCTCCCACATCAGGTTGGCCGGGGCGGGCCCCGCCGGCATCTGCCAGCAGCTCCGCCCCCTGCCGGGGCACCGGCCCCTGCGAGAGCTCGAACCCCACGAACTTCCGGGTCACCCCGGTTTCTTGTTGCTTCAGGAGCGCGTCCTTGCCGATGAAGCGTCTCTTGTGGAGCGCCACGGTCCACGCGAGCCCGGCCTCAAGCGGCGTCGTCGCCTCATCCATATCGCCGCCGTAGAGCCGGAGTCCGGCCTCCACCCTGAGCGTGTCGCGCGCGCCCAGGCCGACCGGCAGCGCCCCGAGCGGCTTGGCCTGCAGGAGAATCAGGTCCCACAGCTTTCGCGCGTGCTGATCCGGCAGGAACAGCTCAAAGCCGTCGCCGCCGGTGTAGCCGGTGCGCGCCAGGCACGCGTCCGTCCCCATCGTGCGGATGGGTGCGACGCCGAACCGGCCCAGGCCGGCCACGCGGGCGTCGAGGATCTGCTCCAGCACGCGGCTTGCGCGTGGGCCCTGCACGGCGAGAATGGCCCGGCCGTCGCTGATGTCGGTGACGGTCACGCTCCCCCGGCAGTGCGACCGCAGCCACTCGGTATCGCTTGCGCGGTTGGCGCAGTTGACGATGACGAGCAGGTCGGATTCGCCGAGGCGGTAGATGATGAGGTCATCCAGGATGCCGCCCCGCTCGTTGAGCAGGAGCGTGTAGCAGGCGCGCCCCTCGCCCACCTGGGCGAGGTCGCTTACGACCACGCCGTTGAGCTGCTCGAGCGCATCGGGGCCCGTCACCAGCACCTGCCCCATGTGGGAGATGTCGAACACGCCCAGCGCCTCGCGGACCGCCTTGTGCTCTTCGAGGATGCTCGTGTAGTAGAGCGGCATCTCCCAGCCGTGGAAGTCGGTCATCTTGGCGCCCAGCGCGCGGTGGCGCTCGTACAGCGCGGTCTTGCGCAAGCCGATTGCTGCATTGAATGACTGGGTCATTTCACGGCTTCCGTGCCAGCCTCTTTGAGGATCTCCGGCACCAGGTCTTCCCAGCCCAGCGCATAGAGATGGATCCCGTCGGCGGAGTCGCGGATGGCCCGGATGAGCTCGACGGTCACGGCAAGGCACTCGGCGCGCTTGTCCGCGGAGCGCTCGAACCGCTCGATGACGGGCTCGGGCACATGGATGCCCCACACGTGCTCATTCATGTAGCGCGCCATCTTCGCGGACTTGACCAGCAGGATGCCCGCCAGCACCGGTTTCTGGAGCCCGGAAGGAGCGGACGAGCGCACCCGCGCCATGAACGCCTGGAGCTTCGGCGGATCGAACACCGCCTGGGTCTGGAAGAACTCCGCTCCGCCCTGGATCTTCGCCTGGAGCTTCTGCATCTCCACCTCGATGTCCTTTGCGCCCGGGTCGCATGCGGCGCCGATGCAGAAACTCGGCCGTCCGGCGAGCTCCTTGCCCGCCATGTCCTTCCCCTCCGTCAGTCCCTTGGCGACCTGCATGAGTGCCGCCGAGTTGATGTCGAACACCGGCTTCGCGTCCGGGTGGTCGCCGGCCTTCGGGTCGTCGCCGGTCAAGAGGAGCAGGTTCCGGATGCCCAGCATGGCCGCACCCAGCAGGTCCGCCTGCAGCGCGAGCCGGTTGCGGTCGCGGCAGGTCATCTGAAAGATGGGGTCGACGCCGGCGTCCAGCACCGCCTTGGACACGGCAAGCGCGCTGGCCCGCATGATGGCGCCGGAGCCGTCGGTGACGTTCACCGCGTCCACGAGCCCGCGCACCCGGCCCACCGCGCTCAGCATCTCCGAAAGATCAGTGCCCTTGGGCGGGTTGACCTCCATCGTCACGAGGAAGCGCTTCTTGCCGAGCTTGGACTGGAACCGATCCGCTTCAGGAAGACCCATGTATGTTTGGCCCGTTGAGCCCGTTATGCCCGTTGAGCCCGTTGTGTCCGTTAGGCCCGTTGGTCCGCTAACCGGCTCAACCGGCCTAACGGGTCTAACGGGCTAAACCGGCTTAACCATGTTGTTGAAGTTTGAACGCCTCGACGGTGTTCTTCATGACCATCATGACGGTGACCGGCCCGACGCCGCCGGGCACCGGGGTGATGTAGGAGGCTCGCTTGCGGGCCTCCTCGAACTCAACGTCGCCCACCACTTTTCCGCCGTCCACGTTGATGCCGACGTCGATGACGATCGCGCCGGGCTTGATCCAGGCGCCTTGAATGAAACGCGGCCGCCCCACGGCGACCACGAGGACATCGGCCCGCCGCACGTGCTCCTCGAGCCGGCCGGCCCGATCCGTGCCGACGTGGCAGACGGTGGTCGTGGCCAGCTTGTCGAGCAGCAACATGCTGACCGGCCGGCCGACGATCTCGCTGTGGCCGACTACGACGGCTTCTTTCCCCGCGAGTTCCACGCCCGTCTCCTCGATGAGGCGCATCACGGCCAGCGCCGTACAGGAGCCGATGCGGCCCCGCGCGAAGAACCGGCGAGCCATGTTTTGAGGGTGAATGCCTTCAATATCTTTTCGCGGATCGATAATCGCTGACACGTGCTGGGGATCAACCTTGGGTGGCATCGGCTGATGAACGAAGATGCCGTGGATCTGCTTGATCTGATTCCACTCCTTAATGAGATGTTCCACGGCCCGTTGGTCATCATTCCAGGAGAGCAGCCGCGGCCGGACGTCGATGCCCAGCGATTGTGCCATCCGCTCTTGAGCGCGCAGGTATGCTTCCGACGATGGGTTCTGCGGGTTCTGAAACGAAAGAATCGCCAGCACGGGACGATCGGGCGCAGCGCTCAGCTCATGCCGGACCTCTTGCTTGATTGTTTCTGCGATCGCCTTTCCATCGAGAATCCTGGCGCCAGTCATGAGGGGTTTAGCGGGAGGTTGCGCGGGCATGCCGTTGGGCGGCCTGGAGCCGGCGTTCCACCTGCTGGGTATAGACTCGGTCGTTGAGCCACGCAAGGTTGGTGAGCACGAGGGTCCTGGCTGATTCGGCGGCGGCCATCGCGACCGCCATGGCGCACCGGAGGTCCGACTGAAACTGCGGCCTGACCGCGCGCTGGGCGGCCCGGCAGGCCGCCTGGAGTAGTTCGGCGCGCTCGAACACCCGGCAGGGGATCTCGGTCGCCGCCTTCAGCGACCGCCGGAAGGCCGCCCGCTCGTCCCGCCGGGTCGTCCGGATCACGCGGGCGAAGGTGTCCGCGTCCCGGCGGATGAGTATGAGGCACTCCCGGCGGATCCGGCGCAGCCGGCGCGCCGTCCCGGCGTCATGGATGAGCTTTTCCAGGAGTGCTGCCGCCAGCGCCGCGCTGAGCGCGGCCACGCTGCCTCCTCCGAACCAGGATCCCCGGCGGGCGACGTGCTCTAAGAACTGTTCCAGCGAGTGCAGCGTGGGCCTCGGTAGACGCGAGATGCTGATGACGTGAAGCTTTATTATATGTGAAATTTTTCACAGACGCCAAGATTAAAAGTACCCTGGAGCGTCGAAGGCGCCCCGGATGAGCTCCACCGCCGGCGGGTCGAGCTCGCGCCAGGTGATGGCGATGACGTCAAAGCGGATTTCGGGGGGAGGCTCGCGCCGTCTGGCCAGATGCCACCGCGCCGCCCGGATGATCCGCCGCCGTTTGCCCTCGTCGATCGTCGCCAGCGGCCCGCCCCACCGGTCGGAGGAGGTCGAGCGGACTTCGACGAAGCAGAGGGTGCGTCCCTCGCGCGCCACGAGGTCGAGCTCGCCTCCCGGGACGCGGACGTTCACGGCTTCGATCGCATAGCCCTGCGCTATCAGGAATTGCGCGGCCACCCGCTCACTTTCACGTCCGAGGCGCTGCTGCCGCGTTTCAGACGAGTGCCACATGCGTGTCCTGGGCGGCGGACGCCGCCGCCTGTTCTTGGGCGAGACGGCGCTCCACAGGGGCGAAGCTGCGGCGGTGGAACAGCGAGGGGCCGTGACGCCGCAACCGCGCGGCGTGGAGTAGCGTGCCGTACCCTTTGTGGAGGTGGAAGGCGTAGCGGGGTTCGAGCTCGTGGTAGAACGCCATGAACCGGTCTCGGAGCACCTTGGCCATGATCGAGGCGCAGGCGATGGGATAGCTCAGGCGGTCGCCCTGGACGATCGGCCAGCAGGGGCCTGTGATCGGAGGAGCGATGTGGCCGTCCACCAGGACGACATCGGGGGGCTCGGGCAGGTCAAGGACCGCGGCGCGCATGGCCTGGAGGGTGGCCTGCAGGATATTGCGCCGGTCGATCTCTGCGGCGCACGCGAGGCCGAACCCGACATCGGCGTGCCGGAGGATCACGTCGAACGCCCGCGCGCGCTGGAGCGGGGTCAATCGCTTGGAGTCGTCAATCCTGACGGAGAGCCGCGCGCGGTGCAGCACCACCGCGGCGGCCACGACCGGCCCGGCCCACGGGCCGCGCCCCGCCTCATCCACGCCGGCGACGCGCCGGAAGCCGGCGTCGCGGGCGGCCTCGTCAGGGGGCAGCACCCGCGCGGCCGGCGGCCGTTTCAGCATGCACCGGGTTCGTTGCGCTGATGGGATTCGCCGGCGCGGAGGCACCGGTGCCATCAGCCGCCGCGATACGGGTCTTACCGACAACGCGCCGGAGGTAATAGAGCCGGCTGCGCTTGACCTTCCCTGGCTGGAGCACTTCGATGCGCGCAATCGCTTTCGAATCGAACGGAAAGACGCGCTCGACCCCTTCGCCATAGGTGACGCGGCGGACGGTGAACGTCCGGGACGGTCCGGACCCGCGCGCGCGGATCACGTCGCCCTCGAACTGGCCCAGCCGCTCCTTGCCCTGCTCCGCGATCCGGTACCAGACCCGGATCCGGTCGCCCGGCTTGAACGCCGGGAGCGCCGGCTTCGATTCCCCGTGCACGAGCTTCATCCAGTCCATATTACGCCTCCCTCGCGCTTGGATGTTCGGGGTTCGGGGTGAACCCTGAACCCTGAACGTCTTTCAGTAGGTCGGGGCGGCTCGCCAGCGTTCGCGCCACCGCCTGCTCCTGTCGCCAGCGGGCGATCCGTTCGTGGTCGCCGGAGAGCAAGATCTCCGGGACCATCATGCCCCGGAACGCGGGCGGCCGGGTGTACTGCGGGTACTCGAGCCAGCCGGAGGCGAACGATTCCTCCTCGGTGGCCTGCTCGTGCCCCAGCACCCCCGGCACGTAGCGCGCCACGCAGTCGATGAGCACCATGGCGGGCAGCTCCCCGCCGGTCAGGACGTAGTCGCCGATGGAGACGCTCCGGTCGACGAGCGATTTCACCCGCTCGTCCACCCCCTCGTAGTGGCCGCAGATGAGGATCAGATGCTCGACGTCGGCCAGCGTCCGGGCGAGGGCGGACGAGCACCGCTCGCCGGCAGGACTCATCAGGATGGTCTCGCAGCCCCCGTGGTCCCCGCAGTCGCGCGTGAGCGCTTCCACCGCCTCGACGATCGGCTCGACCCGCATCACCATCCCGGGGCCGCCGCCGTAGGGCCGGTCATCGACCTTGCGGTGCTTGTCCTGGCTGTAGTCGCGCAGGTCATGGACCGCCACGCGGAGCCGCCCGCTCTCCTGGGCGCGCTTCAGCATCGAGGCGCCCAGCACGCCCGGGAACATCTCAGGGAAAATGGTGATCACGTCAATGATCATGACGCAGAAACGCACTGACGCATCAACTCTTGATTGTCGCCACGGAGACCTTCTTGAACCGCTTGACGAGGCTGGCCAACGCCGGGGAGACTTGGGCGCCGGACGAGACCCAGAAGCCGAGCCGCGACTCATCCAGCGAAAACTTGGGCGGCTCGTAGGATGGATCGTAGTAGCCCAGTATTTCCAGCGCGCGCCCGCCCTGCGGGCGTTGGCGCTCCATGGCCACGATGCGATGATGCGGAGCCTTCTTGGTGCCCCGCCGCTGCAAACGAATCACGACCATGCGCACTCCTTTTTCGTTGAGCCGGTTAGGCCGGTTGAGCCTGTTGGGCCGGTTATCCGGTGGCTGGTAGTGAAGAAACCCGCTCGATGCTGGCGCCTAGCCGGACGAGCTTCGCTTCCAGGTCCTGATAGCCCCGGTCCAGGTGCTCCAGCCCACGGAGCTCCGTCTGGTTCTCCGCCGCCATCCCGGCCAGCATGAGTGCCGCCGAGGCGCGCAGATCCGAGGCCGTGACCGGCGCCCCCGAGAGCCGGGACACCCCTTTCACGATAGCGCTCGAGCCCTCGCGCGTAATCGAAGCCCCCATGCGGTTCAGCTCGGAGATGTGCATGAACCGTTCGGGATAGACCTTTTCCGTCAGGACGCTCACCCCGCGCGAGACGGCCATCAAGGCCATCATCTGCGCCTGCAGATCAGTCGGGAATCCCGGGAACGGCAGCGTCGTCACCTCCACCGACCGGAGGGGGTGGTTCGCCTGGACGCGGATGGAGCCGTTACGCTTCTCCACCTGCGCCCCGGCTTCCGAGAGCTTGTCAATCACGGCGCCCAGGTGCTCGGCGAGCGCCCCGTCGATGGCCAAATCGCCGCCGACGATCGCCGCGGCGATCATGAGCGTGCCGGCCTCGATGCGGTCCGGGATGATGCGGTAGCGGACACCGCGCAGCCGTGGAACCCCCTCGACGCGGATGACCGGACTGCCCTGCCCCTCGATGCAAGCACCCATCGCCGAGAGGAAGTTCGCCAGGTCCACGACCTCGGGCTCGCAGGCGGCGTGTTCGATGACGGTCGTGCCGGGGGCGAGTGTCGCGGCCATCATGACGTTGCCCGTCGCCAGGACCGAGGAGCCGAAGGCGCCCGAGAGATACACCCGCCCACCGCGCAGCGCCTGGGTAGTTCCGACCACGTAGCCGTGCTCGATGGTGAAGGAGGCGCCCAGCGCCTGCAGCCCCTTCAGGTGCAGATCGATGGGCCGCGGCCCGATGACGCAGCCGCCGGGCATCGATACCTGCGCGCGGCCATGCCGGGCCAGGAGCGGTCCCAGGACGCACACCGACGCCCGCATCCGGCTGACCAAATCGTAGGCTGCCACGGTACCGGTGTAGCGGCCGGGAGCCACCGTCAGGCGATCGCCGGCGAATTCCACGGCCACGCCCAGCCCCCGGAGGATCTCGATCATCGTGAGGACGTCCGTCACGTGGGGGACGTTCTCGATGACCGACCGCTCCGCTGTCAATAAGCAGGCTGCCATGATCGGCAGCACGGCATTTTTGGCGCCGTTCACGGTCACCGTGCCGTGCAGGGGACCGCAGGGTCGAATTACCAGCGTATCGGCCGACATGTCCTGAAAGGAGTGCTAGCCTATTTCATTGTGATTTCGCAGATTGTGTCACGATTTCGCCGATACATTCCTTTGTCTATCTTGTCTATCTGCGAAATCAGGACGAAATCTGCGAAATCTCCCTAAAATTAGGCCATTACCCTGAGGTGTGCTCTAGCGGCGCGTGAGCAACAGCCCTCGCGGGCGTCCCGCCAGGTCGTTGATGGACTCGGCGGCTTCAACCCAGTCGGCGTCGCTCGCCAGGCGGAGGAGCCGTTCGACCTGCTCTTCGCCGCACTCAAGCGCAAAGACCCCGCGGGGCCGCAAGACCCGAGGGGCCTCAGCCAGCAGATGCGCCAGCGCGCGCATCCCTTCCGGCCCGCCATCGAGGCTGAGCCGGGGTTCCCGGCGCACGTCCAGCGGCAGGCGGTTCACCTGGTCGCCGGGGACGTAGGGCGGGTTCGACACGATCCCGTCGAACGTTCCCCGCAGGGCGTCGGCCCAGCATCCCTGGACGAGCAGGACCGTCCCTTCCACGCCGTGCCGCCGCACATTGCGGCGGGCCATCGACAACGCTGTCCATGATAGCTCAACGCCGACGACAAGACAAGGAGAAAGCGCTCGGGCGAGCGTCACCGCGAGGCAGCCGCTGCCCGTCCCTAAGTCCAGGAGCCGTAGCGGCTCCCGGCCCTTCCCCGCCTGCGGCCGGAGCGCGGCCAGGGCGCGTTCCAGGACCGCTTCGGTTTCGGGCCGGGGAATGAACACGCCCGGTTCGACCGCGAACGAGGCGCCGAAGAATTCCGTTTCCCCGAGCAGGTACTGGAGGGGCACCCCCGCGGCGCGCTGGGCGACGGAGGAGAGGAAGCGCTCGATGAGCGGCGGGGGAAGCTCCCGATCCGGCGAGAGATACAGCTCCATCGCCGGGATGCCGAGCAGGTGCGACAGCAGCCATTCGGCTTCGCGCCGGGCGTTCTCGACCATGCTGGCTTCCAGCCGACCTTTACCCTCGCGGAGTAGCGCTCGCAAAAAGTGACAGTCACTTTTCCCGCTTTGGGAAGTGACTGTCACTTTAGCCGAGCTGACGAGTTCGTTCATGCGCGGTGAGCGCGTCCGTGAGCTCCTGCAGGTCGCCCTCCAGGATGGCGTCGAACTTGTGCAGGGTCAGCCCGACGCGGTGATCCGTCACCCGCCGGTCTGGAAAATTATAGGTTCGGATCTTCTCGCTCCGCTCGCCGGTGCCCACCTGCTTGCGCCGGTCCGAGGCGATCCGCGATTCCTGCTCCTGCTGCAGGCGGTCGAGGAGCCGCGCGCGCAGCACCCGCATCGCCTTCTCCTTGTTCCGAAGCTGGCTGCGCTCATCCTGGCAGGTCACCATGAGGCCGGTTGGGATGTGGCGGATCCGCACCGCCGAGTCGGTGGTGTTGACCCCCTGCCCGCCAGGGCCGGAGGCGCGGTACACGTCAATCTGAAGGTCCTTCGCCGGGATGGGCGGCAGCTCCACCTCTTCCGGTTCGGGGAGGACGGCGACCGTGACGGTTGAGGTATGGATGCGCCCCTGCGCCTCGGTCGTCGGGACGCGCTGGACCCGGTGGACGCCGCTCTCGAAGCGGAACCGGTTCCAGGCCCCAGGCCCCTTCACGGCGAACGCCACCTCTTTGAACCCGCCCGCCTCGGTTCGCTGGAGCTCCAGCAGCTCGGCCGACAGGGCGCAGCGGGCCGCGTACTTCGTGTACATCCGGTACAGGTCGCCGACGAACAGGCCCGCCTCCAGGCCGCCGGTGCCGGCGCGGATCTCGACGATGAACGGCCGGTCCGGTGTTTCGTTGCGCGCGAGCCAGTCGCGCTCAAGCTCGGCGAGCAGCTCCACCTGGCGCCGGCGCAGCGACACCCCTTCCTCCTTGGCGAACTCCCGCACTTCCAGGTCGCCCTGCGCGAGCGAGAGCGATTCCGCTTCGGCCGCGTCGTGGTCCAGCGCCAGGTAGGTGCGGTAGGCGCTGACGATCGAGCGCAGCTCCGAGAGCTCGCGCGAGAGCGCCTGGTACGCGTGGGGGTCCGGGCGGGTCGCGGCGGCATCCGCGAGCTGCCGCTCCAGCTCGGTGTAGCGCGTATCCAGACGGGCGAGATGCTCAAGGAGCTGATCGCGGGGAATCTGCATCAGGCGAAGGGAATCGAAGAGGTTATTTTAGATTTTAGATTTTGGATTGCCCGGCGGCGTCGCGCGCAATCTAAAATCGAAAATCAAAAATCCAAAATCTAAAATCCCCGTCATGCGGTGGGAAGTTTGCGGGTGTACTTGCGCTTGAACTTCTCGACGCGGCCGGCGACGTCCATGAGCCTTTGCTGGCCCGTAAAGAAGGGGTGGCAGCTCGCGCAAATCTCCACGTGCAGGCTCTTGCGGGTCGAGCGCGTGTGGTACACCGCTCCGCAGGTGCACGTGATCGCGCACTCGCCGTACTCCGGATGAACGCCGTCTTTCATGACCATGCACCTCGTTCGTTGTGTCCGTTGAGCCCGTTGTGTCCGTTAGGCCTGTTGGTCCGCCAACCGGCGCAACGGGCTGAACCGGCTCAACGGACTCAACGGGCTCAACGGGCTCAACCTTTCTTCGCCAGCGTGGCCAGGAACTCCTGGTTCGACTTGGTCTTGGACAGCCGGTCGATCAACAGCTCCATCGACTGCACCGGGTCCATCTCGTTCAATACTTTACGCAGAACCCAGATTTTCTGCAACTCATCGTTGGCGATGAGCAGCTCTTCGCGCCGCGTGTTCGAGCGCCGGATGTCGATGGCCGGGTAGACGCGGCGCTGGAACAGGTTCCGGTCCATCGTCAGCTCCATGTTGCCGGTGCCCTTGAACTCCTCGAAGATGACCTCGTCCATCCGGGAGCCGGTGTCGATGATGCAGGTTCCGATAATGGTGAGGCTCCCGCCCTCCTCGATGCCGCGCGCCGAGCCGAAAAACCGCTTGGGCTTGTGCAGGGCGTTGGCATCGAGACCGCCGGTGAGCACGCGCCCGCTGTGGGGCTCAACGGTGTTGTAGGCGCGGGCGAGGCGCGTGATGCTATCGAGGAGGATCACGACGTCCTTCTTGTGTTCGACCTGGCGCTTGGCCTTCTCCAGCACGATTTCCGCCACCTGGATGTGCCGCTCCGCCGGCTCGTCGAACGTCGAGGAGATGACCTCGCCCCTCACGGAGCGCTGCATGTCGGTCACCTCTTCGGGCCGCTCATCGATGAGCAGGACGATCAGGACCACCTCGGGGCTGTTCGTCGTGATGGCGTTGGCGATCTTCTGTAGGAGCACCGTCTTGCCGCTGTAGGGAGGTGCCACAATGAGGCCGCGCTGGCCCTTCCCGATCGGCGTCAGGAGGTCCATGATGCGGGTGGACACCTCCTTCTGCCCCGTCTCCAGCACGAACCGCTGGTTCGGGTAGATGGGCGTCAGGTTGTCGAAGTTCGCCTTGACCTTGGATTCCTCCGGGTTCTCGCCGTTCACCGCCTCGACCTTCAGGAGCGCGAAGTAGCGCTCCCCTTCCTTGGGCGGCCGCACCTGGCCGTTGACGACGTCGCCCGTCCGCAGGTCGAACCGGCGGATCTGGGAGGGCGACACATAGATGTCGTCCGGGCACGGCAGGTAGTTGTAGTTGGGCGAGCGCAGGAAGCCGAAGCCGTCCGGCAGGATCTCCAGGACCCCGGAGGAGAAAATGAGCCCCTCCCGCTCCGTCTGGGTCGAGAGGATCTTGAAGATCAGGTCCTGCTTCTTCAGGCCGGAGATGCTATTCACGTTCAAATCCCGGGCGACCTTGGCCAGCTCGGAGATCTTGAGCCCTTTCAGCGCCGCGATGTCGAGCTTCGCTTGCGGCGAAGCGGTACCAGCTTCTGCCATATCCGTGTCACCTGTGTTCGCGTGGCGTCCACGCCGTCTGCATTGTCGACCACATAGTCGGCCAACGCCGCCTTGGCCGAGAGATCCCACTGCGCGCAGATGCGCGCGTCCAGTTCCGCATCCGACCACCCGTGTTGTTGCCGCACCCGCTCGCGCTGGACCTCAGGCGGTGCCGTCACCACCACCAGCGCGTCCACCAAGTGCTGCGCCCCCACCTCCACGAGCAGGGGGATGTCCAAGACGACCGCCCGGACCCGGCGCGCCCGACGCAGCCGATGGAGCTGCCTCCGGACGTCCCGCATCACGCCCGGATGGAGGATCATTTCCAGGCGCTTCCGCCGCTCGTCGTGCTCGAAGACCTGCGCGGCCAGCCGCCGCCGGTTGACCGTGCCGTCCTCGTTGAGCATGCCACGCCCGAACGCCTCGATGACCTTGCGCCAGGCGAGCCGCTTCGGCTCCATGAGCCGGTGCGCGATGGCGTCCGCGTCAAGCACCGTAGCACCCAGCCGGCGGAACATGCCGGCGACGGTGCTCTTGCCCGTCCCGACGCCGCCCGTGACGCCGATGACAACCATCAAGACGGTTCGGGGTTCGGGGTTCGGGGTTCGGGGCAATTGCCCCCCACCCCCCACCCCCCACCCTGAACCAGAACGCTCATTTCACTTCGCTCAGCTCGAGCCAGTTGGGGCCGGCCTTGAGCGTCACCGTCAGCGGAACATCGAGGCGGATGGCGCCTTCCATCACCCGCCGCACGAGCAGCGCCAGCGCCGTCAGCTCCGCGCCGGGTGCTTCGAAGACGAGCTCATCGTGCACCTGCAGGACCATGCGGGAGGCCAGCCGCTGCTCGCCAAGCGCTGCGGCGAGCTGGACCATCGCGCGCTTGATGAGGTCGGCGGCCGTGCCCTGCACCGGGGCGTTCACCGCCATCCGTTCGCCGAACTGCCGGATCATCGGGTCGGGGCTATTGATCTCCGGAATGTAGCGCCGCCGCCCGAGGAGCGTCTGGACGAAGCCGTCGCGCCGGGCTTGCTCAACCTGCGCGTCGCGGAACGAGCGCACCTTCGGGTAGCGCTGGAAGTAGGCGTCGATGAACGCCTGCGCCTCCTCGTAGGAAATTCCCAGCTCTTTCGAGAGGCCGTGGGCGGTCATGCCGTAGAGGATCCCGTAGTTGATCGCCTTCATCGCGTTGCGCTGCTCGGGCTGGACCTCGGCCTCCGGCAGGCCGTAGATGAGCGAGGCGGTGAACCGGTGGATGTCGCGGTCTTCGCGGAAGGCGCTCGCCAGGTCGTCGTCGCCGGAGAGGTGGGCCAGGATGCGCAGCTCGATCTGGGTGTAGTCCGCCGCCAGCAGGACGCCGTCCGACAGGCCCGGGGTGAACGCCTTGCGGATGGAGCGGCCCAGCTCCGTCTTGATTGGAATGTTCTGGAGATTCGGCTCGCTCGACGAGAGCCGCCCGGTGGCGGTGGCGGCCTGGTTGAACGAGGTGTGGAGCCGTTTGGTCTCGGGATCGACGAGCTTTGGCAACGCGTCCACGTAGGTGGAGACGAGCTTGGAGAGCTCGCGGTACTGCAGAAGCTTCTGCGGAACCGGATGCTCGGCCGCGAGCTGCTGGAGCACGTCGCTGTCCGTGGACGGGCCGGTCTTCGTGCGCTTGATCACCCGCAGACCGAGCCGCTCAAAGAGCACCTGGCCGAGCTGCTTCGGGGAGTTGAGGTTGAACGTCACGCCGGCCAGCTGGTAGAGTTCTTCGGTCAATCGGGCGAGCCGGGCCGACATGGACGCGCTCAGGCCCTGCAGGTACGGCACATCGAGCGCGATGCCGTTCGCCTCCATCGCAGCCAGCACGTTGAGCAGCGGCAGCTCGAGCTCCAGATACAGCGCCGTCAGGCCGGCCGAGTCGAGCTTCGGCAGGAGCCGTCCGTGCAGCTCCAGGACCGCCGACGCATGAGCGCCGAACGGCTCGCGCGGCGGCTCGGTGTCCACGAGCCGCTGTGTGTAGTGCTCGGTCTTGGGCAGCGCGCTCAGCGGGGCCCCGAGGTGCTCGTCGGCCAGGTCGCTGAGCGTCTGGTTCGTCCGGGCCGGGTTCAGGAGGTAGGCGGCCAGCATCGTATCGCCCGAGACGCCTTCCAGCACCGCGCCCAGCCGGCCGAGCCGGCGCTTGGCGAGCTTGGCGTCGTGGCCGATCTTTGCCGCCTTGGCGTCAGCGAGCCACGCGGCCAGGCGCTTCCCAACCGCGCCCTGGAAAGCGTCACGGTCAAACCGGTCCACCCACGCATCGCCGGCTTCGACGGCCAGCGCCAGGATCACGGCCTCTATCCCTCGACTCGCCCCGCTGTCAGCGGGGCTCGCTCCAGGGCCCCGATGGATGGCGGGGCGGGGCTCGACCGGCCAGCAGCCGAGCGCTGCGGGCTTCCCGCGGCAGGCGCTCAGCCACGCGTCAACGTCCCCGGCGGTGGCCAGCGGCCGGACGGTGACCGCCGGCCGGCTGCTGGGCGGCGCTTCCCCGTCGACGCCGGCCAACAACTGCTTGAACTCCAGGTCGCGGAAGAGCTGCCGGAGCGCGCGCCAATCCGGTTCGCGGGGCGCCAGATCCTCCAGCGCGACAGAGAACGGCACGTCGGTCCTGATGCGCGCCAGCTCGTGCGCCAACCCCACCTGCTCCCGCGAACGCTCGAGGCTCTGCCGGCGGGCGGGGGGCTCGACCTCCTCCAACCGGCGGTAGAGCGTCTCGACGCTGCCGAAGCGCTGGATCAGCTCGGTGGCGGTTTTCTCGCCGATGCCGGGCACGCCGGGGATGTTGTCGATCTCATCGCCCATCAGCGCCATCAGGTCCACCATCTGCTCGGGCCCGACGCCGTAGCGCGCGCGGACCGCTTCGGCATCCAGGACAGGGTCATCCTTCTTGTGGGGGTTGTACACCAGGACATGGCTGTTGACGAGTTGGAGCGCATCCTTGTCGCCGGTCACCAGGAACACCTGGAGGCCGGGCCGGGCGAGCGCATGCGTGATCGTGGCGAGGACGTCCTCCCCCTCGAAGCCCTCCTGCTCGAAGACCGGCACGCGGTACGCCGCCAGCAGCGTTTTGACCAGCGGCAGCTGCGCGATGAGCGCGTCCGGCATAGGCTTGCGCTGGACCTTGTACGCCTCGAACTGGCGGTGGCGGAACGTCGGCTTGCCCACGTCGAAGGCCACGGCGAGGTAGTCCGGCCGCTCCTTCTCCCGGAGCGACTGGAGCATGCGCGCGAACCCGTAGACCGCGTTGGTCGCTCGGCCGTCCGCCGTGCTGAGCAAGCGGATGGCGTAGAACGCCCGGTAACAGAAGGCGGTGCCGTCGATCAGGAACACCTTCCGGAGCGTCATCGATCCCAGGCGAAATGAACGTTTGGTTGGGGTGTTACGATGTGGCAACGGCGGGCGTGCGGCTGGGCGTTACGGCCAGTCGCCGTGCTCTTCCGTAATTGCGTGAAACTCCTCGCGGGATTTGGCTTGCGCCTGGAACTCCTGCTCGGCGATCCGGCGGCGGCTGTAAATCTTCCCCTTGAGGCCGGGGTGGTCCTTCAGCACGCCGAGCGCCATGAGCCGTTCCTCGGCCCGGGCGGTCCAAGCGTCGTTGGGGTCGCCGAGCTGATACCGCTTCATCCAGTAGTAGATCGCCTTCTCCCTCTGCCCGGTCCGTTCGTAGAGCATGGCGAGGTTGGCGTGCGGCTCCAGGTAGTTCGGGTTGAGCGTCAGCGCCTGCTGGTAGGCCCGCTCGGCCTCCTCGAGCCGGCCCTCCTCCTCCAGGAGCACCCCCATGTCGTTGTTGGGGGTCGGGTAGGTGGGGTCGAGTGCGGCCGCCTTCTGGTAGTTGGACAGCGCCCCCACCTTGTCCCCGCGCCGCTGCGCCTCATAGCCTTGGGTCCGGTAGGACGCCGCTTCTTCGCGCAGTCCGGCGACGGCGGGATTCGCGTTGGAAATGATCAAGAGGAAGGTGACCCCAGCAGGAATCGAAGGTCTGAGGACGTGGTTGTGCATGCAGGAGCACTTTAACATGGTTTTGCGGAACCGTCAAGTGTCATCTATTAAGGGTGGTGCCTGAATGTAGATTTCGCCGATTGTGAGATGATTACGCAGATACGGCCGTATCGGCGAAATCGTTCCAAAATCTGCGAAATCACACCAATGAAGGCACCACCCTAAAGCGGTTGACAGAGTTATTGCACCGACACCGCGCCGGTCGCGCCGGTGATGGTCACCGTCTGGGACTTCTCCTTGTTGGCCAACACCAGGGCGGTGGTCCGTCCCTCCAACGAGCCGGTGGGACGGAAGATCACCCGGGTCTCTGGAGCCGACTCTCCGCCCACCTGGACATCGACCGTCACGCCGGAGGGGAGGCGGGCCACCTGCTCCAGCCGCTCGCCCGACACCAAGTTGACGACGGAAACCTCTCCGCGCTCCGGATCGACGACGACGGCATGGTTCTGCCGCGAGCCGATGGCCAGGCTCCGGGCGAGCGACACCAGGCCGACCACCTGCCGGGTGGCGGCTTGCAGCCGAAGCTGGGTCGCGTAGTGGGTCAGGGCGGGCACGCTCATGCCGAGGATGAGGCCGATGATGGCCAGGACGACGAGCAGCTCAACCAGCGTGATGGCCGGGGCGAAGGGCGAAGGGCGAAGGGCGAAGGGGGGTCGACGGGTTTCTCCGCCCCCTGCCCCCCGCCCCGTGCCCCTCATGTGGTGCTCACCAGTTCACGATGTCGTCGACGGCGCCGCCGTCATCCGTCGCGTTGGGGCCGAGCGAGTAGAGGTCGAAGGATTTGGTGCGGTGCTGGGGGGCGCCGCCGTTCACCGACACGTACACGTACGGGGTGCCCCAGGAATCGATCAGCTGGCCGTCATCGAGCTCGTTCTCCTTGAACTCCGCGTACGGGCCGGCCCAGTCCACGTCGTTCGGGTCATCCTGCAGCGCAGACACCAGCTCCGCATTGCCGGTCGGTGGATACGCTCCCATGTCGCCGTCGTACATGGCGATGGCCGTTTCCAGCGAGGCGATGGTCGTCTTCGCCTTCGTCACGGCCCCCCGCCGTCGCGCCGCCTGCGCACCCGCCATGACCAGCCCCATGAGGATGCCGAGGATCGCAATCACGACGAGCAGTTCAACGAGTGTAAAACCACCGAGGAATTTTGGATTTTTGATTTTAGATTTTGGATTGGACACCGAGTCGGGACGCCGCCATTCCAAAATCCAAAATCCAAAATCTAAAATCCGTTTATTGTTACTCATAGTCCTGGGTCTCCCGGATCATCTCCTCCACCGTGGTCACGCCGGCCAGGACTTTGGTGACCCCGTCCTGGCGCAGCGTCCGCATCCCTTCGGCGCGCGCCCTGATTCGCAGCTCACTCACGCTGGCGCGCTCGATCACCAGCGGCCGCATCGCTTCCGTCAGGATCAGGAGCTCGTACAACCCGGTCCGTCCCGTATAGCCGATCCCCTGACAGGCCTCACAGCCGACCGCGCGCATGAGCGGAGCGCTCAGCTGGTCGGCCGTGAGATGCAGGGCGGCCAGATCCTCCGGGGTCGGCTCGACCGGCGCGCGGCAGGCGCCGCACAGCGCCCGGATCAGGCGCTGGGCCAGCACCCCGGTGACGGTCGAGGTGACGAGGAAGGGCTCCACCCCCATGTCGAGGAGCCGCGTCACGGCGCCGGGCGCATCGTTTGTGTGCAGGGTCGAGAAGACGAGGTGGCCGGTCAGCGAGGCTTGCACCGCGGTCTGCGCCGTCTCCAGGTCGCGGATCTCGCCGACCATGATGACGTCCGGGTCGTGCCGCAGGATCGCGCGCAGCGACGTCGAAAAGGAGAGGCCGATCTTGGCGTTCACCGCCACCTGCACGAGCCCGTTGAGGTCGTACTCGACCGGATCCTCGGTGGTGATCAGCTTGACCTCGGGCCGGTTGAGCTTCGTGAGGCAGGCGTACAGCGTCGTCGTCTTCCCCGCTCCGGTGGGGCCGGTGACGAGGAGCAGCCCGTTGGGCCGCTGGATGAGCCGCTCGATGGCCTCCTGCGCGGCCGGGTCCATGCCGAGCTGGGAGAGCGTCTTGTCGAGCGAGCCCTTGTCGAGCACCCGCAGGACGATGCTCTCGCCGTGGATGGTGGGCAGCGTGGACACGCGCAGGTCGATCTGCCGGTTGTCCACCGTGATCAGGATCCGGCCGTCCTGCGGCAGGCGCGACTCCGCCACGTCCATGTTCGCGAGGACCTTGAGGCGGGACGCGAGAGCCAGTGAGAGCGTTTTCGGCGGCTGGGCCACCTGGTAGCAGCGCCCGTCGATGCGGTAGCGAATCGCCATCTCCTGCTCGAAGGCCTCGATGTGGACGTCGGAGGCCCGGCGGTTGACCGCCTCAAGCAGAACCGAGTCCACCAGCCGCATGACCGGCGCCTGGCTCGCCAGCTCGACGAGCTGGATCGCGTCCTTGCCCGCCTCGGCTCCGGCGAGAGCGCCGGCCTGGGCGAACGCCGCCGTCAGGTTCTCGAGGTTCAGGCGCGGGACGTCTTCCGCCATCCGGTTATTCCTCCGAACCCATGACGACGCGCAGGACTTCGGCCACCGTGGTCAGCCCTTCGCGCACCTTGACCGCGCCGTCCTCCCGCAGCCCCCGCATCCCCTCCTTGGCCGCCACCGCGCGCAGGACCGAGGCGCTGGCCTTGGCGACGATGAGCTGGCGGACCCGCTCGGTGATGACGAACATCTCGAAGATGCCGATGCGCCCCAGGAAGCCCGACCCGTGGCACTTGTCGCAGCCGTTGCTGCGGATCACCTGGGCGACCTCCGGAGGGCCGAGGAAGGCCTGCTCATCCGCCGCCGCGTTATCGGTGATCCGGCAGGACGGACAGATGCGCCGCACGAGGCGCTGGGCCAGCACCCCCTGCACCGTTGAGGCGACGAGGAACGGCGCGATGCCCATATCCATGAGCCGCGTGATGGCGGAGGGTGCGTCGTTCGTGTGCAGGGTTGAAAAGACGAGATGGCCGGTCAGCGCCGCCTGGATGGCGATTTGCGCGGTTTCCTGGTCGCGGATCTCGCCGACCATGATGACGTCGGGCGCCTGGCGCAGCATCGACCGCAGGCCGGCGGCGAACGTGAGCCCGATCGAGGATTTGACCTGCACCTGGTTCACGCCGCTGAGCTGGTACTCGACCGGATCCTCGATGGTGATGAGCTTGCGGTCGGGCTGGTTCAGCGCCGCCATGGCCCCGTAGAGCGTCGTGGTTTTCCCGGAGCCGGTGGGGCCGGTGACCAGGACCATGCCGTGCGGCCGGCGGAGAAGCTCTTGCCAGATGCGCTGGTCGTCCGGCGCCAGGCCCATCTCCGGGAGGCCGCGGACGGGCTGGCCGCGGTCGAGCAAACGCATGACGACCGACTCGCCGTGCAGCGCCGGCAGCGTGGAGATGCGCACGTCCATCGGTCGGCCCTCGGCGGTCAGCTGCAGCCGACCGTCCTGCGGCAGCCGCTTCTCCGCGATGTTCAGCCCCGCCATGATCTTGATGCGGCTGACGATGGGGCCCTGCAGCGCTTTGGGCGAGCTGTTCACATCATGCAGGACGCCGTCGATGCGGTAGCGCACGCGCAGGTCATGGGAGCTTGGCTCCAGGTGGATGTCGCTCGAGCGCATGCGGACCGCTTCGGAGAACATGGAATCAACGAGCTTGATGATCGGCTCGTCGCCGGCGTCGAACCCCGGCTGCGGTGCTCCCGCCCGCGCCGGCTCGCGCGCCGGGGGCGGGGCCGCCGCAGGACTCGGCGGGGGAGCGGGTGTGCTTTCGGCCGGCTTCGCCGATATCTGCGCGGACGCGGGGAGCGCCGCGTGGACCAGCATGGACGGCGTGGCGGGTGGCGCGGGGCGGGGCGGACCGGCCTGCGCCGCGCCGGGCGAGGCCGGCGCAGGGGGACGGACGGAAGCCGGCGGCTGAGCCGGTGCAGCGGGAGCAGGGGCCTGGACGGCGTCGAGCATCGGCGTCAGGTCCTGCTCGCGCACCAAGATCGCCTCCAGCGGACAGCCGCACCGGCCGCTGAGGAACTCGAGCGCGAACACGGAAAGCGGGTCGTCCGTCGCCAGCAGGAGCCTGCCATCCGCTTCCCGCAGCGGAACGAGCCGGTGGCTGCGCCACAGCGCCGCAGGCACGCGGTCGGCGGCTGGTGCCGGCTCGCGACCGCCCGGCACGCGCTGAGGAAGGAGGCCGAGCTGCGGGGCAAGGCGTTTGCCCGCTTCCGGATCGCGCAGCAGGCCCTGCCGGACGAGGATCGCGCTGAAACGGTCCTGGCTGGCCGGCAGATCCTGCTTGGCCTGCTCGAGCTGTCTCGGCGTGGCGATGCCGAGCTGCCCGAGCCGGTTGACCAGCGTGTCCGCGCGCAGCGTGATGATCATCAAAAAACAACGCTCGGATTGCGCGGATTTGAAAAGCGGATTACGCGGATTTGGTTTTCATCCGCGGAATCTGCCTTTATAATCTGCGTAATCCTCTTCTTCATTTCCCGGTGACATACAGGTAGCGGGCGGTGCGTCTTGAGTGGTTGCTCACGGCGTGGGGTGTGCGAGGCGGCAACAGGGCGCAGCGGCCCTCGGAGAGGACGGTTTGGCGGCGGCGCCCGGGCGCATCCTCCACGTCAAGGTGAACGCGCCCGGCCAGCGCAATGATGAGTTCCTCCCGCTCCTTGGTGGAATGCCAGGGCATCGAGGTTCCCGGCCTCAGGATCACCGAGCCGGCCCGCAGCCCGCGCTTCCGCTTCGGCACGAGCCGGCCCGTCCGGCGGTAGGACGCCGTGTAAATCCGCATGGCGATAGTGCCTTAGCTCGCCGCGTTCGTGCAACGTGTCACGTGTAACGTGTCACGTGACAGCCAAAGCAAAACCAGAGGTTTCCAACCACGTGACACGTAACACGTTTCACGTGACACGAGAGCAGCGTTTTGACGCTCATTTCGCAGGACAGTTGATGACGTGGGCCAGGTAGCCGGCTCCGAACCCGTTGTCGATGTTGACGACCCCGATGCCGGGCACGCAGCTGTTGAGCATGGTCAAGAGCGGCGCGAGTCCCTGAAAGCCGGCGCCGTATCCGACGCTGGTGGGGACCGCGATGACCGGGCACCGGACGAGGCCGGCGACGACGCTGGCCAGCGCCCCTTCCATGCCGGCGACGACGACGATGGCCCGGGCCCGGTGGAGGAGCCGCCACCGGCTCAGCAACCGGTGGATGCCGGCCACGCCCGCGTCATAGATCCGGCTCACCCGGCTGCCCAAGAGCTCGAGCGTCCGCGCCGCCTCTTCGGCGATCGGCAGATCGGACGTGCCGCCCGTCACGACCACCACCAGGCCGCGTTTCGACGGCCGGGACCGTCCCGGTCGGTAGGCGAGGCGGGCCACGGGGTCATAGCGGAGGTTCGGGCATCGGAGGCGGATCGCGTCGAAGACTCGGGGCTCCAGGCGGGTGACCAGCGCCATCTCGCCCGAACGGACCAGCCCGTGAACGATGCGGACAAGCTGGCCGGGGGTTTTGCCTTCGCCGAAGACGACCTCCGGCAGGCCGCGTCGGAGGCGGCGGTGCGTATCGAGGCGGGCCCCCCCGACATCCGTGAAGGGCAGCCGGCGCAGCTCCTCAATGAGTGCTTGGGGCGGCCGGCTCCCGTCGCGGACCCGCCGCATCCAGCGCCGGAGCGTTCGTTCGTCAATCATTCGGTTTGGCCTGTTGTGCCCGTTGGCCCGTTTCGCCCGTTCGATCCGCGACGGAAAACCAGCTCAGCCGGCTAGCTGGAAGCGATGAGGTAGACGACCAAGAGCGCCAGGAAGGTGGCCGACACAAGATAAAAATCGTAGAAGTAGACGAACTCTCTCGCCTTGCCCCACCAGCCCTCGCGCCGGACCGCCGAGGCGGTCGTGGGCCGGAACCGCATCGTCCGCTTCAGTTCCTCGACCTGGTTTGGCCGGAAGCGGAGGAACTGTCCGCCCAGCTTGTAGCCCGTCAGCTTTCCCTGCCGGACAAGCTCCTCGACGTCCACTTCAGCAATGCCGAGAAACACCGCAACTTCACTGGTCGTCCACAACTTTTCCATGTTCGGTTAAGCCCGTGTTGCCCGTTGGGCCCGTTGGGCCCGTTGAGCCCGTTGACCCAACGGGCCTAACCGGCCTAACGGGCTAAACCGGCTCAACGTTACTTGATGCGCTCCTGCGCCAGCCACTCTTCGACCTTGGAACGGTTGAATTGCCACTGGTTCCCTTCCCGTTGCGCGGGCAGCCGGCCGGCCTGCGCCCACTGGGTCACGGTGGACGCATCCACTTCCAGGTAGCGCGCGATCTCGTCCACGGTCATCCATGCGCCCTCGCTGGAGCCGCCGGTCATTTCGAGCGTCCCGTTGAGCACGGCACCATCCTGCATAACGATGCGGGGACTGGCCACTTTGCCGCGGATGCGGGCCGTCGCGGTCAGCTCCACGCGGGCCGTGGCCACGATGTCGCCGTTCACAGTGCCGCTGACGGTGACCGACTCGCCCTTGATCGTCGCCTTCACCTCGGCCTTCTCGCCGATGGAGAGATTGCCCTTGGCCTCCAGCGTCCCGTCAAAGCGCCCGTTGATCTGCAGGTTGACCGGATCCTTGAACACCATCGAGCCGGTCATGCTCGCGTCCACTTCCAGCCACTTCTCCGCCGTCCCTTCGTCTCCCCTCCGTCGAATCGCCATCCCCACCTCCCTTTGTTAGGGTCACGCCAAGCAAAGGTTCGGATCGCTGTTCAGGGACAAGGGGGCCGTCCGGCCGCGCTGCAGCAGCGGGTACGCGATGCCGGCCACCATCGCGCCGTTGTCCACGCACAGGGAGGGCGGCGGAAACACCACCTGCAGCTTGTTGGCCGATGCGGCCTCGGCGAACCGCGTCCGGAGCCGCCGGTTGGAGGCCACCCCGCCGCCCACCACCACCCGCCGGATGCCGGTCCGCTGGCAGGCGCGGAGCGTCTTGGCGACCAGGACCTCGACCGCCGCCTCCTGAAAACTCGCA